>CAZSDX010000285.1:0-9043 GCA_964605685.1 uncultured Polyangiaceae bacterium
GGCGGCCCGGGAGGACGGTCGGCTGCGGGCGGCGCTGCGGGGGATCTACGAGCAGAGCGGGGCGCGGAGGGAGCTGGCGCAGCTCCTCCGGGAGGATGCGGCGACGCTGCGGGAGCCAGGCCCCCGCTTCGAGGCGCTGCTGGCGGCGGCGAGGCTGCTGATGGACCCGCAGCAGGGGGATCCGAAGGCGGCCTCGCAGGTCCTGGAGGAAGCCCGGGGGCTCCGGCCCGACGACCTGGAGCTGGCCTTGCTGCTGGCGGAGACCCACCTCGGGGCCCGCCGCCCTCGGGACGCGATCCAGGCGCTGGAGCGGGCGGCCGCGGCCCACCGGGGGCGCCGCTCGAAGGCGCTCGGGCAGATTCACCTGCGCAAGGCCAGGATCGAGCTGGACCTCGGGGAGCGCCCCAACGCGCTCCAGTCGCTGAGCAAGGCCTTCGACAACGACGGGGGCAACGGCGCCCTGGCCCTGGAGCTGGGCCTGCTGGCCCTGGAGCTGAACGACGAGCAGAACGCGACCCGGGCGTTCCGGGCGATCACGCTGCTGAAGGTGTCCGCCAGCGGCGAGGAGGGGACCACTGCCGCCGCCAAGGCACAGGCCTACTACCAGCTCAGCCTGCTGGCGCTGGGCCAGGCGGATCGACGCAAGGCGCGGCTGCTGGTGGAGAAGGCGCTGGGGGAGGATTCCTCCCTGGAGGCGGCCCGCCAGCTCCGCGACGAGCTGCTCCGGAGCGGGTGAGCGCTGCCCTCTGGCCCCGGAGGGGGGGAGCGGCTAGCTTGCTCCGTCGTGCTGCCCTTCCGACGTCCTCCCGCGCCTGCTCCGATCCAGTACATCGACCGCCGCTCTGGCGAACTCCAGACCGAGGTGGTGCTGGGGGAGGCGCTGGTCCGGTTCGTCTACGAGCGGATCTCCGGTCGCTTCCTGCGCCGGGCGGTGCTGACGCGCCCGGGCTTCAGCAAGCTCTACGGGCGCTACCAGTCGAGCCCCTTGAGCCGCCGGGCCATCGCCGAGACGGTGCGCAAGCTCGCCATCGACATGGAGGACTACGAGGTCCCACCGGAAGGATTCCGGCACTTCAACGACTTCTTCACCCGGCGCCTCCGCCCCGGAGCACGCCCCGTCGAGGCGGACCCGCGCCGGCTGATCTCTCCGGCGGATGGGCGTACCTTTGTCTACACGGAGGTCCAGGGGGACACCTTGCTCCCGGCGAAGGGGCGCTCGCTGTCGCTGCGGGCGCTGCTGGGCGGCGACGAGGTGGCTCGCCCGTTCCGCGACGGGGTGGTGTTCATCGTCCGCCTCTGCCCCTCGGATTACCACCGCTTCCACTTTCCCTGCGCGGGGGAGGCCAGCGCTCCGCGTACCCTGGCGGGGCCCCTGGAGTCGGTGAACCCCTGGGCGCTGGCCCGGGGTCGCCCCATCCTGGACACCAACCAGCGCGACCTTACCCTGATCGATTCGCCCACCTTCGGCCGGGTCGCCTACCTGGAAATTGGTGCCATGTGCGTGGGCAGCATCGTCCACACCTTCCGGGCGGGGCTGGTGGAGGCAGGACAGGAGAAGGGGTATTTCCAGTTCGGCGGCTCCACGGTCGTCCTGGTCTTCGAGCCCGGGAGGATCACCGTCGACGAGGATCTGGTCGCCAACACCCGCAAGGGCCTGGAGACCTTCCTGCGCATGGGCGAGGGCGTCGCCACCGCCGCGTCGTGAGGCTGCCGCTCGCTGCCCTGCCGCTGCTCCTCCACGGCTGCGGCGCCCCGCGGCCCTCCGCGGAGGCTCCTCCGCCGCCTTCCTCGGCGGAGCCTCCACCACCGATGCAGCTCGACCCCACCCCGGGCGAACCGCTCCCCTCGTCTCCGGCTTGCTCGGGCGACGAGACCTGCGGGTGGGCGCGCTGCGACCGGCGCGCGGGTCGCTGCTTTTTTCCCTGCGTCCGGGACGAGCACTGCGCCGAGGGAGCCCGCTGCCTGCCTGCCCCCGGCAACCCGGAGATCCTGGTCTGCACCGCGCCTCTCGACGGCCCGTGAGCCCGCCGTTACCCCCGGGCCCGCAGCGTGGCGAAGGCGTAGCCGTCGGAGCCCTCGTGGTGGGGGAGCAGGCGTCGTACCTCCTCCACCTCGAACCCCTCCAGCCCCTCGATCACCTCCTCGCACTCCTCCCGCAGCACGCTGCACACCGCGTAGAGCAGTCTCCCTCCGGGCTTCACCGCCGGCGCGATGTTTTTCACGATGGCCCGCTGGAGGGTCTGTAGCTCCGCCAGGGACGCCTCCGCCCGCCGCAGGAGGATCTCCGGACGGCGCCGGAGGGTGCCCACCCCCGAGCAGGGAGCGTCGAGGAGCACCCGGTCGTAGGCCCCCGCCTCGATGGCGCCGCGCCCCACGGAGGCGTCGATCTCGAAGGTGTTCCCCACCGCCGCGCCCAGGCGCTCCGCCTCGTTGCGAAGCCGCTCCAGCTTGGGTCCGTGGAGGTCCGCGGCGTCCACGCGCCCCGAGCCGCCCAGCGCGTCCGCGAGCAGGAGCGTCTTGTTGCCCCGGCCCGCGCAGGCGTCGAGGACGCGCTCGCCAGGGAGGACCGCGAGCGCCTGCCCGATGAGCTGAGAGCCCTCCTCCTGCACCACCAGCGCGCCCTCCCGCACGCCGGACCAGCGCCGCGGGTCGCCCCCGCCGGAGCAACGGATGGCCGAGGGGACGAGGGGGCTCTCCTCGAAGGTGCCCGCCGGGTGCTCGCCGCGGAGGCGTTCAACCCAGAAAGCCCGGTCCCCGCGGCGCACCCGGAGGCAGAGGGGAGGCGGGAGCGGCCCCGCCGCCAGGAAGCGCTCCGCCTCGCCGGGGCCCAGGGAGCGCTCGAGGGCGCGGCGGAGCCACCGGGGCGTCCCGGCGACGAAGGCCTCTGCCAGCGGGGGAGCCGGGGAGGTCGCCAGGTCGTCGATCAGCTTGCGGAGCAGGGCGTTCACCAGCCCCGAGGCCCGCCGCTGGATGGACTTGCTCACCTCCACCGCGTCGGAGACAACCACGTGGGGTGGCGCCATGGGCCGGAAGGCCAGCTCGTAGCCGGCGACCCACAGGAGCGCCCGGAGCGGCGGGTCGAGGGTGAGCCCGGGGCTGAGGCGGGAGAGGCGCCCGTCGAGGTAGCGGGAGGCGCGCAGCGCGCCGTACACCAGGTCGGTGGCGGCAGCGCGATCCCGGGGGGATAGTTGAACGTGGCGATCCAGGTCGGCGGCGAGGGCGGCGGCGGCAAAGGCGTCATCGACCAGCACGCGGCGGAGCACCGCGGCGGCCAGGGCCCGGGGGGACAGGGGGAGGGAAGGGGAGGTCAACCGAAGAGATCCTTCAGCTCGCTGGTGATGGTGTCCCAGCGCCGCTCGACATCGTTCTTGAAGGCGACCGCCATCAGCATCAGCAAAAACATCATGCCGATGAGGCTGGCGACCTCGCGGACGCGCAGGGGCAGCGGTCGCCGGAGCACCGCCTCCGAGGCCAGGAAGAGCAGGTGCCCTCCGTCGAGGACCGGGATGGGCATCAGGTTGAGGAGGCCGAGGTTGATGCTGATGACCGCCATCACCCAGAGGAAGTACTCGGCGCCGCGAGCGCCCTCCTGACCTGCCACCTCGTAGATGGCGATGGGCCCGGAGATCTGCGTCAAGCTGATCTTCCCCTGGGCCATCTGGGCGATGCTCACGACCATGTAGCGGGCGACCTCGACGGTCTTGGCCACGGCCATGCGGGCGGCGTGGGCGTAGCGGTGCGGGTGCTCGACCAGGGGCTCGGGGACCACGGGCGCCCAGTGCTCCATGCGCAGCGCGTAGCGCTCGTGGGACTGCCCCGACTCGTCGAAGTACAGCTCGTGGCGGAGCTGGATGGTGCCCGCGTCCTGCCGCCCGTCGCGGACGTAGGTGAGCTTGTGGGGCTTGGTCGGCTCGGCGAAGAGCCGCTCCCGGAGCACGCTCCAGGAGGAGATGGGCTCGTCGTCCAGCTTGATCAGCTTGTCCCCCCGCTGGATGTTCGCCTTCGCCTGCGCCGACCCGGGCGGGACGATGGCCACGAAGAGGTCGGAGCTCTCGATGCCGGTGCGGCTGAAGAGGTCCTCGCCGGAGATCTCCGGGGTGAGGGCCGCGACCCCGGGCTCAAACACCGCGAGGTCCGCGAAGCCGCCGAGGGCGCCCTCCAGGAAGCGGGGGCGCAGGTAGGTCACCGGCACCGTCTCCCCGCGGTTGTCCATGAGCACCCGGGCGATGTCGCTGAAGTGCCGGAGCGGTCGCCCCCCGATGCTGGTCAGCACGTCGAAGGTGCGCAGCCCCGCCCGGTACGCCGGAGAATCCGGGTTGCTCACGCCGATGGCGGGGGCAGGAGCGTGGGGCAGGATCCCCAGGCGCCCCACCGAGGCCACCTGGTCGTAGCCCACCTGCTCCCGCACCTCCTCCGGGGTGACCTCCACGTCCACGTAGCCCAGCGACCGGAACACCTTGAGCTTGATCTCTCGCCCCGGGTTCTGCGCCACGTACCGCTGGAGCTCCACGAACGTCCCGATCTCCTGGCCGTCGACCTCCAGCACGCGGTCGCCCTCCAGCAGCTTGCCCTCCGCCGGGTGCCCCGGGAGCACCACCCCCACCGTCGGCGGGACGTACCGCTGCTCCGAGGCGAACACGGTGAAGTAGAGCGCCACCGGGAAGAGCAGGTTCATCGCCGGACCCGCCAGCACCACCAGCACCCTCCTCCAGATGGGCTGCGCCTCGAAGGTACGGCGGCGATCCTCCGGCAGCACCGGCTCCCCCCGGGACTCCTCCAGCATGCGGACAAACCCCCCCAGCGGGAACAGCCCCACGCAGTACTCCGTCTCCCTCCCCCGGAGCCTCAGGATCTTCGGCCCGAACCCCACGCTGAAGGTCAGCACCTTGATGCCGAAGATCTTGGCAAAGGTGAAGTGGCCCAGCTCATGCACAAAGATGAGCACGCTGACCAGGATGACGAAGTAGAGAAGGTCCATGAACCGGCGGCCAGGCTCGGTGTAGCATGGGGGGGCCTGGCGCCAAAACCATGAGCCGCCCCTCCGTCATCCTCGTCGCCAAACGCTCCTCGTGGACAAGCCACGTCGAGTGCTCTCCCGACCCCCTCGTCCTCGACCTACTCCGCCGCCAGGACCCCACCGTCGCTCGCATGAAGGCCGCCCACGACGCCCACGAGCACGCCCTCGCCGTCGTCCGCGCCGCCCTCGCCGCCGCCCAGGCCGACGTCCTCGCCATCGACGACCTCCGCCAGCCCTTCTCCACCGGCGGCGCCTCCCTCGTCCTCACCGTCGGCGGCGATGGTACCCTCCTCTCCGCCTCTCACCGGATCGTCGGGTGCCCCGTGCTCGGGGTCAACAGCGCCCCAGGGATCAGCGTCGGTTTCTTCTGCGGCGCCGACGCCTCCTCCATCGGGCGCCTCCTCCCGCTCGCCCTCGCCGGTGCCCTGCCGGGTGTTGATTTGACCCGTATGGAGGTTCTCTGTAACGATCAGGTGATCTCCCGGCGGGTGCTCAACGACGCGTTGCTGTGCCACGCTTGCCCGGCGGCGACCTCGCGGTACATCCTGGAACTGGATGGCGAGCAGGAAGAGGAGCAACGCTCCAGCGGGCTCTGGGTGGGGCCTGCGGCGGGGTCGACGGCGGCGCTGAGGTCCGCGGGGGGGGAGGTGCTACCGCTGGACAGCAAGGATCTCCAGTTCGTCGTGCGGGAGCCGTACATCCCGGCGGAGGGGCCCTACCGGATCACCCGGCGGGTGCTGGCGCCGGGGCAGGTGCTGCGGGTACGGAGCAAGATGTACGACGGGGCGCTGTTCCTCGACGGGACGGGGCGGCAGAGCCCGGTGAAGCTGGGGGATCGGGTGGAATTCCGCCCGAGCGACGAGCCGCTACGGCTCCTGGGGATCACGGCGGATCGGCAACGAGCGAGCGCGATGGCGTGAGGTTCGTCGAGCCGTTGCCGACGACCTCCCGGTTGGTCAATCGGGCCAGGTCTTGCGCCGCTTGAGGAGGGCGCGCAGCTCCCGGAGCGCGGAGAGATCGAGGGAGGCGAGGCGAGCGAGCCGGTCTGGCGTCATCTCGATGGTGAGCACCTCGCACAGGTCGGCGATGGCTTCCCGTGCGTCTTGCAACGCCTGCAGCTCGGCAGTCTCCTTGGCTTGACGCTCCGTCTGCGCCTGCAGTTCGGCGGCCTCCTTGGCCTGGCGCTCGGCCTCGGCTTGCCGTTCGGCGGCCTGTGCTTGGCGCTCGGCCGCTTCCTTGGCCTGGCGCTCGACCTGCGCCTGACGTTCGGCAACTTCCTTGGCTTCGCGCTCGGCCTGCACCTGCTGCTCGGCGGTCTGGCGTTGTCGCTCCGCCTTGGCTTCCGCCTGTTCCTTGGCCAGACGTTCCTGCTGTGCGTTCTTCTCCGCAGCCTCCTTGGCCAGACGCTCCTGCTGCGTGGTCCTCTCCGCTGCTTCCTTCGCCGAGCGTTCCTGCCTCGTCTCCTCTTCCGCTTTCTTCCTCGCCGTTTGCTCTTCTTCCAGCTTGTCCCACCACCGCTCCGTCTCTTCCGCCGTCAGCACGGGGGTCTTCCCCTCTCGGTCCCTCGTCACCGTAACACGGCCACCTTCCGCGCGGAACCACACCCGCAGCCCCTCGCTCCACACCGGTCCTTCTCCGGCGTACACCCGCTTCAGCTCCCCCTTCTTCCCTTGTCGGTAGAGCTGGAGCACGTGGGGCGGTGACGCGGGGCTCTTTCCTTCCAGCGCCAGCGGGTCGAAGATCAGCAGCTCCTCCACCCCCAGCTTCGCGTACCTCTGCGGCGACCCCTGATAATCCTTGTCCCAGTTGGAGCCGGACACCACCTCCAGCGCAAACACCGGCACGGGGACGTCCGGAAGGTAGGCCGGCCACTGGAAGAAATTCGGGTCCTTCGGCTGGCAGGGGAGCACGTAAAGGTCCGGGACGACACCGATACGCTGGTCCTTCTCGTCGAGGAGCATCTTTTGCTCGTAACCCACGAACCAATCGCGGTTCTGTTCTGCGAGGAGCTTGCGAAGGGAAGCAAAGAGATGGCGCTGCAAGGCAATGAGCAGCGTCGTCCAGGTCATGTCGTCGTCCTCGGGGATAAACCAGCGGGAGAGGTCCTCGGGCCAGACGGGGAAGGCAACCTCGGGCCAGGGAGGCCAGGAGAGAGGCTCCAGGGAAAGAGCCCGAGGAAGCGGCGTGGCGGGATCAGCCATGAGGGGAGACGGTAGCAGCGGGACGAAACGAGGTCGAGGCGTCAGGCAGTGTGACGCCCCTGTCATCCGGGCCAGGTTTTGCGCTGCTTGAGGAGGGCGCGCAGCTCCCGGAGCGCAGGAAGGTCGAGGGAGGCGAGGTGGGCGAGTCGGTCGGGCGTCAGAGGGATGGTGAGCACCTCGCACAGGTCGGCGATGGCTTCCCGTGCATCCTGCAAAGCTTGCTGTTCGGCGGCCTGTACCTGCCGTTCCGCAGCCTCCTTCGCCTGACGCTCGGCTTGGAGACGCTGCGCGTCTTCCTCCTCTTGCGTCGGGAACAGCTCCTCGCCGTCCTGCCCCATCCCCAGCCTCAGCAGCGGTTCCTGCTGCACCTCCACCACCCGCAGCCAGCCCGCCAGGTACTCGCTCCACACCCGGTCCTCGTTGCTCACCACGGGACGCTTCCACCCTCCCCGGCGTTTCCTCCGGTACACCTGCCAGCGCCAGCCTCCCTCGCGGTGCTCGTACTTCGGGTCGTAGATCACCAGCTCCTTTGTCCCCAGTTCCTCGTACTTGCGCGGGGCCACCACGTAGTCTTTCCCCTTGTTCTCCGACACCACCTCCAGGGCAAAGGGCACCGCACCGGGGCCCAGTTCCCACAGCTTCAACGCATCCGGCAACGCCTCCGGGGGCAGCGCCGGGCAGAGGTAGAGGTCGGGGGCGACGCACTTGCTGGGGTTGAAGCGCTCCCAGTAGACGAACTGATCGGCACCGACAAAGCAGGGGCGACCCTGGTGGGCAAGCCAGCGACGAACGAGAGGAAGGAGGAGCAAGCGAAGAAAGAGCTCGAAGGAGGAGGTGCCCATGTCGTCGGAGACGGGGTAGATCGTGGGGTCGTGGTCCTGGTGGGAGAGCACGTCGGCCATGGGGTCACCGGAGGAAAGAGAAGACGGAAGGTACCGAACCAGGGAGGCCACCGGAGAGGGCTTGAGGAAGGAGCGTGGCCATGTCCGCCATGAGGGGAGACGGTAGCAGCGGGACGGAACGAGGTCGAGGCGTCAGGCCGCGCGACGGCGGCGCCAGGTCAGCGCCAGACCTCGGGGAAACCGGGCCACTGGGCCAGGGGCATGGTCCTCGGATCCAGGGCAGGCTCGGGGGTCTTGGACATGGTGAGCGGCGAGGCGTCGATCAGCCGCAGGGAGGCGCTTCCATCGCGGAAGACGTAGGTGAACCGGTCGTCGATGGGGCTCCGGGCGCAGCCGACGGTGTGGGCGCCGTGGCCCGTGGGGAACCACTGGCCTGTATCCGAATCCAGGGCGTAGCGCCGCTGATCTCCGGTGGCGACCGCCAGGGCACGCCCGGCCTGTGCCCAGGCGATACAGTCGATCTTCGATGAGAATTTTCCGATCCGTCGCGTTCCTTTTCCCTCGACCCCCAGGGTGGCGACCACGCCCCCTGCGGAGCCTATCGCCAAAAATCCTCCGTCATCCGAGATCGACAGCGCCGTGGGCTCGCCCTCCAGCCGGGCCTGCTCCAGGGAGAGCGTGCGGAGCTGCGATCCGCTCGCCGGGTCGAGGAGCAGGGCGCTCCCCTCCGTGGTCAGCGCCACCAGCCGGTTGCCATCCCGGGAGAAGGCGAGGGCAGCGGGAGGAGCGTCCATCCTGATCGGGCGAGGGTCTCCCCCCTGGATCGGCGCGATCAACAGCATCGCCGCGCCGCTCGCGTCCTTGCCGCCGA
Source organism: uncultured Polyangiaceae bacterium (assembly GCA_964605685.1). GTDB lineage: Bacteria > Myxococcota_A > Polyangia > Polyangiales > Polyangiaceae > JANWXX01. Next base: position 8,932 of record CAZSDX010000285.1, read on the forward strand.
GGGCGACGTGACGCTCCGAGAGCTGGAGCACCGAGGGGGCCGGGAGCCCCGGCAGACCCCGCTCGTCGAGGCCCCACCGCGCCAGGGCGGCTAGTAACTCGCCCGTCGACCA
>CAZSDX010000286.1:0-9032 GCA_964605685.1 uncultured Polyangiaceae bacterium
TCGGCGGCATCGACCAGGCGCCGGAGCGCCGCGAGCCGCACCTGGGGTTCCTCCGCATCCGCGGCCGCCAGGAGCGGGGCCTGGGCCTTCTTCGCCTCGCCGGCCTCCAGCAGGGCCTCGCCGGCCTCCAGGTGCAGGCGGAGCTTGAGCTCGACGCTGCGGGCAGTCCCGGCGCAGCGGAGCAGCCCCTTCGCCACGTCCGCCAGGCGACCGAGGCGGGCGCCGGCCTGCCGGTAGGAGGCCCGGAGCGGCTCGTCGCCCGCGTCGGTGAACAGGGACTTCTCCAGGGCGGGGAACGCCTCCTCGTCGTTGCCTGCGCGGAGCAAGGCGACACCGAGGCGCTTCTGGGCCTCGATCCGCTGAGGGCCGCGGGTCGACTCGATCAGGGCGCTGAGCACACGGATCACCTGGTCTTGCTCGCCGCAACGCTCGTGAGCGCCCTCCAGCGCCAGGGCAGCGCGGGCGCCCAGCAGCTTGTGGGAGAGGAGCCGGGCCGCGCTCTCCCGGGCGACCGGGCTCGCCGGGTCGAGGCGGAGCAGCTCCTCGGCGTGAGCAAGGGCGCGCTCCGGCTGCTGGAGTTCCCCCTGGTACAGCTCGATCAGCTTGCCCCGGATCTCCCCCTCCACCCCGTCGTCGGCGCCCTTCTTCGGCAGGGACTGCTCCAGCATCTTCGCCAGCTCGGCCCAGCGGGAGGCGCGGCGGTAGAGCCCCTCCAGGGCGCGGCGGGCCTCCGCATCGGTGGGCTCCACCTTGAGGAGCTTCTCGTGGATGGCGATGACCCGGGGGGCGTCCTCCGCGAACACGTCCGCCAGCTCCGCGGCCCTGCGCAGCAGCCGGAGCTGCTCCTCCTTACCGGGGGCGTGGCTCGCCAGGTTCACGTACAGCTCGCAGAGCTTCCCCCCGTTGCCCGCCTCGATCAGCAGGTTCTCCAGCAGGTCAAAGGCGACCTTGTTGGAGGGATCGACGGCCACGGCCCGCTCCAGGTAGCCCTGGGCCCCTTCCGTGTCCTCCAGCGTCCGGTGGAGGAACTCCGCCGCGTGGGCGAGCAGCTCGGACTGCTGCGCCGGGGTCATCCGGCGGATCATCCGTGGATGGCAGGCCTCCTCGTAGGCGGCGGCCAGCTCCACCAGCCGGTCGTCCCGCAGCGCCGCCTCATGGAGCCTGTCCCAGAGCTCCGTGGGCAGCTCGCCCCTGCTCATCGCCTGGATCATCGACGACAGCACGAGCAGCTCATCCTCCAGCGGTTCATCGAGGAGAGGGCCCAACTTCTCGACGGAGAGCGCCCTCGGCGCCTTGGACTCGGTAGGCATGATGGTCGGGGGGCGCCTAGCCTACAGGCGCTCCGCCCCGCCGGGGAGCCCGCCGACCGCCCCGCCCCAAAATTCCCTCCCTCGCCGGACCCGCCCCCCCAGCCCTACCCGCAGCAACAGCTCGATACAGAGCCAACCTGGGGGCGGATTCTACAGCGGCGCGGTATGTTTCCGGCGCAAGGTGCTTGTTTCCCTGGCGTTGACCTTGGTACGAGTGCCGGGCATGACGTCCCAACCTCCGTCTCCTGGCCAAGAGCTCGTGAAGATGTCGGTGCTCGCGCGCCTGAGCGAGGTGCCCGCGGCGACGATCAAGCACTACATCCGCGAGGGGCTGCTGCCTCAGCCCGACGTCCGCACCAGCAAGAACATGGCGCTCTACGACGTGCGGCTGGTCGAGCGCGTCAAGGCCATCAAGGAGCTCCAGCGCTCCAAGTTCCTGCCGCTCAAGGTGATCAAGGGCGTCCTCGACGGCGTGCAGCCGGACACCGACGAGGAGACCGCCCAGGCCATCCAGAAGACCCTCGACGAGATGGCCCCCCACGAGCGCCGCACCCGCGCCGAGCTGATCGAATCCGGCGCCGCCGAGGAGGATCTCGAATTCCTCCAGCAGCTCGGCCTCCTCGTCCCCGAGGTGATCGACGGCCAGGAGGTCTTCTCCGGCGACGACCTCCGGCTCCTGCGGCTCCTGGGGGAGGCGCGCAAGGCCGGGCTCACCGCAGGGATGCTCCCGCCCTCGATCCTGGAGCCTTACGCCCGGGCGATCCGCGAGCTGGTAAGGGTCGAACTGCAGATGTTCCGCGAGGGGGTCGTCCCGCTGGCGGAAGGCAACCTCAAGGAGCTGGCGGAGACCGCCACCCGGCTCTCGGAGCAGCTCGTGGTGATCCTGCGGCGGAAGATGCTGCTGCCCATGCTCAAGCAGGCCACCACGCCCTCCCCCCCCGGAGTGGCCCCGGCGGACAAGCCAGGCCCACGCGCCGAAGCTCCAGCCCCCCGCAAGACCCCCCCCCGGACGAGGAAGGCGACGCCCCCCAAGGGCGGCAAGCCGTAACTGGGGCGCTGGCATCGGGAAGGGCAACCCCGAGGGGATCGGGAACCCGCCCGAGCCCATCGGCAGCGGGATGGGCAGGCCCATGAACCCCGTGTTGGCGGGCGGAGGCTGCTGGGGAGGCGGCTGCTGGGGAGGCGGCTGCTGAGGAGGCGGCTGCTGGTACCCAGGAGGCGGCTGCTGGTACCCGGGAGGCGGCTGCTGGTACCCATTGACCGGCTGCTGGGGGGGGGGATCATCTTCGCGGCGGCAGGCGACCACAACCAGGGCGGTCATGGCGAAAAGCAGGGCTGGGACGAGCTTTTTCATGCGACTCTCTCGGGGTTCGGGAGGGAAAATCGGGGGTATCCTAGCCTGGAACGAGCCAGAGTGGCCCCCTCTTTCACCCACAAGCACAGGAATCCCAAAAAACTTGAAACCCACCCCAGAGACCGGGCGTAGTGTGGGCGGACCGTGGGTCGGTCCAAACCTTTCCCGGAGAACCCCACGATGAACATGTTCAGCAAGTCCCTCGTCGCCTCGGCCGTATCGGGCCTCGTCCTCGGCGCCACCGCCATCGGCTGCAACAGCAGCGAGATGCCCGCCGCCAAGGATCCAACCAACACCGCCAAGGCGTGCTGCAAGGGGCAGAACGAGTGCAAGGGCAAGGGCTCCTGCAAGACCGACAAGAACGAGTGCAAGGGGAAGAACGAGTGCAAGGGCAAGGGCGGCTGCAACTCCCACTGCCCCAAGACCTGAACCTCGCGGCGGCGTGCCGCCGTCTCCCTGCCATCCATGTGCCCGCTCCCTCGCCTCGGCGCTCCTGACCTCGGGGTCGGCGTCGGCCTCCGCGTCCCCCACTACAGCGCCATCCTCGCCGAGCGCCCCGCGGTCGGTTGGTTCGAGTGCATCAGCGAGAACTTCCTCGTCGCAGGCGGCAAGCCGCTCTTCTACCTGGACGCGGTACGCGACACCTACCCGGTGATCCTCCACGGGGTCAGCCTCAACCTGGGCGGGCCTGACCCCCTGGATCGAGCCTACCTCCGGCGGCTGCGGGCGCTGGTGGACCGGGTGAAGCCCCCCTGGGCCAGCGACCACCTCTGCTGGAACGGCGCCCAGGGGGTGCACCTCCACGACCTGCTCCCCCTGCCGATGACGGACGAGGCGGTGCGCCACGTCGCTACCCGTGTCCGGGAGGTGCAGGACGCGCTGGGCATCCCCTTCGCAGTGGAGAACGTGTCGAGCTACATGACCTACCGGGCCGACGCCATGCCCGAGTGGGAGTTCGTCGCCGCCGTGGCGGAGGCCGCCGGCTGCGGCCTGCTGCTCGACGTGAACAACGTCTTCGTGTCGTCGCAGAACCACGGCTTCGACCCGGAGCGGTACATCGACGCGATCCCCGCGGAACGGGTGCTCCAGATGCACCTCGCCGGGCACACGGACAAGGGGAAATACCTCCTGGACAGCCACAGCGGCCACATCCGCGAGGAGGTCTGGGCGCTCTACCGCCGGGCCTGCCGCCGGGTGGGCCCCTGCGCGACGCTGATCGAGTGGGACGACGAGATCCCCGAACTGCCCGTGCTCCTAGCGGAGGCCGACCGGGCCCGCCGCGAGCGCGACGATGCCCTCGCCTCTCTGGCGGAGGCGCCGTGAGCCCACCGTCGCTGCGGGAGATCCAGCTCGCGCTGCTCCGGGCCTTCCAGCACGGCGCGCCGCTCCCCGACGACCCGGAGCTGACGGAGCTAGCCTCCCGGGTGGCCGCCGGCAGCGCCCGGCTCCGCCCCGAGGAGCAGGTGGACATCTACCGGGAGCAGTTCTTCCTCCGGCACCTGGGGTGCCTGGACGAGGATTTCCCTGCGCTGCAGGCGGTGATGGGCCGCGACGCCTTCGACGACCTCGGGCGGGCCTACCTCGCGGCCCACCCGCCGGCCTCCTTCACCCTGCGGGATCTGGGCGAGCACCTGCCGCGCTACCTGGAGACCGCGGAGCTCCCCGCCGGCCTGCCCCCCCGGGAATTCCTCGTGGATCTGGCGAGGCTGGAGTGGGCCCTGGTGGACGCCTTCGACGCCGCGGATCTCCCGCCCCTCGACCCGACGATCCTCCAGCGCATGCCGCCGGACGCCTTCGACGCCGCGGTGCTGACCCTGGACCCGAGTCTGACGCTGCTGGCGCTCCGCTACCCGGTCCACGAGATCCACGAAGCGGCCTCCGAGGGGCAGCCCTTCGAGCCGCCAGGGCCTCGGGCCTGCTGCCTCGGGGTCCACCGTCGTCTCGACCTGGCCCTCGACTGGCGCGAGCTGCCGGAGCTGGCCTCCCGCTCCCTGGAGCTGCTGCGCCAGGGCCTCCCGCTGGCGGTGGCGCTGGACCGGGTGGCCGCGACCCTCGCTACCCAGGACGAGCTGGAGCAGCTCACCGGCAACGTCGGCGCCTGGTTCGCCGACTGGGTGCAGCGCGGGTGGATCCGGGGCCTCACGCTCCCCCCTTGAGGGAGGCGACCCGCGGGGCGTAGAGTGCGCCCCCCATGCTGGCCTGGGCCTTCCCCTGCGCAAACGCCGACGAGCTCGGGGCGCTGCTCCGTGCCCTCGGGAGACACCGCTACCTGATGGAGACGGACCACCGGCTCCACTGGGCCGTGGACGAGGCCCTCGCCGCCCACGAACCCTTCGCCCACCACGCGCGCCAGTTCGCCGAGCGCAGAAAGCGGGAGCGGGAGCTGGACCCGTCGTCCTACGACCCGACGCTCTGGCGACCGGCCTCCGTCGACGAGATCGCCCAGGCGCTGGCGCTGTTCTGGACACCAGGACACGCCGCCCGGGAGGCAGGCGTGAGGCTGCGGGCGCTGATGGAGGAGCTGGGGCTGCCCATCCCCCCGCGGGAGCCCTTCGAGGGCGACCCGGACTTCCCTGATCACCCCCAGCTTGTCCAGCTTTCCTGGCGGCTCCTGCCGATCTGCGACCTGGATCCGGACCGCCACGCCGGCGCCCTGGGGGCGCTGGACGACTGCGGCGAGGAGGTCGACGTGTCGGCCCCCGTCGACCAGGAAGGGCCAGACCTGGGCGTGCTGGAGCTGACCGAGGGGGCGCCGGAGGGAGCGCCGCTGAGCGAATTCCTGGTGTGGGCGGACGGGTCGAGGGTGTACAACGACTACGTGTTCCGGGGGGCCTGCCGGGCGGCCAAATTGCCCTGGTTTCCCGAGGGTCCCGGGGGGGACGACGAGGGGTGAGAAAAGGTGCTTGACAGGAGGAGGCTCCTGGATACACTGCCGCCTCCTCGAAAAAGGCTCACCCATCGGATACCTCCGGGGAGCTCCTCGCAACGATGCCGACCATCAACCAGTTGATCCGCCAGGGGCGCCAGGCCGCCCACTACAAGACCGCCTCCCCCGCGCTGAAGTCGTGCCCGCAGAAGCGCGGCGTGTGCGTCCGCGTGTACACGACCACCCCGAAGAAGCCGAACTCGGCGCTGCGGAAGGTGTGCCGCGTGCGGCTGACCAACGGGATGGAGGTGACCAGCTACATCCCCGGCGAGGGGCACAACCTGCAGGAGCACTCCTCGGTGCTGATCCGCGGGGGCCGCGTGAAGGATCTCCCGGGCGTGCGCTACCACGTGGTGCGCGGCACGCTGGATTCCTCCGGCGCGGCGGGGCCTTCGTCGACCAACAAGAAGACCCGGACGATTTCCCGCTCCAAGTACGGCGTCAAGCGCCCCAAGAGCTGAGAAGAAGCCATGCCTCGTCGACGCGAAGTCCCCAAGCGGCGCATCACGCCTGATCCCAAGTTCAAGGACAAGCTTGTCTCCAAGTTCATGAACGTGCTCATGAAGGGAGGCAAGAAGTCCACCGCCGAGGGCATCCTGTACGGAGCCTTCGACACCATCAAGGAAAAGAACAAGGAAGAGCCCCTCGATATCTTCCGCAAGGCGCTCGACAACACCAAGCCGAAGCTGGAGGTGAAGTCGCGCCGCGTGGGCGGGGCGACCTACCAGGTCCCGGTGGAGGTCCGGCCCGAGCGCCGGGTGTCGCTGGCCATGCGGTGGCTGGTGAACTACTCCCGCGACCGGGGCGAGAAGACCATGCGCGAGCGCCTGGCCGCCGAGCTGCTCGACGCCTCCCAGGGGCGCGGCAACGCGGTGAAGAAGAAGGAAGACACCCACAAGATGGCGGAGGCGAACAAGGCCTTCGCCCACTACCGCTGGTGAAGGCGGTTTTTCCCTTACCCTCCCACCGGAGCGCAGGCCCCGACGAGATGAAGCAGACGACATAAAGGATCGAGTGAGTCCTTCACCTGACGGGCACACCGCCGCCACACGAGGCGGGGTAAGGTGCGCCCGGGCGAGGCTCCCTCGATTCCCCCTCTGGCAAACAAGGGCCCCCCCGGATGGAGGGGGGGTAACGGGGCCGGAGGGGGTTTCGTCTGTTCTGGCCCTCCCTCTCCACGACGAACCCGAGACGAACGCAGGAAGACGATCATGGCTCGCGAATACTCCCTGGAGCGCACCCGCAACATCGGGATCATGGCCCACATCGATGCGGGCAAGACCACCACGACGGAGCGCATCCTCTATTACACCGGCGTCAACTACAAGATTGGCGAGGTGCATGAAGGCGCGGCCACCATGGATTACATGGTGCAGGAGCAGGAGCGCGGCATCACCATCACGTCGGCGGCAACCAACTGCTTCTGGATGCCCGCGGACGGCCCCAACGGAGGCATCCGCCACCGGATCAACATCATCGACACCCCCGGCCACGTGGACTTCACCATCGAGGTGGAGCGCTCGCTCCGCGTGCTGGACGGCGCCGTGGCGGTGCTCGACGGCAACAACGGCGTCGAGCCCCAGACCGAGACCGTCTGGCGCCAGGCCGACAAGTACCGCGTGCCGCGCATCGTCTTCGTCAACAAGATGGACAAGATCGGTGCCGACTTCGAGATGAACGTCCGTTCGCTGCGCGAGCGCCTCGGGGTCACCCCGGTCCCGGTCCAGTATCCGGTGGGGGAGGAGGATCGCCACCGCGGGATCGTCGACCTCATCAAGATGAAGGCGGCGATCTTCGACGAGGAGTCCCGGGGGCAGAAGTTCTCCTGGGTCGAGATCCCCGAGGATCTCAGGGCCAAGGCCGAGCAGTACCGCGAGAAGATGATCGAGGCCTGCGCGGACGTCGACGAGGAGATCATGAACAAGTTCCTCGAGGGGGACCTGGGCTCGATCTCCGAGGAGCAGATCGTCGCGGCCATCCGCAAGGGCTGCTGCGCCTTCAAGTTCTTCCCCGTGCTCTGCGGCTCCGCCTTCAAGAACAAGGGCGTGCAGATGCTCCTGGACGCGGTGATCAACTACCTGCCGTCTCCGCTGGATATTCCGGCGGTCAAGGGCGTCAACCCGGACAACGACAAGGAAGAGATCCGCCGCGCCGACGACAGCGAGCCCTTCGCCGCCTACGCCTTCAAGATCATCAACGACCCCCACGGCAACCTGACCTTCTTCCGGGTCTACTCCGGGAAGATCACGTCGGGTACGATGGTGCTCAACACCACCCGAGGCAAGCGGGAGCGCATCGGCCGCATCCTGCGCATGCATGCCAACAAGCGCGAGGAGCTGACCGAGGGCGACACCGGCAACATCTACGCCGCCGTCGGCCTCAAGGACACCCGCACCGGCGACACGCTCTGCGACGAGAACAAGCCCATCCTCCTGGAGAAGATGGTCTTCCCGGCTCCGGTCATCGAGATCTCCATCGAGCCGAAGACCAAGGCGGACGTCGACAAGCTCTCGGTGGCGCTCCAGAAGCTGGCCTACGAGGACCCGAGCTTCCGCACGTACACCAACGAGGAGACGGGCCAGACGCTCATCGCCGGCATGGGCGAGCTGCATCTGGAGATCATCGTCGACCGCCTCCGCCGTGAGTTCAAGGTCGACTGCAACGTGGGCAAGCCCGAGGTGGCTTACCGGGAGAGCCTCTCCCGCGAGACCCAGGCGGACTACAAGTACGCCAAGCAGAGCGGCGGCCGTGGCCAGTACGGCCACGTGGTCATCTCCGTGGGCCCCGGCGAGCGCGGCAGCGGCTTCGTCTTCGAGAACCAGATCGTCGGCGGCGTGATCCCGAAGGAGTTCATCCCCGCGGTGGAGAAGGGCATCCGCGAGGCCATGGAGCGCGGCGTGCTCGCCGGTTACCCGGTGATCGACGTGCGCGTGGCGCTGACCTTCGGCTCCTACCACGAGGTCGACTCGTCGGCGCAGGCCTTCGAGATCGCCGGCTCGCTGGCCTTCCAGGAGGCCGCCAAGAAGGGCGGGCTCTTCCTGCTGGAGCCGGTGATGGCGGTCGAGGTGGTGACCCCCGAGCAGTACATGGGCGACGTCATCGGCGACCTCAACAGCCGGCGCGGCAAGATCAACGGCATGACCCAGCGCGGGAACGCCCAGGTGATCGACGCCGAGGTGCCCCTGGCAGCGATGTTCGGCTACTCGACGGATCTGCGCTCCAAGACCCAGGGCCGCGCCACCTACTCGATGCACTTCAAGCAGTACCTCCAGGTGCCGAACCAGATCCAGGAAACGATCGTTGCCAAGGTGAAGGGCAGCTGACCGCTGTAAGAGCAAGGGTTCAAGAGTCATGGCCAAAGAGAAATTTGTCCGCACCAAGCCCCACGTGAACGTCGGCACCATCGGTCACATCGACCACGGCAAGACCACGCTCACGGCCT
>CAZSDX010000287.1:0-8997 GCA_964605685.1 uncultured Polyangiaceae bacterium
GGGGGGAGCCGGCGGCAGCGTCGGCGGCAGCGCCGGCAAGGGCGGCAGCGGCGGAGGAGGGGGGACCGCGGGCAAGGGAGGCTCCGGGGGCAAGGGCGGGGCCCCCGGGGTCTGCACCGGGTGCCTCCAGGAAGCGTTCGAGGACGGCGTCTGCCCTGGGGAGCAGTCGATCTGCCAGCAGACCAGCGGCTGCCAGGCGTTCGGGCAGTGCATGCTGGACGCGGGGTGCCTCAACGTGCCCAACCCCCAGGGGTGCGCCCAGCAGGCGGGCTGCAAGGGGTCACCGCAGGCGCGCCAGGCGTTCCGGGCACTGACGAGCTGCCTGGCCTGCGACTCCTGTCAGGGCGCCTGCCCGGCGCTGACGCAGCAGTGCATCCCCGGGACCGGCGGCAGCAGCGGGACGGGAGGGAACGGCGGAGCGGGCGGATCCATCGAGGAGCAGTGCGCGGCCTGCCAGGAGACTGCCTTCCCGATCTGCGAGGAGAGTTACTACGCCTGCCTCAACAACCCGGGGTGCAACGCCATCCTCACCTGCTTCCAGGGTTGCGGCGACAACGATGATCTTTGCTACCAGCAGTGCTGGCAGGAGAACCCCTCGGGACAGCAGAGCTACTACCAGCTCTATGTCTGCTTCTTCTGCACGGCCTGCGGTGACACCTGCGGCCAGCTCGTGCCGGAGGTCTGCGGCTCGCAGGGGTTCTGAACAGGGCCTCACCCCCGGCCCCTCTCCGTCTCTCGCAAAAAGGGGGCCTCACCCCCGGTCCCTCTCCGTCTCTCGCGGAGAGGGGAGATTTCCAGCAGATTAAGGAGGAGAAAGGAGGGGGGGTTTTGAGCGGCAGCCTCCCCCTTCTACCGGAGATTTCCTTACCGTTCGCGAGAGATGATGCCGTTGGAGGCATCCTGCCCCTTGCAATTCAGCTCCTGCCGTCCAGCTTCCTTCTGCTGGGGATCTCCCCCTCCCCACGGGAGATGGGGAGGGGGCCGGGGGGTGAGGCCCAAACGAAAAAAACCTGGGAGGCAAGTCTCCAGGTTTTTTGTGGTGGGCTAAGAAGGACTTGAACCTTCAGCCAACGGATTAAGAGTCCGCTGCTCTACCAATTGAGCTATTAGCCCTGAGTTTTCAACCACCGCGGGCGCGCCCGGCCCGATTCGAACGGGCGACCTGCGGATTCGAAGTCCGATGCTCTATCCAGCTGAGCTACGGGCGCCTTTGGCGACCAGCGCCGCGACGGGTGCCTTTATACGAGGCCACTTCCCGTCTGTCAACCAAGAAAATGAACGGGTACAACCGGCGGGTGGAAGAACGAGAAGACGAGCGTCCGCCCGGGTCGGGGCGAGGGCCAGGGAAGGCGGGGCCCTCGTGGCAGGATCGGGCGCTGGTGGCCTGCGCGGTGGCGGCGCTGGGGTACCTGCTGCTGCAGATCGTGCTGTTCCGCTACGGGCGGGACCAGGGGATCTACGCGGTAGTGGCGGACGCGATGGTGCGGGGCGGGGCGCCGTACCGCGACGCGTGGGATTTCAAGCCGCCCGGGATCTTCGCCGTGTACGCGCTGGCGAGGGTGCTGCTGGGGCCCAGCGAGCATGCGGTGCGGGTGCTGGAGGCGGCGGGGTTCGCGTCGTTGGTGGTGGCCTTCGTGATCCTGTCGAGGCGCTGGACCGGGGAGGGGCGGGCGGGGCTGCTGGGGGGGCTGCTTGCGGTGGGGACCCAGGCCCAGCTGGAGTTCTGGCACACCGGGCAGCCGGAGAGCTTCGGCGCCGTGCTGCTGGCGTGGGCGCTGGTGTGCGCCACCCACGAGCCAGGCGGCGATCAGGGGCGCCGCAAGGAGCTCGTTTTGTGGGCCGGCTGCGGGGCGCTGTACGCGGCGGCGGCGATGCTGAAGCCCCCGCTGGGGGGCGGCTTTCTGGTGAGCTTGCTGGCGGTGGGGGCGCGGGTTTATCGCCGGGAGGCCAGCGAAAAGCTCCGCGGGGTGGCCGCGGTCGTCGGGGCCTTCGCCCTGGGCGGAGCCCTGGTGGTGGCGGCGGTGCTGCTCTACTTCCTCGCCAAGGGAGCCCTGGGCGATCTGCACCAGACCCTCTTCGTGTTCACCCCGCACTACACCAAGCTCGGGTTTCGCCCCGAGTGGTTCTGGGGCTTTGTCTACCTGGCCTTCGAGCAGTGGTTCGTGGGCGCCTCCGCCTTCCTGGGGGCCGGGCTGCTGCTCTGGCTGGGCCTCCCCGCCCTCGGGGAGCGGGAGCGGGAGGGCGCGCTGCACGTGCTGGGCGTGGTGGCCTTCCAGCTCGCGGGGGTGGCCCTCCAGGCGAAGTTCTTCCCGTACCACTACGGCGCGGCCCTGCCCTTCGGGGCGCTGCTGGCGGGCTGGGGCTTCTGGAAGCTCTGGCTGCGGGTGCGGCGGGATCCGGCGTATGTGCTGCTCTTCGGGCTCCTGGTCTACCTGCTGGCGGACGCCCGGGGAGCCACCCGCGATCTGGCCGACACCTTCTGGGCCCGGAGCAAGATGCGCCTCGCCGCGCTGGTGAGCCCGGAGCGGCGCGACGAGCTGGAGGACTACCTCCACAGCGTGGCCGACGTGAATGCGGGGGCGAACCGCCAGGTGGCGGCCTGGCTCCGGCTCCACACCGGGGACGACACGACGATCTTCGTGTGGGGGTTCGAGCCGGAGATCTACGACCTCGCCCGGCGCCGCCCCGCGAGCCGCTACATCTACAACGTGCCGCAGCGGGTGAGCTGGTCCACCGCCGACAGCCGCCGGGTGCTGATGGAGGAGCTGCGCCGCGCCAGGCCCCAGGCCGTCGTGGTCGAGCACCGGGACGTCTTCCCTCACGTCACCGGGAACCGGGACGACAGCGCCGCCGCCCTGCGCGCCTTCCCCGAGCTGGACGACTTCCTCCAGGAGAATTACCGCTACGTGCTGACCATCGAGGACTTCGACATCCACGAGCGGAGGTGACCGGAGCTCAGCGGCGCGTCAGCAGGCCCACCGCCAGGGAGAGCGCCATCAACACCGCCGCCAGCACCAGCCACGCCGGGTTACGTACCAGGGTCGGGGTCGCCTTCGCGGGGGGGGTGGGCTCCCTGGACTCCGGGGCGGGGGGGGCTGGCTCCCTGGGCTCCGGGGCGGGGGGGTCGGAGCGGGTGGTTTCGGCGGTGACCTCGGCGATGGGCACGGGGGGCGCGAGGTGCTCCCGCGCCGCCTTGATCGCCTGGGACGTCGCCATCACCTGCTCGACAGCCTGGGAGTCGGTGGCGGGCTCCTGGCTGGTGGGCGGGGGCTCCTGGGAGATCTCCTGGAGCTGGTGCGAGAGGCGCTGCACCCGCAGTGCCTTCTCGCTCTTGAGGGCGATCTTCTCGGAGATGTCGTCGGTCTTGCTGGTGCTCACCGCCGAGCCCAGCTCGGCCAGCAGCTCGCGCCGCAGCTGGGCCGTCCTCGACAGGGGGGCCTCGTCCTCGTCGGGCTGGGCCTCCGGCGGGGCCGGGGTCTCGCCGCTGGGGCGAGGGAGCACCGCCAGCAGATCCTCCCGGGACATGACCTCGGTGGACTCCTCGAAGGAGGTCGCCGCGGGCGCCGGCGCGGAGCGGCGCGAGAACGGCTCGCCGGAGAGGTGGATCAGCACCTCTTCGAGGCGTATGGCGAGCTGGGCGGCGCTGGCGAGGCGACGGTTGCGGTCCTTCACCAGGCAGAGATCGACCAGGTCGCTGAGCGGCGCCGGGATGGAGGGGACCAGCTCCCGCAGGGGGCGGTGCCGCGAGGTCAGGATCGCCGAGAGCACCGCGTTGTAGTGCCCCGGAGCGAAGGGTAGATCCCCCGAGAGCGCCTCGTAGAGGACCACCCCGAGCGCCCAGATGTCGGTGCGATGATCGATGTCCGACTGGCCGCGGGCCTGCTCCGGAGACATGTAGAGCGGCGACCCGAGCACCGAGCCCACCCGCGTGATGTCCAGCGTCGCGTCCCGCCCCTCCAGGATCTTGGACACCCCGAAGTCGAGCAGCTTCGGCACCACCTCCCCGTCGCGGGTCCGGTGGAGGAAGATGTTGGATGGCTTCACGTCCCGGTGGACAATCCCCTGCTGGTGGGCCTGGTCGAGGGCGCTGGCGATCTCCACGATCAGCGGGCAGAGCTGGATGGGTTCTATCTTACCCATCCGGTCCAGCATCACGTCCAGGCCCTCGCCGCGGAGCAGCTCCATGACGAGGAAGGGAGCGCCCTCGAGCTCATCGGCGATGCCGAGGTCGTAGATCTCGACGATGGCGGGGTGATCGAGGCGACCGCAGACCTTGGCCTCGTTGAAGAAGCGCTGAACGAGGGTGGGCTCCTCGGCGTACTCGGGGAGCATGAACTTGATGGCGAAGGCGCGGTCGGTGAGCTGGTTGCGCGCGGCCCACACGGCGCCCATGGATCCGGAGCCGAGGAGTTTTTCGAGGCGATACTTCCCGCCAACAACGTCGTCAGGTTGGAGGTATTGGATCATCGCCGGTGGGCGGAGAGCCTACGGGGCTCCGGGGAGGCGGTAAAGATCCTGGCGAGGTGGGGGGCGGGAGGCGAGGGTGTGCTTCGGTAAGCGAGGTGCTCAGCCGCCGAGGAATTCCTGCTGGATCAGGTTGCTGGCGGCGGCGACCTCGTCGACCACGTGGGTGAGGAGGGCGTGGATGGCGGGGGGGATGAGCTCCGCAGGGGAGACGTGGGCGAGGCGCTCGTCGAGGTTGTGGAGGCGCTCGATGGAGTGCTGGCCGGGGAGGTTGCGCTCCGAGGGGAGGCGGATGTCACAGAGCCTGCGGTAGGACTCGTGGGCGCAGTAGCGAACGGACCGGGGGAACCGGGACTCGAGGATCAGGAAGGCGGCGGCGGCCTCGGCGGTGACGCGCCCCTGGAACCTGCGGAGGAAGGTCTCGTGGGCGGAGCAGGCGCGCATGAGGGACAGCCACAGGGCGGTCTCGACCTCCTGGTGGGCCTGGGCGGGGGTGAGGGAGCGGAGGAGGTGGTGGTGCATGTCGAGCATGCGGGCGGTCTGGCCGAGGCGCTCCAGCATGACGCCGAGCCAGATGAAGTCGAGGGGGGCGTCGTGGAGCATGGCGCCGCGCATCAGGCCGAGCATGAGCTGGCTCTGGTGGCGGATGGTCCGGTAGAACTCGTGGCGCTCCCCGGAGAAGGCGCCGCGGGCGGCGTCGCTGCCGAGCCAGAGGTAGAGTTCGTTGCAGATGCCCCAGACCTCCAGGGGCAGGAGGTCGCGCATGGCGCGGGCGTTCTCCCGGGCGGCCCCCACGGTGTGGCGCAGCGAGTTGAGGTTGAGGTCGTCCCAGGCCATGTACTCCTGGACGGTCTCGCCGTCGGCGGCCATGGTGGCGCCGAAGCGGCGGTTGAACGCCGGCTCTTCGCCGCAGACGATGAGCAGCGGCTGCCAGCACTGGCGGGGCTGGAAGTCGCCGTCGAGGGCCAGCTCCCGGGTGACGTTCAGCGCGCGAGCCGTGCTCTCGGAGCGCTCCAGGTAGCGCCCGAACCAGAAGCAGTGGTCAGCGACCCGGGAGATCAAGGCGCCACCTCCCCCTGCTGCACCCAGGTATCCTTCGAGCCGCCGCCCTGGCTGCTGTTCACCACGTAGGAGCCCTCCTGGAGGGCGACCCGGGTCAGGCCGCCGGGGAGCACCCAGGAGCCGGAGGGACCGGTGAGGATGTAGGGTCTCAGGTCGACCCTCCTGGGGACCAGGCGCTTGCGCTCCGGGTCCAGGGTCGGGCAGGTGGAGAGGTCGATGCGGGGCTGGGCGATGTAGCGGCGGGGCTCCGCCTCGATCTGCCTGCGGAACGACGCCCGCTGCTCGGCGGTCGACTGGGGGCCCATCAGCATCCCGTAGCCCCCTGCCTCGTCCACCGCCTTGACCACCAGTTCTTCCAGGTGCTCCACCACGTACCTCCGATCCTCTTCCCGGGCGCACACGTAGGTGGGCACCTGTTCGAGCAGCGGCTCCTCGCCGAGGTAGTGGCGGATCAGCCCCGGGACGAAGGCGTACACCGCCTTGTCGTCCGCCACGCCGTTTCCGGGCGCGTTCACCAGGGCCACGTTCCCCTCCCGGTAGGCGCCGATGAGCCCCCGCACCCCCAGCAGGCTGTCCTTGCGGAACACCTCCGGGTCCAGGAACGCCTCGTCGATCCTCCGGTAGATCACGTGGACCCGCCGGGGGCCCCGGGTCGTCCGCAAGAAGACCTTGCCCTGCTCGACGTAGAGGTCCGCGGGCTGCACCAGCTCGATCCCCGCGCTCCTCGCCAGGAAGGTGTGCTCGAAGTACGCCGAGTTGTAGGGCCCTGGCGTGAGCAGCACCGCGCAGGTCTCCTCGGGGCTCGCGGGCGAGACGGTCCGCAGCACCTCGGCGAGCTTGGTGGGGTAGTGATCCACCGGGCGCACCCGCGCCTCGTTGAGCGCCTGGGGCACCACCCGCTTGGACACGATCCGGTTCTCCAGCACGTAGGAGACCCCCGACGGCGTCCTCAGGTTGTCCTCCAGCACCCGGAACACCCCCTGGGGGTCGCGGATCAGGTCGATCCCAGCGATGTGGATCCTCGTCCCCCCCGGCGGCCTGACCCCTCGCAGCGCCGGCAAGAAATGCTTCGCCCCCAGCACCAGCTCCGGCGGGATCACCCCGGAGCCGAGGACCCGCTGCTCCCCGTACACGTCCGACAGGAACAGCTCCAGCGCCCGGAGCCGCTGGAGGATCCCCCGCTCCAGCCTCGCCCAGTCGGCCGCCGAGATCAGCCGTGGGATGTGGCAGAACGGGAAGATCTTCTCCGTGCCCCGGTTGTCCGAGTAGACCGAGAAGGTCACCCCCTGGTTGAGCAGCGAGAGCTCCGCCAGGCTCTGCGCCCGCGCCAGCTCCGCCGGGGAGCGGCTCAGGAAATACCCGACCCCCTTCCCCAGCACGCGCCGCGGTTGCCCTCCCTCCTCGACCAGCTCGTCGTAGCTCCCTGCCAGCGGTTTGTAGGTGGTCATTTCGCCCGGCACAGCCCTCCACGGTACTCGCCTTCCTCCCCCCGGGTCACCCCCCTTCCCTGGCATTTTTCCCGGGATACACGGGGGAAACCTCCGGGAAACACGGGGCGCCCCCGGAGCACCTACCGGGCAGCTGCTACCCTGGCGCGCTCATGGGAAACGATCGAGTCGCCGAGGTGAGCAAGAAGCTGTCGTGGCTGCTGAGGCACGGGGCCGGGGAGGCGGGGCTCTCCATGGACGAGGCGGGGTGGGCGCCGGTGGACGAGGTGCTGAGGAGGCTCCGCATCTCGGAGGAGACGCTGGCGCGGGCGGTGGAGGAGAACAACAAGTCGAGGCTGGAGCGGGAGGGGGGTCGGATCCGAGCATGCCAGGGCCACTCGACGGAGGGGATGCCGGTCACCCGGGAGGCGCTGGAGGCGTCGTGGGCGCGCTACGAGGGGCCGGGTCCGCTCTGGCACGGGACCAGCCTGGACGCGGTGCCGTCGATCCTGCGGGAAGGGATCCTGGCGGTCGGCCGGACCCACGTCCACCTGGCGGAGGCCACCGACAGCAAGGTGGGCAAGCGGGCCCAGGTCGACGTGCTGCTCTCCGTGTCGGTCCCCGGGTTGAGGGGGATGGGGGTGGACATCTTCCAGAGCTCCAACGGTGTCATCCTGGTGAGGAGTGTGCCGCCTTCCTGCATCGTCGGGGTGGCGGCGCAGACCCGCGCCGGGCGGGCGCGCCAGGGCGAGCTGGAAGCGATGCTTGCAGCGCGCGGCGGCTCGCCGCGGACGTGACCACCTGCCCCCACATGGCACGCCCCCCGGAGGGAATTCTGCGTGGGAATCCACCTCGCGGGCGGAGGCGTGATAAGGTTGCCGGTGAATGTCTTACCCTGTGGAAGAAGGCGACATCCTCGCGGGCAAGTACCGGGTGGAGAGCATCCTGGGCAAGGGGGGGATGGGCGTGGTGGTGGCCGCCACGCACCTCCAGCTCAAGGATCGTGTGGCGCTGAAGTTCCTCCTACCGCAGGCGACGACGCAGCCGGAGTTCGTGGCGCGCTTCCAGAGGGAGGCGCAGCTGATGGCGAAGCTGCGGAGCGAGCATGTGGTGCGGGTGAGCGACGTGGGGCTGCTGGACAGCGGGGCGCCCTACATGGTCATGGAGTTCCTGGAGGGGACCGATCTGCGAGGGATCCTCCGGGAGGTGGGGCAGCTCCCCCTGGACGTGGCGCTCGATTATTTCCTCCAGGCGTGCGAGGGGGTGGCGGAGGCGCATGCGGCGGGGATCGTCCACCGCGATCTCAAGCCGACCAACCTCTTCGTCTCGCAGAAGCGCGACGGCAGCGCGCTGGTGAAGGTGCTGGATTTCGGAATTTCCAAGGTGCACGGCGAGAATGTGGACGAGGACGATCAGCTCACCGGCGCGGCGACGGTGCTGGGGTCGCCCAAGTACATGCCACCGGAGCAGCTCCGCTCGTCGAAGGACGCGGACCACCGGGCCGACGTGTGGGCGCTGGGGGCGATCCTCCAGGAGATGCTCACCGGGGCTCCGCCCTTCTCGGGGGCGAACACCACCGCGCTCTGCGCCGCCATCGTCGGAGATGCCCCGGCGCCGCTGCGCCAGAAGCGCCCGGATCTCCCGGAGTCCCTGGAGCAGGTGCTGCTGCGCTGCTTCGAGAAGGACCGGGAGCAGCGCCTCCAGTCGGTGGCAGAGCTGGCGTCGGAGGTGGTCCAGGCGGCCTGCCCGGAGGAGCCCGCGGCGCTGATGAGCGTGGAGCGGATCGCCCGGCTGCTGGCGCCCTCCTCGCTGTCGCTCAGCGGGAGCGGAGGCAGGGCCGGGCTGGGGCGCTCGGGGGCGGGCTTCGCCCTGGGCCAGACCGGGACCAACCCCTCGCTCAACCGATCTGGCTCCTTCACGGCCACCCGGAAATCCGACCTCACCCCCAGCTCCGGGCGGATCGCGGTGGGCAGGACGTCGACCCCCGGCATGGACGAGATCAGCGCCAGCGCGCCGGGGCACGGGGGCTCGACGCCTCCGCCCT
>CAZSDX010000288.1:0-8996 GCA_964605685.1 uncultured Polyangiaceae bacterium
GGGGCCCGAGGGGGCGGGGGGCGGCGCGGCGGGGGGCGGGCTGGTCGCCGCGGAGCAGGCCACCAGGACGGCGAGCGGGACGAGCAGGACGGCGCGGGTACGCATGGCGCCCGCCGCTTATCAGGTTCACCCGGAGGGCGCGAGGGGCGACCGCTCAGGATCTTTGTCGCGGGAGGCGAGCCGGGTTACGGGGAGGGTCATGTCAATGTTGTCGGAGGTGGGGTTGACCGCCGAGCGGGAGCTGCGGCGCAACCTCAAGAGCGCCAAGGGGCTCGCCATGGGCGCGCTGTTCCTGCTGGGCGGCACGGGGGGCAGCCTGC
Source organism: uncultured Polyangiaceae bacterium (assembly GCA_964605685.1). GTDB lineage: Bacteria > Myxococcota_A > Polyangia > Polyangiales > Polyangiaceae > JANWXX01. The sequence goes on from CAZSDX010000288.1 coordinate 321, forward strand.
TCTATGCGCAGATCGCCCGCTACGCCCTGGACAAGATGAGCCAGGGGCAGACCATCCCGGAAAGCGCGCTCCGCGAGCTGAAGCTGGAGGCGCTGAAGCAGACCTACCCGGAGGCGACCGCGAACTACCTGGTAGATTGCCCCTCGGTGCTGCTGCTCCTCTTCAAGGGGACGCTGCTGGCCATCCCGCTGCTGACGCTGCTGGCGGGCTTCGACAGCGTCTCCGGCGAGACGCAGCACCGGACGCTGAGGTACTTCGCGGCCCGGGCGGGGAGGCCCTCGCTGGTGCTGGGTAAGACGCTGGGGATCTGGGCGACGGTGAGCGGGATGCTGCTGCTGCTGCACCTCGCGGTGTGGGTGATCGCCCTGATCCACAAGGACGGGACCGTGGCGCAGCTCGCCGCCTGGGGTCCGAAGCTCTGGCTGCTGTCGCTCGCCTGCGCCGCCTGCTACGCCGGGATCACCACGCTGTTCAGCGCCCTGTTCCGGACGCCCGCGGTGGCGCTGTTCGTCGGGGTGGCGGCGCTGGCAGGGATGGGGGTGCTGGGGCTGGTCTTCGGCTTCCTCGACGAGGCGGAGAAGCTCTCCTACCTGCTCCCGGGGAAGTACGACGCGCTGCTGATCTCCCACGAGCCGGCGAAGGTGCTGGGGGCCGTGGGGGCGCTGGCGGCCTGGGCGGCGTTGACCACGGGCGCCGCGTCGGAGCTGGTCCGCCGGAGGGATCTCTTATGGCCAGGAAGGAATCCCTCTCCGATCGTCCCCCCGCGGTGGAGCTCCGCTCGGTGAGCAAGCACTTCGGCGCGACCCGGGCGGTGAGCGACGTGTCGCTGCGCATCCCGGAAGGCAGCGTCTTCGGCCTGATCGGCCCCAACGGTGCTGGCAAGACCACCACCTTCTCCATGATGGCCGGCTACCTCACCCCGACCAGCGGCGACGTGTTCGTCCTGGATCACCGGCCCGAGGCGGTCGACGTGCTCAAGGGCAAGCTCGGGGTGCTCCCCCAGGATGCGCTGTTGCCCGCCGGCGAGAAGGTGGGCGAGTTCCTGCTGTACCTCGCGCGCCTCCAGGGCATCGCCGCCGACCAGGCGGAGAAGGCCGCCCGGGCGGTGCTCGCGGAGGTGGAGGGCGAATCCTGGTGGACGACCCGATGCAAGGCCCTCTCTCACGGAATGGCCAAGCGCGTCGGCATCGCCCAGGCATTCCTGGGAGACCCTCGCGTGGTGCTGCTGGACGAGCCCACCGCCGGCCTCGACCCCCGGGTGGCTTACCAGATTCGCCAGCTCATCAAGGGGCGCAAGGGCCGGTGTACCCTGGTGGTCTCCAGCCACAACCTCCAGGAGCTGGAGGAGGTCTGCGACCACGCCGCCATCCTCGACCGAGGCCAGCTCGTCGTCGCCGGAACCATGACCGAGCTGACCGCGTCCGCAGAAGAAGTGCGCTTCGAGCTGGCCCGGGGCCCCGTCCCCGAGGACGAAGTGCGCGCCGTCGAGGCCGTGAAGACCGTGGCCTTCGACAAGCAGACCCGGGAGCTGACCGTCACCTTCGACCGGGCCCAGGCCGACGCGGAGGAGATGATCCGGAGGGTGCTGGTGGTGCTGCTCAAGAGCGAGGCGCGGATAAGCGGCGTCTCCAAGGGTCGTGGCCTGGAGCAGCGGGTGATGGAGCTGACCTGAAGCGCGCTTGAGGTCAGCCGTACAATCCATCCGGGTGAGGTCACCGGGGCGGTGTACCCTGGTGACGCTTGGAACCGGTCGTTCTCTTCACCACCCTGGGGCCCAACCCGGCCCCGCTCGCCGAGCTGCTGTGGGCCCTGGCTCGCCACCAGCAGCGTCTTGTCGTCGAGGCCCACGTGGTCGTCGCACAGCGGGGTGCCCGCTATCTCGAAGGAGAGTTGCTGGTGTCGGGGGGGCCCCTCGATCAGCTCGTGGCGCTCCTCGGCGAGGGACTCGCGCACGGGCCGACGTTGCACGTTCACCTCGCCCGCCTTCCCGATGGTTCTCCCCTCGCGGACGACGAGGATCCGGCCCACGCCGATGCTTACCAGGCGGCTGTATGGAACGCGGCCGTGGCCGCCCGAGAGGCGGCCGGCGAACGCCCCGTGATCTTTGCCCTCGCCGCAGGGAGGCGACGCACGATGGTGGCCATGCTGACCATGGCCTACCAGATGCTCGCCATGCCGCAGGATGTCTGTCTGGACGTCCGGGTGGACGACCCGCGCGCCGAGGGAGGGTCAGGCTTCTTCTTCCCGGAGCAAACACCGTCGCTGGTGGTCGGGCCGCGCGGCGCACTGGATGCCCGGGAGGTCGAGGTGCGGCTCGTTCCCGTCTCGCTACCACGGCTTCGAGGATTGCTCCGCGACGGGGACAGAACCACCGCCCAGAAGGCACTCGCGGTCGCCCAGCAGGCCGTTGATCGCGCAGGATATCCCGTTCTTCGTGTGGATCTGCAAGCGGGCACTTGCTCGGTCAACGGTCGAACGATGAAGCTCGGAGCCTCCCAGTTTCTCTGGTACGCCACGCTCGCCATCGAGCGCAAGAAAGGTGAGGGCTGGACCCCCGCCGACAACCCGACGCTTCGCGCGCTGCTTCGGGCGAAGCCGACGCCGTCCTGGATGAAGATCGAGCTGCTGCCCGAGCAGTTTCGGATGGCCCGACGGGGAGAGAAGGCCAACCTTGGCAACAACCCGGCGCTACGTACGCTGCGGGTCAAGACGCACGATGCTGTCCAGGCGTTCGCCACGGCGCATTTCCCCACCCACGGGCACCTGCTGGTCCCGGTCACCCAGGCGCGCCCGAAGGGTACGCCCAAGGGGACCCCACACCGACAGCGCATCGATCTGTCCGCCGACAGCATCACGCTTCACGATCCGGAGCACTGGGTGACGTTACCGCGTGCGCCGGTGACGTTACCCTGCATTTTCAGGGCCGTTTTCGTTGCCATGCTCGAGGTGTCCCCGAACACGGAGCACCTCCCCATGACGACCATCCGTACTTCAACCTCGCACCCCATCCTCGTCGACTGGCTCGCTGGCATCCCCGAGGGCCGCGTCGGGCTGACCTTCGCCCCCGGCAAGCACAGCGAATCCTTCTACAACCCCGGCACCCGCTGGCGCCGCGACCTGGCCATGGACCTCGACGAGCTGGTCCGTCAGGGCGTCACCGACCTGGTCTGCCTGCTCCAGGACAGGGACCTCAAGAAGCTCAAGATCCCCCACCTCGTTGCGGAGGCCACGGCTCGCGGCCTGCGCGTCCACCGCTTGCCCATCGCCGACCAGGGCGTCCCCGGCTCCCGCGAGGCGCTGGTGGTGCTGCTGGCGGTGCTGCAGCAGCGCCTGGCGGAGGGAGCCTCGGTGGTCATCCACTGCGAGGGAGGCAGGGGACGTACGGGCGTCGTCGCCGGCTGCCTTCTTGTCTCGCTCGGAGCCTCCACGCCCGAGGCGCTGCGCCGGCTCCAGGAAGCTCGCGGACCCAACTGCCCGGAGAATGCCCACCAGCGCGCCTTCATCGCACGTTTTGCGACCGAGGCTCGCCCCTGGGGAGCCCTCGCGCTCTCCGAGCCCACCCGCTCGGGGGCGCTGACGCTCTTCCTGCTGCACGGAGAGGACACCACCCCCCCGCCGCTGCTGCCCCTGAGCGAGGCGCTGGAGCGCGGCGTTGCCCTGGTCCGCGAGGCCACAGGCTACCAGCACGTGATCCTCGACAACCTCGGGGAGCTGCCCGTGCTGTGCCTCGGGGGCGACCTGGTCAAGGGCGGCATGCAGGACCGCGTGCTGCGCCACGATACGCTTCTGGCTCCCCGGCAAACGGGGGCGGTCGTCGAGGTCTTCTGTGTCGAACAAGGACGCTGGGGAGGTCGCAGCGGTGACGCGACGGATCGCTTCCGGACGTCCCTCGACATGGCTCCTGCCCTGATCCGGCGCCGCCTGGTGGCCGGCGCGGATCAAGACGAAGTATGGCAAGAGGTCACCCTGACGCAGGAGCGTCTCGGACGTTCCCGCGGCCGCGCGGTGCGGGATGTGCGCTCGGAGACCAGCCTGGGGTTGTCGCTGGAAGCCCCTGAAATCCAGGAGGAGAGCTGGCGCCTGCTGGCCCCCTTCGTGGACCGCCTGGAGCACGGCGACGTGCGTGGCTACCTGGCGCACATCGAGGGGGTGGGCTGGCAGATGGAGTGGTTCGCCACGGAAGCGATGTGGCAAGCCCATGCGCCTCGGTTGCTGCGAGCCCTGGCCGTCGAGGCGCTGGGCGCGACCGAAGGAGAAAGCCGGGGACCTGGCGCGGAGGAGGCGCGTCGGTGGCTGGCGTCGGTGGCGTTGCTGGACGAAGTCCGGCAGGAGCGGGCCGGGGCGACTGCGAGGCGGCTGCGAGGGCGAGCCGGGGTTGCGATGGAGCTGACCTTGTGGCCCGACAACCAGGTGCTGCACGGCGTGGCGGTGGGGTCATGAGCGTCTTGCTGCCTGCGGAGCGCTGCGCTGTCTGCGACGGTAGCCACCTGCCAGGCCGCCGTGTCGTCGCTGGCCACCGCGGAAGCGTCCTGCTCCTTTCGCCAGGGGATCGCCCCCTGTCAGGTCACACCGCGCGCCCGGTGATCACCCCGGACGGCCCGATGCAACTCGTGACCCATGGACCGTGCTGGACCCCTGATGCGCTGGCCCGGGCCGAGGTTGCCGCCAGGATGGGCCTGCACCCCTGGCTCTGCCAGCGCTGTGTGGGTCTCGTTTGCCAGGCCTGCGGCGGGTTGTGGAACCGACCCATCATGCACGACGTGATCAACGACGATGGGGAGAAGGTCTACGTGGGGTTTCTGGGAGCAGTACCCCGATGCAGAGACTGCAACAGCACCGTGTTGTGATCGGGGTCGGGGCGGAGAGGGTGCTGGTGAAGCCCGTGGCCTTGCCCACGGCGAGCCTCACCCCCTTCCCCTCGCCGTCTGCCACCCACCGTGAGGCCCGCCAGGGAGAGGGGGGCTGGGGGGGGTGAGGTCCCCCAAGATCACCCCGCCCGGAACGCCTCGGTGATGCGCTCGGTGAGGGAGGTGCGGCGGTCCTCGCGGCGCTCCTCGGCGAGGCCGAGCTTGACCGCGTGGGGGTCGGCGACGAGGACGACCAGGCGTTTTCCGCGGGTGACGGCGGTGTAGAGCAAGTTGCGGGAGAGCATGATCGCATGCTGCCGGAGCCAGGGGATCACCACCGCCGGGTACTCGCTCCCCTGGCTCTTGTGGATGCTGACGGCGTAGGCCAGGGTGAGGTTTTCGAGGGCCTCGTCGTCGTACTCGACGTCCCGGTCGTCGATGCGGACGGTCAGCTTGCGATCCTCCGGCTGCACATCGACCACGAAGCCGATGTCACCGTTGTAGACGTCCCGGGTGTAGTCGTTCTTGAGCTGCATCACCTTGTCCCCCACGTGGAAGCTCCGACCGCCACGGACGTAGCCCTGGCCCCGGGGCGGGTTGAGGGCGAGCTGCAGATCCTGGTTCAGCGCCTCGATGCCGACCTCGCCGCGACGCATCGGGGCGAGCACCTGGATGTCCCGGGCAGGGTCGAGGCCGAAGCGAGAAGGGATGCGCTCGGTGACCAGGTGCAGCAGCGTCTCCCGGGCCCGCAAGGGGTCCGCCCGGTGGATCAGGAAGAAATCACCGCGCTCGTCCGCCGCGGAAGAGGGAGCCACGCCCCGGCGGATCCGGTGGGCGTTGTCGATGATCAGGCTGGCCGCCGCCTGGCGGAAGATCGTGTCCAGGCGCACCACCGGGATGTGTCCCGCGTCGATGCAGTCCCGGAGCACCGCGCCGGGCCCCACGCTGGGGAGCTGATCCACGTCGCCCACCAGCAGCAGCCGCGCGTGGGGCGGGATCGCCGCAAAGAGCGCCCGCGCCAGCGGCACGTCCAGCATGGAGGCCTCGTCCACGACGAAGGCGTCGGCGTCGAGCAGGTTGACGTGGTCACGGGTGAACTTCCCGGAGCGAGGGTCGATCTCCAGCAGCCGGTGGATGGTCACCGCCTCGTGGGACGTCGACTCGCTCAGCCGCTTGGCCGCCCGCCCCGTCGGCGCGCAGAGCTGGGCCTCCAGCCCCGCCCGGCGGTAGAGCGCCAGGATGGCCCGCACCAGCGTGGTCTTCCCGACGCCGGGCCCTCCGGTCACGATCAGCACCTTGTGGGAGGCCGCCGCCTCCACCGCCATGCGCTGCATCGGCGCCAGCGCGATGCCGGTCGTCTTCAAGAAATGCTCGATGGCCGCCTCCACCTGGTAGAGGGGGCGTCCCGGGTGCCGCAGCAGCCGCAGCAGCAGCGCCGCTATGGTGCTCTCCGCCTCGTGGAGCGCCGCGGGGAACACCCGCTGCTCCGGGCCTCGCTCCCCCTCCAGCACCGCGGACCCCGCCTGGGCCACCCGGTCGATGGCCTCGTCCACCGGGGCCGCCCCCACCTGGAGCTCCCGGGCGCAGCGCTCCCCCAGCTCGCGGCGCGGGGCGTAGGTGTTGCCGAAGTCGACCCCCTGGGACAGGAGGTGGACGACGCCCGCGTCCAGGCGCTCCGGGGCGTCGAGGGCGACGCCGGAGGCCCGGGCGATGCGGTCGGCGGTCAGGAACCCCACCCCGGGCACCTCCGCCGCCAGCCGGTAAGGTTCGTTGGCGATGACCTCCTGGGTGAGGGAGCCGTAGCGGCGGAAGATCTTCCCCGCCAGCGCCGGGGTGATCCCGTGGGCGTGGAGCGCGATCAGCACCGCCGCGGCATGCTTCTGCTCGGCCCACGCCTGTCCCACCTCCAGGGCGAGTTTCTCCCCGATCCCGCGCACCTCCTTGAGCCTCGCCCCGCCGCTGTCCAGGACCTCCAGGGTCTCGTCGCCAAAATGCGCCACGATGCGCCGGGCCAGCCGGGCGCCTATCCCTCGCAGGAACCCGGAGCCGAGGAAGCGCTCCAGGCCGCCGCGGGTGGTGGGCGTCACCAGCGTCACGCTCTCCGCCTGGACCTGGGCGCCGTAGCGGGGATCGTTCACCCGCCGCCCCACCACCCGCACCTCCATGTCGTTGTAGACCCGGGGGCAGGTGCCGACGACCACCTCCATGCCGCGATCCGGCACCTTGACCCGGAGCACGCGGTAGCCCGTCGCGTCGTTCTCGAAGGTGACGCTGCGGACGTACCCCTGGAAGACGACGGACTCCTCGCTCACGTCCCCGCCCGCAGGGCCTCGTCGACCACCCGGGGTGGCCGGACCAGCGCTCGCCTCTCTCTGCCCAGCTCCGCCACTCGTCGCTCCTGCTCCGCCTTTAGCCCGTCCCGCGCCGCTCCGCACACCCGTTCGGACGGACTACGTCCCTCCCCGAGAATTTCCCGGAGGATCACCCCCGGGCCGGCGCCTGCTCCCGGCGGGCCCAGAGCCGCAGCGCCGCCTCCGCGGCGATGGCCAGCAGCAGCACGAAGGCCACGTAGGGCGAGGCGTCCAGGGTCGCCCGCTGGGAGCCGAGGGTGCGATCCTGCGAGGGCGCCGAGGTGGGTCGGGGCCGCGTGTCGACCTCGCGCTCGTCGATCTCCGCCACCCGCAGCTCCCGCTGGGGCCCGAAGCGCAGCGTGTAGAGCCCGGCGCGCTCCGCCACCACGGACCGCCCCCCGCCAGTGTCCCGGAGCGCCAGCGGCCCCCCCGGGCCTGCGATCTCGTCCGGCGTCGCATCCGGGAAGAACCAGGCGCTGCCCACCGGAGAGCGCTTGCCGAGCTGGTGGCCGCGCCCGGCATCCAGGGCCCGGGCCAGCAGGTCGAGGAAGGCAGGCCGCAGCGGCAAGTCGCTGCTCTCGGTGGAGGCCGGGAGCGTCACCACCGAGGCGCTCCCGCGGCCCACCGGGCGCTGGAGCGGCAAGGGAGCGCCGTCCTTCCAGCGGCCGAGTACCTGGGCGCCCTCGGCCGCGCGGGCTTCGAGGAGCGCCCGACCCCGGGGGGCGAGGGAGAGGAGCCCCTCGCTCACCTCCCCGAGGGCCTGCACCGAGGCGGGATCGGCCCCAGGTGGTGCATCATTGACCCACCGAACCGGTCCCGGGAGGAAGGGCTCGAAGGAGGCGCCGAGGATGGCCCCTCCGGCGCGGGGTCCGAGCCACAGCAGGCCGACGCCGCCCCGCTCGAACCAGGAGCGGAAGGCGGCGCGGGCCTCGGGGGTGAGCCCCGGCGGGTCATCGAGGACGACGACGGGGAAGGGATTCAGGGCCTCCGCGTTGTCGGGGACCACCGGGAGCGGGCGGATGGCGAGCCCCTCGTCGAGGGCGGCGAGGGCCTGCTCCACGGGCGAGGGGCCGCCGGTGGCGAGGGCGGACTCGGTGAGGTCGCTCACCACCGCCACCTGGAGGGCCGCGGAGGCGGCGGTCACCGGGGCCTCGTCGTCGCTGGCGATGGCGTCCTGGCCGGAGAGGCGGGCCACGAGAGGGCCGGCGGTCCCCTCGGGGAGCCCCAGGGCGACGGACTGGCTCTTGCGGGGCTCCAGGGCCGCGCTGGCGAGGGGTTTCCCTGCCGAGAGCACTTGGAGCGAGCGCCCGGCGGCGTCCTGCTCCTCGCCGCATGCCACCTCCGCCTGGAGCTGCGTTCCCTTGCGGGTGGCGCGGAGTACGGCGCAGTCCGGGGCGCGCCCCCGGAGCTCTTCCAGCGGGATCCACACCGAGACGTCGAGCTTCGCCCCCGGGGGCTCGTCGCTGCCGGAGCCGTCG
>CAZSDX010000289.1:0-8973 GCA_964605685.1 uncultured Polyangiaceae bacterium
ACGGCGGGACGGCGGGCGCGGCGGGTGAGGGCGGCGAAGGCGGGACGGCAGGGGTCGCGGGGTCCGCAGGGACCGGGGGTACCGGTGACCCCCCCGCGGCGGATCTGCGCCTGGTCCACTTGGTACCGGACCTGAGCGCCATCGACGTCTGTATGAAGGCGGCAGGGACGGACGCCTGGCAGGGTCCGATCTTCAAGATCAACAAGGCGGCGGATCAGTTCTACTACCCGGGAGTCTCCTCGTACCTGCAGGTGGACGCAGGGCAGTGGGAGATCCGGGCGGTGGCGGAGAACGCCGCGGACTGCAACACGGCGCTGCCCGGGGTGGTGGATCAGCCCCTCGCGCTCGGGGCGGACAAGTCCTACACGGTGGTCTTCCAGGGGAGCGCTGCCTTCGCGATCAAGATCTCCGCCATCGAGGATCGCGGCGCCCCGGCGGCGGGCAAGGTGGGCTACCAGGCGCTCAACGGGGCCGAATCGGGCGCCGCGAACTTCGGGCTGCTGGACGACGCAAACCCCAACGACCTCGTCTTCTACCCGGTGGCGGAGAACGTCCTGCCGCTGACCAACGGCGCGGTGGGTGAATACGATCCCTCCAGCTTCCGGCCATCGTGGCTCCAGGCCGGGTCCAACCCGCCGGTGCTGCTGGCGCTGAGCCCGGCCATCGAGACGAAGGCCGGCGAGGTCTATGCGGCCTTCCTCCACGGCACCAAGCCGAGCAACCCGAAGCCCGAGCTGCAACCGGCGGCGATCATCTGCCGGAACTACCTCACCATCGAGGAGAAGACCGCCGCGGAGGAGTACGCCACCGAGGGGAACATCATCTCGAAGAGCTGCCTCTACGGCCCCACCGGCCAGTGAGCTGGACCCGGGGGGCAACCGCTGGCAAGAAGGCTCCATGGCCGCCAGCGACCCCGTGATCATCGTCGATTTTGGCTCGCAGTACACCCAGCTCATCGCCCGCCGTATCCGCGAGAGCCGGGTCTACTGCGAGATCGTCTCCTGCACGACGCCCATCGAGCAGATCCTCGCCCGCAAGCCGCGGGCGCTCGTGCTCTCGGGGGGTCCGTCGAGCGTGTACGCGGAGGACGCGCCGCCCTTCGACCCGGCGCTGCTCCAGCAGGGGCTGCCCACGCTCGGGATCTGCTACGGCGTGCAGCTCATGGCCCACCGAGCAGGCGGCCACGTCGCCCGCGCGGATCGCCGCGAGTACGGCCCCGCGGAGGTGGTGGTCGAGGAGCCGGCGGGGGTCTTCGCGCCCTTTGCCCGGGGGGAGAAGCTCCAGGTTTGGATGAGCCACGGGGACCGGATCGAGGCGATGCCCGAGGGCTTCAAGCCCATCGGCTCGTCGCCCAACACGCCCTTTTGCGCCGTGGCCTGCGAGGAGAAGAAGATCTACGGTTTGCAGTTCCACCCGGAGGTGTACCACACGCCCCGGGGCAACGAGATGCTACGGGCGTTCCTCTTCGACGTGGCCGGGCTGTCGCCGGACTGGACACCGGGGATATTCGTCGAGCATGCGCTGGCGGAGATCCGGGCCCGGGTGGGCGAGGCAGGCACGGTGATCTGCGGGCTCTCCGGCGGGGTGGACTCGTCGGTGGCGGCGACGCTGGTCCACAAGGCCATCGGGCAGCGGCTCCACTGCATCTTCGTCGACAACGGGCTGCTGCGGCTGAACGAGGCGGAGGAGGTGCTGCGGCTGTTCCGGGGGCGCCTGGACATCACGGTGCACCACGTCCCGGCGTCGGAGAAGTTCCTTGGAGCGCTGAGGGGGGTGACAGACCCGGAGCAGAAGCGGAAGATCATCGGGCGCGTCTTCATCGAGGTGTTCGAGGCGGAGGCCAAGCGCATCGACGGGGCGAGGTTCCTGGTCCAGGGGACGCTCTACCCGGACGTGATCGAGAGCGTCTCGTTCAAGGGACCGAGCGCGGTCATCAAGAGCCACCACAACGTGGGCGGGCTCCCGGAGAAGATGCACCTGGAGCTGGTGGAGCCGCTGCGGGAGCTGTTCAAGGACGAGGTGCGGGAGGTGGGTGCCCAGCTCGGGCTACCCCACGACATCCTATGGAGGCACCCGTTCCCGGGCCCCGGGCTGGCGATCCGGTGCCTCGGGGAAGTGACGTCGGCGCGGCTGGACGCCTTGCGCAAGGCGGACGCCATCGTGCAGGAGGAGATCCTGGCGGCGGGGCTCCACGGGGCGCTCTGGCAGGCCTTCGCGGTGCTGCTGCCGGTGCGGAGCGTGGGGGTGATGGGGGACGAGCGGACCTACGACGAGTGCGTGGCGATCCGTGCGGTGCAGTCCAGCGACGGGATGACCGCCGACTGGGCCCGCCTGCCCCACGATCTGCTCGCCACGCTGTCGACCCGGATCATCAACGAGGTCAAGGGCGTCAACCGCGTGGTCTACGACATCTCCTCCAAGCCGCCAGCCACCATCGAGTGGGAGTGAGGATGATCCCTCGCCGGGTCGCCCTCTTGCTCGCCCTGGCGCCCCTCGGCTGCCAGCCGCGCTACGGCCCCACCATGACCTCGATCCGGATGAAGGGAGGACCCCCGGACGCCACCGTCATCGTGGACGACCAGCCCATCGCGTCGCTGGGGCAGGTGATCCGCCGGGGGATGGCGGTGCTCCCCGGGCGCCACCGGATCACCGTGGAGCGGGACGGCTACTTCCCCTGGGACAGGGCCATCGACGCCAGGGGCGAGCTGATCGCGCTGGAGGTCACGCTGATCAAGATCCCCGAGTAGAGGCCCCGGGTAAGCGATCCGCCAGGGCGGGGATCTCCAGGAGAAAGGTGGTCCCGGGAGGAGGGCGGGGGGCGAGGGCAATGGAGCCGCCGTGGTGGCGGAGCACCTCCGCGGCGAAGGCCAGCCCCAGCCCCGTCTGGGAGCCCGCGGCAGCCCCTCGGTGGAACGGCCTGAAGAGCCGCGAACGCTCCTCCTCCGGGACGCCGGGCCCCTGGTCCTCGATGGTGATCCGCAGCGACGCCCCTCGCCGCTCGGCGGAGACGCGGACGACGGATCCCTCGGGCGCGAAGCGGAGCGCGTTGTCGATAACGTTCTCGATGGCCTGGCCCAGCAGCAGCGCGTCGCAGCGGCACCGGAGCCCCGCCGCGACGCCGCGCTCGACGAGGACGCCCCGCTCCCGGGAGCGGGGCTCCATGCGCTCGAGGATCTCCTGGAGGAGAGAGCCCAGATCGTCCTCCTTCAAGGGCAAGGGGCGCACGCGGAGGCTCTCGAAATCGAGGAGCTTGCGGGCGAGGAGCGCCAGGCGATCCACCTCGGCGCGGGTGTGCTCCAGGGCCTCGCGGAGCTGGGGGTTGCTCCGCTCGCGGCGGAGCGCCAGGTCGATCTCGGTGCGCATGATGGTCAGCGGCGTGCGGAGCTGGTGGGCCGCGCTGGCGAGGAAGCGCTCCTGGGAGGCCTGCTGCTCGTGGATGTGGTGGGACGCCTCGACCAGCACCTGACCCAGCTCCGCCAGCTCGTCGTTTCCGGGGGCGATGGGCCCCGGGTGCGGTCTTGAACCGCGCAGCCAGGAGACCGCGGAGATCAGCTCGCGTAGCCTGCCGGAGAGCCAGCGGGCCTGATGGTAGAGGAGCGCCGCCAGCAGCAGGCCGATGAGGCTGACGGTGCCGCCGACGACCCGGTAGAACAGGGACATCGTCGTGAGCGTCGGGGCGAGGGAGGCGGACAGGTAGAGGGTGTAGGCCCCCTCCCCGGCGCGCTCGACGCTGACGAGCAGGGTTCGAGCGCCGCTCGACGTGCGGATCCGAGGCCGAAGCGAGGGCGGGTCGAGGACGAGCGTCGGGGGGACCGAGGCGCCCTCGGGGGAGGTCTGGAGCAGGAGGCCCGCCGGGTCGTAGAGGGCGCTGGTGGTGGGGAAGGCCTCCACCTCCCGGGCCAGGGGGGAGCGAGGCAGATGGATGTGGGGTTTCCTGTCGGGGCCGTCGAAGAGGCTGACGGACTCCACGGCGGCCTGCGCCAGGAGCCGCCGGTCGACGTCCTCGACGAGCGCCCTGTGGAACAGCTCGCCAGCGAGAAAAACGGAGAGTACGAGGCCGCCGAGGGGAAGCGCGAGGCCCAGGGAGAGCAACCGGGGGACCAGCCTCACGGGGGCTTCCTGGGGGCGAGGAGCCGGTAGCCGACGCCGCGGACCGTGGCGATCCGCAGGTCGGGGGAGCCGAGCAGATCGAGCTTGGCCCGGAGGTAGCCGATGTAGACCTCGAGCACGTTGGGTTCCCCGTCGAAGTGGGGCCCCCAGACCGAGGAGAGCAGCTCGCCCCGTGTCACCGCGTCGCCGAGGTGATCGAGGAGCGCCGAGAAGAGCTGGTACTCGCGGGCCGTCAGCTCGACCTGGGTCGCCCCCCGGGCAAGCTGGCGGCGGCGGCGGAAGAACTGGATATCGCCCAGGGAAACGGCGTCGGCGATACCGCCCTGGTGGCGCCGGTGGAGGGCCTCCAGCCGCGCCACCAACTCGTCGAAGTCGAAGGGTTTGACCAGGTAGTCGTCCGCGCCGGTACGGAGGCCGAGGACCTTCTCCCCCGAGGAGCCCCGCGCCGTCAGCATGAGCACCGGGGTGGTGAGCCCCGCGCCGCGCCACGCCTGGAGCAAGGCGAGCCCGTCCCCGTCAGGGAGCCCCCAGTCGAGCACGATCACGCCGTAACCCACGAGGTCCACGCGCCTGCGGGCCTCGGCGGCGGTGGCGCACAGGTCCACGGCGTGCCCCTCCTCGGTCAACCCGCGCACCAGCAGCGCCCCCATCCGGGGCTCATCCTCGACGATCAGGAGCCTCACCGGGGTGACCTCCGTACCAGAGCGAGCAGCGCCTGCAAGGGGGGGTAGAGGGCCGGGAGCAGGAGCAGCGTCAGCAGGGTCGAGGTCCCCAGCCCCCCGACCACCACCGTCGCCAGGGGCCGCTGGACCTCGGCGCCGACCCCCTGCGCCAGGGCCATCGGCAAAAACCCCAGCGCCGCCACCAGCGCCGTCATGAAGACCGGCCGGGTGCGCAGGGCGGAGGCCTGGCGCGACGCCTCCGCAGGGGAGAGCCCGCTGGCCTCCCGGGAGAGCAGCTCGGTGAGCAGGACCACGCCGTTCATCACGGCGATGCCGCTCAGGGCGATGAAGCCCACCACCGCGGAGAGCGAGATCGGCAGCCCCCGCAGGGCAAGGGCCACCGCGCCGCCAACGCAGGCGAAGGGGAGGTGGGTCAGCACCAGCAAGACCGGCCCCGCGGCGCGGAAGTGCCAGAACAGCACCAGGACGATGAGCACCAGCACCAGCGGGATCACCACCCGCAACCTCCCCTGCGCCTGGAGGAAGGTCTCGTACTGCCCCCCCCAGCCGAGCCGCACCCCCTCCGGCAGCTTTACTTGGCCCGCCACCCGGGCGCGGGCCGCCTCGACCGCGCCGGCCAGATCCCGGCCTCGCACGTTGAACCCCACCATCACCTTCCGCTGGCCGTCCTCGTGGAACAGGCTGGTCGAGGCCTCGACCGCCCGGATCGTGGCGAGGCGCGCCAGCGGGATCTGCTCCCCGTTGGCCCGGGGGAGCGCTGCGGCGCTGACCTCCCAGGCGCTCGGGGGGCGCTCCCCCAGGCGCACGGTCACCGGGACCTCGATCGCCCCATCGTACGTCGTGGCCGCGACCCGCCCCAGCCGCAGGGACTGGACCGCCGCCAGCACCTCCCCCACGGAGAACCCCGCCTGCGCGGCGCGCAGCGGGTCGGGCCTCACGTCCAGCAGCGGGACGCTGGGCGGCGTCAGCAGCCGCGCGTCCTGCACCCCCTTCTCCCCCTCGATCACCGCCAGGATCTCCCCCGCGGTCCGCTGGATCTGACCGAGATCCTGGCCGTACACGCTCACCACCACGTCCATCGGGGAGCCGCCCAGCAGCTCGTTGAAGCGCATCTGGATCGGCTGGGTGAAGGAAGCCTCGGTCCCGGGGGTGCTCCCGTCGATGAGCCGCTCCATCCGGCGCAGCAGCTCCTCCCGGCTCAGCCCGGGCCGCCACGCCTCCCGAGGGCGGAGCCTCACGAACACGTCCGCCTGCTCCAGCCCCATGATGTCCGTGGCCACTGCGGGGCTCCCGGTGCGGGAGACCACCTGGCTCACCTCGGGCAACCCCCTCAGCGCCTGCTCCATGCGCGTCGCCTCCTCGATGGCGCCCTCCAGCGCGATGTCCGGGGCGCGGGTGGTCTGGATCACCAGGTCTCCCTCGTCGAGCTGCGGAGCCAGCTCCGAGCCTGCCCTCGCCGCCAGCCAGCCGCCGAGGACCAGCGCCCCGAGGAACGCCGCAGCGGCCAGGGGCCAGCGGGGGGCCAGAACCCCGAGGACGCGGCGCTGGACCGCCTCCAGACCCCGGATGACGGCGGGGGTCCTCGCCGGGATGTCGCGCCCGCCCAGGAGCACCGCCGCCGCCGCCGGGAGGAAGGTCAGCGAAAAGAAGAGCGCCACGGTCAGCGCCAGCGCCACGGTCAGCGCCATCGGGCGGAAGAGCTTCCCGTCCACCCCGGCCAGGGTGAGGATCGGGAGGTACACCAGCAGGATCACGAGGACCCCGAAGAAGGTCGGCCGGGCCACCGCCACGCAGGCCCGACGCACCCGCTCCGCCCAGTCCAGCTCCTGCTCCTCCCCGGACCCGAAGATGTGTTCGATCAGCACCACCGCCCCGTCCACCAGGAGGCCAAAATCGACGGCCCCAAGGCTCATCAGGTTCCCCGAGACCCCCAGGGTCACCATCGCCGCAGTGGCCCCCAGCATCGAGACCGGGATGGCGACGGCCACCAGCACCCCGGCCCGCAGGCTCCCCAGGGTCAGGAAGAGCACCAGCACCACCAGAGCCCCCCCCTCCAGCAGGCTGCGCCCCACCGTCCGCAGGGTGGCGTCCACCAGCTCGCTCCGGTCGTAGACCACCTGCACCCGCACGTCCGCCGGGAAGACCTGCCGCACCGACGCCATGCGCTCCCGGACCACCCGGGTAACCTCCCGAGCGTTGGCCCCGGTGCGCATCTGCACCATCACGTAGACGAGTTCCCCCCGCCCGTCGCCGGTGGCCGCCCCCAGCCTCGGTAGCTGCCCCTCGTGGACCGTGGCCACGTCCCCCACCCGCACCACCCCCCGCTCGTCTCCCCGGACCAGCGCCCCCGAAAGCTCCCCCGGCGACACCGGACGGAAGCTCCCCCGGAGCAGCACTTGCTTCGCTCCGGAAGTCAAAGCTGACCCTGGAGCAGAACCGACCCCCTCCTGAATGGCGCGCTCCAGGGCCTCCAGGGGCACCCGGTGGGCCGCCATCTTCACCGGGTCACCTCGGACCTCCAGGGTCCGCCTGCTGCCCCCCCAGGTGTTGACCTCCACCACGCCGGGAGCCTGCTTCAGCAGAGGGACAGCCCGGAGGGTGACCAGCTCCAGCAGCTCCGCGGGGGTGCGCTCCGGGGAGGAGACGGTGAAGTGGAAGATCTCCCCGAGGCCCCCGGTCATCGGCCCCATCTCCGGCGGCTCGACCATCGACGGCAGCAGGCCGCTGGCCCCCGCGAGGCGCTCGGCCACCACCTGGCGGGCCAGGAAGGGATCCACCTCGTCCTGGAAGACCAGCGTGACCGCGGAGAGGCCGTAGCGGGACACGCTGCGGTGCTGCTCCAGCCCGGGGAGCCCCCCGAGGGCAGCCTCCAGGGGCCGCGTCACCCGCAGCTCGACCTCCTCGGGGGTGAGCCCGGGGGCCCGGGTGAGCACCTGCACCTGGTTGTTGGTGATATCCGGCAGCGCATCGAGCTTGAGCCGCGCCGCCAGCAGCCCCGCCCCGAGCGAGAGCAGCACCCAGACCCACAGGACCACCCCGCGACGCTTGACGGACCAGGAGACCAGCGCCTCGATCACGGGGCCTCCGGGGGGAGCTCCGCGGAAGGCGCCGTGGACACCGGGGTCCCGGGCGCCAGCGCCCCCCGCACCCAGGCGCCGCCCCCGGAGACCCGCAGCACCTCCACCGGGACCCGCGTCGCCTTCCCCTCCAGCCTCGCCACCACCGCCGCCTTGCCGCCCTCGAACAGCAGCGCCCGGGCCTCCACCACCAGCGCCTCCGGCGGAGGCATCACCACCACCCGCGCGACCTCCGCCGGGCGCACCGTCGCCCCTTCCGACGCCGCAAACCAGGCCAGGTACCCCTGGGCGTCGCCCCCCGGCCTCGGGGCGCTCTCCAGCAGCCTCAGGGGCACCCGCCCTCCCTCCTGCTCCAGCGCAAACCGGGTCCCCTCCCCGGGCGGTGCCGTCAGCTTCACCTCCACCCGGGACGCCCTCGCCTCGGCGATCCGGGCCAGCGGGCCTTCCTCCGGGCGCCTCCACTCCCCCACCGCGGCCCGCTGCTCCACCACCACCCCGTCGATGGGGCTACGGAGCTCCGTCGCGCTCCCTCCCAGCCCCCGCAGCGTCGCCGCCGCCCTCGCCCGCTCCGCCTGCGCCCGCGCCAGATCCACCTCCACGGCGAACAGATCGGACGACCGCGCCAGCCCCTCCGCCCGCAGCCCCCGGAGCTGATCCCGCCGCCGCTCCAGCGCCTGGATCAGCCCCCCCGTCGCCCCCTGCACCGCCAGCGCCGTCGTGGCCTCCGGGACCAGCACCGTGAACAGCACGTCCCCTCGCCGGACTCGATCCCCCGGAGCCCGGTGCACCTTCTCCACGCGGGCCGCCAGCGACGGCCCCACCTCCGCCACCGCATCAGGGTCATGAAGCACCCTGGCCGGGTGCTCCTCGACGGGGGCGTCCTCCGCCCGGCGCGCCGGGATCCAGCGCCCTGCGGCGCTGGCGCTCTGCTCCGCCCCAGGCCCTCTGGGGGGAGCCTCCGGGAGCGCCTCCTTGCGGCACCCCCCGGCGAGCAGCAGGGCCAGCAGGAGGCGCCTCACCGGGAGCCCTCCCGGATCGCCGCCAGCAGGGCGGCGGCGCGGAGGCGCGCCCAGACTCAGGTCCCGTAGCCTCTCCCGCAGCGG
>CAZSDX010000290.1:0-8944 GCA_964605685.1 uncultured Polyangiaceae bacterium
GCGCCGGGGTCGGCAACTGCGCCTGCGGCTGCGTCGGCGGCTGCGCCCACGGCTGCGTCGGCGGTGGTGGCAGGCACGCTCCTTTCGGCCGCGAAGCCGGAGAAGGGGGGGGAGGGCGAGGAGGATGTGGACGCTCCGTTTCCGCTCCCCCCTCTGCCCGCAAAAGAGAGGGGGGTTGGGGGGGGTGAGGCCTCCGAGCCTCTTCCGAGGAAGAGCCCGCAGCTTCTGGCGACGCACAAGGAGACGTGGGTGTACGCGGCGCCGAGCTTCAAGGCGAGGAAGCTGGGGTATTTGCGGGCCGGTGCGCGGGTGGCGAGGGGGGAGAAGGCGGCGGGGTGGGGGGGGTGCGAGGGGGGGTGGTACCGGGTGGAGCCGAAGGGATTTGTGTGTGTGGGGAGCGCGGCGTCGCTGGATCTGGAGCACCCGGTGGCGGCGATGGCGGCAAGGCGACCGGATCGGAGCAAGGGGCTGCCGTACCTCTACGGGATGAGCCGGTTCCCGACGCCTCCGTTTTACCTGAAGCTGCCGACGGCGCAGGAGCAGCAGAGCGTGGAGGGGGACGTGGCGGGTCACCTGAGGCGCTACGGGGGGAGCGGGGCGTGGCTGCCGGACGAGCTGGACGGGGTGCCGCCGGAGCTGCACCGTGGGCGCGTGGTGCCGTCGCTGACGCCGCAGCAGCACGGGTCGAGCGCGCTGTACGCGGGGAGGGCGGTGCCGAGGTCGGGGTTCGGGCTGGTGTCGCAGTTCGAGTGGGAGGGGCGGCGATGGGGGCTGACGACGGATTTCCAGATCGTGCCGGTGGATCGGCTGCGCATGCTGCGGCCGAGCGATTTCCACGGGGTCGAGCTGGGGGAAGGGGGGCTACCGGCGGCGTTCAACCAGGCGAAGGGGGCGCGGGTGTACCGGCGGGACGGGGTGACGGGGCAGCTCCGGGACGACGGGCCGATGGCGCACCGGCAAGGGCTGGCGCTCACGGGCAAGCGGGAGGTGATCGGGGGGGTGGCGTTCCTGGAGCTGCGGGACGGGCGGCTGGTGCGGGACACGGCGCTGCTGCGGCTGGATCCGCCGAAGGAGTGGCCGTCCTTCGCGGCGGAGGGGAAGCGCTGGATCGACGTGAGCATCCTGAAGCAGACGCTGGTGGCCTACGAGGGGACGAAGGCGGTGTACGCGACGCTGGTGTCCACGGGGGCGGACGGGCTGGGGGATCCGGAGAAGACGCACTCGACGGTGCGGGGGGTGTTCCTGATCCACACGAAGCACATCACTGCCACCATGGACTCGGACGAGGCGGAGGATCGCTTCGACCTGAGGGACGTTCCCTACGTCCAGTATTTCGAGAAAGGTTACGCGCTGCATGCGGCCTACTGGCACGATGACTTCGGAAAGCCGCGGAGCCACGGATGCATCAACCTCCACCCCACCGACGCTGCCTGGCTCTTCGGCTGGACCACCCCGGACGTGCCTGCGGACTGGCATGGCGCCCTGACGCTGCGGGGCGGCACCGTCGTCTACATCCACCCGTGAGTCTCCGCCCGAGGTGCGCGGTGGAGGCTCATTGGGGTGGGGTGGAGAGATCGATGGAGAAGGAGTCGCGAACTTGCTCTTGGTCGTCGATGGTGGTCCCTTCGAGGGTGTCGCCTTCGACGGTGAAGTAGACCGCGTGGGGGAAGACGCCCTGGGCTTTGCGCTTCCCGCAGAGGGGGCGGTGCATGTTGTCCGTGACGTTCCCGGGGCGGCTCCCGCCGCCGCCGGCCACGACGAAGGGGATGCCGTCCAGGTCGAAGCGCTCGTAGCCGTGGAGGTGGCCCATCAGCACCAGGCGGACGCCGTGCTTCTGGAAGAGCGGCAGCAGCGCCTCGCGCTCGGGGACGAGGTCGCCGGTATCCCCGCAAGTGACCAGGGGGCGGTGCAGGAAGACGACGGAGAAGCGGAACCCGGGCTGCTGAGCGGCGCGGGGGAGCTGGTCGGCGATCCAGGCGAGCTGGGGGGATCCTGGCTTGAGGTCGATCTCGGTGTTGAGGGAGAAGAAGTGGATGCCCGCGCTCTCGAAGCGGTAGGCATGCTCCTGGTTGTCGAGGCCGATCTTGCCCCAGAAGCGGGTGTAGTAATCCTCGAACTCGTCGGGCTTCTCCAGCTCGTGGTTGCCGACGGCGGGCCAGAGGGGCGCCGAGCGGAACAGGGGTGCCATGGCGCCGAACCACCAGGAGTAAGGCTCCAGCGCCGAGGTGTAGTACTGCATGTCGCCGCCGTGGAGGGAGAAGTCCGGCTGGAACGCCTCGATGCGGGCGAGCAGGCTGCTGGCGGCCTTGTCGTCGAGGCCCGGGTTGGTGTCGGCGATGAAGGCGAAGCGGGTTGGCTCGCCGCTCTTGCGCGCGGTGCAGAAGCGACCCATGCGTTGGCCCGCAGCCTCGTAGGCGTAGCAGGTGGAAGGGGCGAGGCCCTGGAGCTTGACCTCGTGGAGCCACCAGCGACCCGCGAGGTCGGCGCCCCGCTCCGCCAGGATGGCCTTGGTCTCGGTGCGGATGTCGTGGTGGGTGGAGGCTCCGTCGGCGGACGAGGTCAGCGGGGCGCCCTCGGGGCCGTAGGCGAGGCGGGAGGGGGCCTCGACGCAGGTCTCCCAGCGGATCACGGCGGAGGTTCCGTCGACGGAGAGGGACCACGGTCCTTTGCTGATCCCGGTGGTGCCGCAGAACGGTGGCTCCCCGGGGCCGCCGGAGCCGCCGGAGCCGCCGGAGCCGCCCGGAGCGCCGGGGGCAGGGGGATCCTTCCCGCAGGAGGGGAGGAGGACGAGGAGCAGGGCCAGCAGGAGCCATCGGGTCATGGGGGAGTCCGCCGGTCAGAGGGGTTGAACGACGTCGCCGTAGCCGGTCAGACCGGCGGGTACGGTGGTCTTGTCTTCGTTGGCGCGGATGCGCTCGGCCAGGGCCTCGCAGGCGGCCTCCAGGTCGCCCTGGGCGAGGGGGGTGGTGTTCGGGTGCTGGGAGGCGAAGTAGAGGGCGTATTTCTTGGTCTTCACCGGGGGGAGGGCGCTGGAGCCTTCGAGCTTGCTGATCAGGATCTTCCCGGTGGCGTCGCCCTTGCGGAGCTGGATGGGGATGTGCCCCTGGGACACCGCGCCCACGAAGGCGACCTGGACCTTGCCGAGCGTGTCCCCCTTGGAGAGCCCGCCGAGGATCTCCCGGACACCGGGGCCCGCTTCCAGGGGGCCTGTGCTGGCCGAGGGGGCAGGCTGCGAGGAGCCGGAAGGGCCGCAGGCCAGCGACCCGAGCAGGAGCAAAGACAGGGCAAGGCGTGGCATGGAGGAGATCTTGCCACGAGGTGCATTGCGAGCGTGAGCCCAACGTGGCTACCATCGGCGGCGATGCGAGCCTCTTCCACGCTACCCCTGGCGGCCGGTCTGGCCTGGTGCCTCCTCTCGTCGGATGTCCTCGCCGCCCCTCCGGGGCCTGGGGTCCTCCCGCTCCACGTCCTTGAGTTCTACACCGACGACGCCGACGACCAGGCCAAGGCGCTGACGCTGGCGATGCGCTCGCGGGTCCGGGCCTCCAAGGATTACTCGCTGGCCGACGGCGACTACGCCCTGGGCGTCTTCCTGGCCTCGCTCAAGTGCGGAGACATCCCGGACGTGGCCTGCCAGACCGCCATCGGCGACAAGCTCAAGGTTGACCGGTACATCTGGGGCAACATGCGCAAGGTGGACGGAGGGCAAGTCGCCATCGATATCCACCTGTGGCAGCGGGGTCAGCAGGAGGTTCGCCAGCAGCTCACCTTCAGCGACAACCTCACCGTCGCCGAGGATCAGGCCCTCCAGAAGATCGCTGATCAGCTCCTCAGCAAGCTGGTCAACTTCGGCAAGATCGGCGTCGTCAAGCTGCTGAACCCCAAGAAGATCGCCGGCGATCTCTTCGTGGACGGCCAGCCCCAGGGGCCGATCTCCGGCGATTTGGCCGAGCTATCCCTGCCGGTCGGGGAGCGCCATTTCGAGGTGCGCTCCGGGGGCAAGGTGCTCGCCCGCGGTACCGGGCTGGTCAGCCCCAACAACCCCATCGAGATCGAGCTGCACGGGGGGGAGGAGAACCCCAATCAGGTCTCCCTCTCCACGAACCAGGCCGCCTGGAAGAAGCCCGCCAGCTACGCTGCCATCGGCGTCGGGGGCGCCATGGTCCTCGGCGCTGCCTACATGTCCCTCTGGTCCGCTACCAATGGCTTCGGTAACGACAGCGTCAAGCAGGTGGGCTCCCAGCTTCGCGGTGGGGTCAAGGTGTGCGATGCCACCCGCAACCCCAGCGTCGCGGATTTCCCCAGGGGTGTCCCTGACCCCACCCTGACCGCTGACGCCGCCAAGGTGTGCGACCGCGGGGATACCTTCCGGACCATGCAGACCATCCTTTATCCGGTCGGCGGGCTGCTGATCGCCGGTGGGGCTTACCTGCTCTACTCGTCCAGCAAGGAGAAGGGTCCAGAGCCAGCTGCCGCCCGCCGCGTCGAGGTGACTCCTCTGGTTGGCCAGAACGCTGGCTATGTCGACCTCCGGGTCATCTTCTGACGGGCGAGCCGTGCTCCGCATCGTCGCCGGTCGCCTGGGGGGGCGCCGCCTGGTGGCTCCCCGCGACAGCGAGACCCGGCCCACCTCCGAGCGTGTCCGCGAGGCGTTGTTCTCCATCCTGGGTCCCATCGAGGGGGACGTCCTCGATCTCTACGCGGGCTCCGGGGCTCTGGGCTTCGAGGCGCTGTCACGCGGGGCCTCCCGGGTGGTCTTTGTCGAGTCCCGGCGCCCCGCCCTCGACGCCCTGCGGGAGAATGCCCGTGCCCTCGGCGTCGAGCCTGCTGTCTCGCTGATCCCGAGGCCTGTCGAGCGTGCCTCTCCGGGCGGGCCCTTCTCGCTGATCCTAGCGGACCCCCCCTACGCCCTTGTCCACGGCGGGCAGGCTCCTCGCGCCCTGGCGGCGTTGCTGGCCACCGGCGCCTTGGCCCCCGGCGGCGTCCTGGTCCTCGAGCATGCCTCTCGCACCGAGCCGCCCTCCCTGGAGGGGCTCTTTTTGCGCGAATGTCGTCGCTATGGAGACACCGCGTTGAGCATCCACGATGCCTTGCCTCCCGGTTGAATCTGCCTCTTTTTTTGCTGGCACCCGGGCGGTTCGCCGCTACCCTGGCGCCCCCATCGGGGCCAACACACCGCGTCACCCCTGGAGTTCCTGAACCATGAGCGATATCCCCCCTTCGGAGCAGGGCAAGGTTCCCGGCAACAACAACGGTCCGTTCGTGGCCATCGCGGCCATCCTGGGGGTGGTGCTGGTGGGGTTGCTGGTGGTCAAGTTCAAAGGTTCCGGCGAGGAAACCAAGACCGCCGTGGCGACGACCGAGCCTCCGAAGCCGACGGCGGCGCCCAAGCCGGTGCTGACCGACTCGGTACCCCCGCCCCCGGAGGAGGAACCGGTAGAGGCGCAACCGGACGCCGGTGCCCCGAAGAAGGCCGTGGGAGGAGGGGGCGGGCCGTGCAGCGGGGCGTGCTCCGGGTCGCTCTCCTCGGCGACGTCGGGCGACCTCCGGGGGCTCTCGGGGGTGGCCCGCGGGTGCTACGAGCGAGCGCTGCGGAACAACCAGATGCTCCAGGGGAAGATGGTGGTCAGCGTCCGGGTTGACCCATCGGGCAACGTGTGCTCCGCCAGCATCTCCGGCGACACGCTGGGGGCGCCGGACGTCTCGGCCTGCGTTCTCTCGGCTTTCCGGGGCAAGCGGGTGGCCCCGCCGACCGGTGGCTGCGCCGATTCGACGATGACGCTCAACTTCCAGGCCAAAGACAAGTTATCCTGTCCCCATGAACGGATCCCTCCGCTCTCTGCTGTGCCGCCCTCGCGGCTTCCTGGTGGCGCTCCTGGCCTTCGGGCTCCTTGGCCTCCCTGCGCTCTCCCTCGTTGCCTGCGGCGACAGCGACGAGGGACAGACTCCTGTGTGCCCCGAAAATCCCCCCGAGGGAGAGGAGTGCTTCACCGCCCCCAGCAAGACCGGGGCAAGCGGGAGCAACGCGGGCGGCAACGGTGGCGATGGTGGTTCCGCAGGCCAGGGCGACGCGGGGGGGGGAGGCTCCGGTGGCTGAGCGGATCGGGGTGGTGGGGCTGCTGCTGGGGGCGCTGCTCCTCGGGGCCTGCGACGAGTCCAACGAGGGGGCCAACGGTGCGCCCTGCCTCAAGAACCGCGACTGCGCCAGCAACCGCTGCGTGGCCACGATCTGTCAGCCGATGCCTTCCTTCGAGGGGGAGAGCGCGGGGAGCGGCGGCGGGGGCGACGGCGGCCAGGGCGGCGAAGCGACCCAGGAGTGACCGACGCCGGGGTGCTCCTCACGGTGGCCTACGACGGCGGCGCTTACGCCGGGTGGGCCCCGCAGAAGAACGCGGTGACGGTCGCGGGGACGCTGCTGGAGGCGATCCGGAGGATGGCCCCGGGCGTGAGGGAGATCCACGGGGTGAGCCGCACCGATGCGGGGGTGCATGCCCGGGGGCAGCGGGTGGCCTTCGACGCGCCGGAGAACATCCCGCCGCGGGGCTGGGCGCTGGGCCTCACCCGCAACCTCCCGCCGACGATCTCCGTGCGCGTCGCGGCTCGGGTGGAGCTTGGGTTCCATCCCCGGTTCCACAGCGTCGGCAAGCGCTACGTCTACACGCTTCTCTGCGATCCGCTCCGCGATCCGTTCCTCGACGGGTACGCCTGGCGCCTGCCGGGGGCTCTTGATCTGGAGGCGATGCGCCATGCCGCCGCTGCGCTCCTTGGCACCCATGACTTCCGCGCGTTCCGGGCCGCTGCCGACGAGCGCACGGACACCACCCGCACCCTGCGCCGCGTCGAGGTGGTCCGCGACGCGGCGGATCCCCGGGTGCTCCGGGTGATCGTGGAGGGAGACCGCTTTCTCTACAACATGGTACGCATTCTTACAGGGACGCTGGTCGATGTGGGGGCAGGGCGGCTGGACCCCGGGGTCTGCGCGGCGGCGCTCGCCTCGGGGGATCGCGCGGTGCTGGGGCAGACGGCGCCGGCGCGCGGTCTCCTGCTGGACGAGGTGTTCCTCGACCGGGAGGGGACCGACCGCTGGCCTCCCTGAAAGAACATCGTGCCAGAGCTTTCCGCGCTGGAGGATCGGGAGCGGCAGGGGTAGGGTGATCGGCGGTCGCTGTCCGGAGCCCCGATGTCCCCGAAGTTCCTCCCTCCAGCGGAGCGCATCGCGCGCCGCCGTGTCTTGAAGATGCTGGGCTATTCGGCCCTGGCGTTGCCGCTGGCGAGGCTGCTCTGGCCTGGCTCCGGCAAGGCGGCGCCGGGCCCGGCGCAGCGGGTGATCTTCTTCTACTTTCCCGATGGCGTCGCCGGGCCGAGCCAGGACGGCGAGCCGAGCCTGTGGCACCCGACCGGCAGCGAGACGAATTTTTCCCTGACGCAGCAGCTTGAGCCGCTGGGTGAGCTGAAGTCGGAGTGCGTGTTCCTCAACGGGCTGTCGATGGGCCCGACCGACAGCGGAAGCCACCCTGGCGGTGCCAAGAAGCTCCTGACCGCCGCGGACGGCGGGCAGAACGAGTCCATCGACCGGTACCTGGGGCGCACCGTCGGGGCGAACTCGCCCTTCCGGATTGTGTACCTGGGGGCCCAGGCGACGACCAACAACGCCTCCGGCGACAAGCACATCAGCTACATCAGCGCGGGGCAGAGCGTGGCCCCCCAGGATAACCCCCGGGAAGCCTTTGAGCTGCTCTTCCCTGGCGGCAGCGGCGGGAGCGGGGGCTCCGGGGGCTCCGGCGGCGCGGCGGGGGCTCCCGGCGCGTCGGTGGAGGCGAGCATCCTCGACACGGTGATCGACGACGTGAAGGCGCTCCAGGGGGAGCTGGGGGCCACCGAGAAGGCGAAGCTCGACGTGCACTTGGACGCGCTCCGGGAGACGGAGAAGCGCATCAAGGGGGAGGCCCCGCCGCTCCCCGGGAACGCCCCGGCCACCTGCGGAAAGCCCTACGTTGACACCTCCGGGTTCACCGACGATCAGCTCCACGACCCGGCGAAGTTCCCGGCGATCCTGCGGGCGCAGATCGACCTGATGGTCCTCGCCATGGAGTGCGGGAAGACCCGCGTGGGGACGATCCAGGGATCCTCCCACACCAGCGAGCTGATCATGAGCCGCTTCCCGGGGACCGAGATGTACGATCCTGGCTTCGACATGCGGAGCCACCAGGCGTCTCATTACGGCTCCAAGCACGACCCCGGCAAGCGGGAGTTCTCCGACTACGTGAAGCAGCGGCGCTGGTGGGTCTCCCAATTTGCTTACCTGCTCGGTGAGCTGAAGAAGCGCCCCGACGGCCCCGGTCAGAGCATGCTTGATACCTCCCTGGTGCTGCTCTGCACCGAGGTCTGCGACGGCAACACGCACCTCCACGATAACCTGCCGCTGGTGCTGGCGGGGCGCGGCGGAGGGCTCCAGACCGGGCGCCTGCTCCAGTACAGCGGCGAGCGCCACGGTCACCTGTTCGTCAGCCTGGCCAACGCCATGGGGGACGGGCTGGGCGGCTTCGGCGACGCTGCCTCTGGCCCCCTGCCCAAGCTCTTCGGGTAGCGCGTCACGCCGGGGAGCGCCGCTTCCTGACCTTCCTGGCGGCGGGCGAGGGCGTCGCGGGGGTCAACAGGGCCTCGGCGCTGGGGGCGGTGACGGCGGCGCGGAGCCATCCATCGAGCTGCGCCAGGTCCGTGCAGGACAGCACCGCCTTGCGTACCCGCTCGGGCACCGGCAGTCCTCGCGTCTCCAGCACCGTCAGGATCGCCCTCGCCTCCCCCTCGATCTTCCCCTTCGCTTCTCCCTCGATCTTGCCCTCGATCTTGCCCTCGATCTTACCTTGTCCGTAGTATTTCCGAGCAAACTCGCTCTGGTACTCGTAGCCTTGCATGGTCAACGCCTCCAGCGCGTTGCGCACGC
>CAZSDX010000291.1:0-8605 GCA_964605685.1 uncultured Polyangiaceae bacterium
GAGGCGGGCTCCTCCTCGGAGCCGCACCCCCCCAGGAGCCCCGCCCCCGCCAGGAGCATCGCGACCCAGCCCCGAAACCCGTTCTTCTTCCGCATCGCAACCTCATCCCATAGCAGAACCCTGGAATGCCACGGTAAGAGCTTGCACTCGCCCCGGTCAACCCAAGGAGCCCCCGTGCCCCTCGCTGATTTGCCTCCTCCCTCCTCCGCGAGCCTCTGGCTGGCGCCGATCCTCCGCGCCGAGCTGTCGCTGGGGGCCTTCCAGCGCGCCGCCAGCGCGGTGGCGGCTCCCCCGTGCCCGGTCACTCGCCGCCTCTCCGGTGGACCCACGCTCTTTCTCGCCCCCGACGCCCTCCACCTCGCGCTCTTCCTTCCTTCTCCCTCGTCGCTCGTCCCCGACGCGGACCTCCCGCGGCTGCTCAATCGCCACCTGCGCCCCCTGCTCCGGGCCCTGCGCCGCCTCGGCCTGCCCGCCATGTACCCGGGGCGCGACTGGATCGCCGTCGCCCACCGCCCCGCGGTCTGGGTCGGTTTCGCCCACCACGGGGCCTCCGGCGCCTGCTGTGTCGAGGCGTTCTTGCCCCTCGACCGGCCTTTCTCCGTCCCTCCGCCCCACGACGCTTCTGCGCCTCACCGCGGCGAACCGCCCTGGCTCGGCAAGGCGCCCGCCTCCCTGCGGGAGCTCTCTCCCCGGCCCCTGGAGCTGGCGGCGCTGCAGGAGGTGGTGGCAAACGCCTACGCCGCGGACCTCGGCGTCCCCCACGAACCAGGGCGCTTCGAGGCAGCGCAGCTCCGGCCGGAGGCCCGGGACCAGCGGCCCCCCTGGGCTGCGCTGCGGCAGGAGGTCATCGGGCTGGTGGGGGCCTCGGGGCCTCCACAGGCGGCGCTGGGGGGCGAATTCTTCGCGTCCGAGGACCTGATCGCCGCCGTGGACCGCAGGCTCGCGGGGCTGCCGCAGGGGGCCTCCCGGGGGCAGCTCCAGGAGGCGCTGGCGGCGGCGGTGGAGGAGACCGGCGGCGGCATGGAAGGGGTGCGCTCCCCCGCGTCGCTGCTGGACGCGCTGGAGGAGGCGTTTGCTTGAGCATCACCGCGCCTTCGTCGCCTCGCAGGCACCGCTGCCCTGGGAGCCTGAGCTCAGCGTGAGGCTCAGCGGACCTTGAGCCAGGGGAGGCGGCGGGCGGTCTGCTCGCTGTCGCTGAAGCCGTAAAGCTTGGTGGGTCCGAGGGGGGCGCTGTCGAAGGTGAGGCAGAGGTCGAAGGGCGGCTTCTCGTCGCAGGAGCGGATGGAGTAGCGGGTCTCCTTCTTCTTGCGGTCCTCAAGGAGGGTCACCCGGAGCTGATCGCCCTTGCGCTCGTAGCCCACCACGTCGACCTGGAAGCGGAAGCCAGAGCCCTGGCGGTAGAAGCCGTAGCCGTCGTCGACGAAGAGCCAGAGGGCGAACTTGTCCGTGGGCTCCTCGGGGAGCTTGTCGAGCCAGAGGCGCTCCTGGAGGAGGTCGGGGTTGGCCGGGGCCACGGGCGCCCTCGCCGACAGCAACCAGGCCGCCAGAGGGATGGCGGGCAGAAGCAGGGCGAACCCGAGGGATTTCAGGGGGTGCCGGGCGGCCAGGCGGAGGAGGCGAAGGGTCATGGTGGGCCTCCAGCGTAGCGCGTCCTGGCGGCCTGCCCAGCGGGGAACGTCGTCGCCGCTCCCATCCTCTGATACACCTGCGGCGTGCACCGCGACGCCCCGCCTCCGAGCCAGCAGCCCTCCGGGCCAGCCTCGTCGCGCGCGCCGACCTCGGTCCGGGTCCCCTCGTCCCGCCGCCCGGCGCCGCTGGTGGAGGTGCTCTCCCCCGGAGGACCGCCGGAACAGCAGGCCCCGCCGCCGGAGCCAGAGGCCCCCCCGCCGCGCCGGCCCCTGGGGCTGCTGGCGGGCATCGGAGCCATGGTGCTGGTGCCCGCGGGGGTGCTGGCGGTGGCGCTGGCGTACATGCCCAAACTCCGGCCCTGGCACCCGGACGCTCCGCTGGCCCCGGCCTCCGCCAGCACCCCGGACTCCGCGCCGGCGGAGGGCAAGGTGCTGCTCTCCGGCCGCGTGGTCGACAGCGAAGGTGAGCCGGTGGAAGGGGCCCGGGTGGCGGCTTACAGCGGCAGCCGGGCCCTGCGGGTGGGGGAGCAGCCCTCGGCGCGCCACGGCGTCTACCGCTTCGAGCTGGAGCCAGGGCGCCTGGTGCTGGTCGCCGAGCACGACGACAAGGGCATGGTCGCCAGCGCCGAGCTGATGCTCAGCCAGGGGGCAGTGGTGCAGAACCTGGTGCTGGCGCTGGGCCCCGTGCGGACCGTGCTGGGCAAGGTGACGGCCGAGGATGGCTCCCCGGTGGTCGGAGCCGCGCTCCGGGTGGAGGGCGTCCCGTGGCTGAAGCGGGAGGCCACCAGCGAGGCCGATGGCGGCTTCAGGATCCTGAAGATGCCCTCGCAGGAGGCCACCCTGCGGGCGGTGGCGCCCGGCTACCAGAGCGCCAGCGTCAAGCTGCTGGCCCGGGGGCTCGCCGGCGAGGAGGTGGTCAACCTCCGGATGGCCAGGGAGTCGGACGTGGAGGGGGTCGTCCTTGACCCCGACGGGCTCCCCGCCCGGGCCGGCGTGCTCGCCTGCGACGGCAAGGAGGCAGGGCAGCGATTGATGTCCGCCGCCGACGGGAAATTCAAGCTGGCCCGGGAGTTCGCCCGGTGCCCGCTGGTGGCCTACCACGACCACTTCGCCTCCTCTGAGCCGACGCTGGCGGAGGGGGGCTCGGTGGCGCTGCGTCTCCGGCCTGGCGGCTCCATCGCGGGCCTGGTCGTGGAGGAATCCGGCCGCCCGGTCCGGTCGTTCTACGTCGGGATCGAGAGCTTCGTCCCGGCCTTCGGCGAGCGCCTCTCCCTCCGCCCCCCGGAGCCTCGCTCCTTCGACGACGCGGGCGGCGCCTTCTCCCTCGAACGCCTCACCCCGGGGAGCTACGTCCTTTCTGTGGGCGCCGAGGGGCGCTCGCTGGTGCGCTCGCCCTCCGTCGAGGTGCTGGCGGGGCAGGTCACCCGCGAGGTGCGCATCATCTTGCCCCAGGGGGGCTCCGTCGAGGGACAGGTGTTCGACGAGGAGAAGCGCTCCCCCCTGGCAGGGGCCAGGGTCTATTTTGACTCGACCTCGTCGATTTCTCATCCCGGGCTGGCGCACACCAGCAGCGACGAGGCGGGGAGGTTCCGGCTGGAGGGGGCGCCGGTGGGTCCGTTCACGCTGCGGGTGGAGCGCGAGGGGTACCGGACAAGGCTGCTGGCGGGGCTCCGCGTGGGGAGCGGGGAGGTGCTCAAGCAGGAGGTCGGGCTGAAGCGCAGCGGGGACGGGGGGACCGGGCTGGATTTTGTGGGGATCGGGGCCTCGGTGGAGCAGGCGAGGGAGGGGCTGCGCTTCCGGGAGATCTTCGAGGGGTCGCCGGCGGAGAAGGCCGGGTTGAAGGCGGGGGATCTGCTGCGGCGGATCGACGGGCAGGGCGTCGAGGGCATGTCGCTGGCGGACGCGATCCAGCGGCTGCGGGGGGAGAAGGGGTCGCGGGTGAGCGTCACGGTGGAGCGGCCGCCTTCCGGAGATTACGTTGACACGACCATCACCCGAGACGAGATCGTGCGCTAACGTGGCGCCCATGGTCTTCCCTCGCTGGCGCGCCGTGCGCGCGGGCCTTGCGCTTCTGTCGCTGCTGTCGGTGGGCTGCGGAGCCGCCGCGCTCCCCGATCCGAGGGAGACGGCGCAGGCGTACGCCAGGGCAGCGCAGGCGGGGGACGCGGAGGCGCTCCACGGGATGATGACGGAGCGGAGCCAGCGGGCGCTGGGCAAGGACGGGGTGCGCCGGGCGGTGGAGGACGCGCGGGCGGAGCTGGGGGAGCAGGGGCAGCGGCTGGCGGATCCGTCCGCCCGGGTGGAGCAGGCGGCGCGGGTGCGCTACGGGGACGGGGAGGAGGTGGTGCTGGCGCTGGAGGACGGCGCGTTCCGGGTCTCGTCGGCGGACGCGCTGCCGGCGGGGGCGAAGACGCCGGGGCAGGCGCTGGAGCAGCTACGAAGGGTGCTGGCGAGGCGGAGCTACGCGGGGCTGATGCGGGTGCTCTCCCGGGAGACCCGGGACGCCATCGAGCGGGACCTGCGGGGGCTGGTGGAGGCCCTGGAGCGGCCGGAGGGGCTGGACGTCAAGGTGCAGGGGGATACCGCCTCGGTACTGCTGTCCGGGGGGCACCGGGTGCGGCTGCGTAGGGAAGGGGGGCGGTGGGCGGTGGAAGACTTTGACTAGGCGACCGAGGGACGGTAGCACCTCGGGTATGGTTGCTGCTCGCCGGGGCCTTCTGTCGCGTGGTGCTTTCCTGATGGGTTGCCTCTCGATCCTGGGGGGCTGCAAGACCGCCGGCTTCAAGGAGGTCTACATGTCGACGGACGCCGCCGGCAAGCGCAGGACCAAGGTCTTCCCCACGGAGTTTGTCCAGGCTGACTCGGGGATGTTCTGCCAGATCACCTACAGCAGCGGCCGCGACGACGCCGAGCTGAAGATCTACATCACCCCCCCCTCGGAGGACACCCCGGCGACGCCGCTCAACGGGGACTCGATCATCCTCAGCAAGGGCGACGGCCAGCTCACCATCCAGATCGGCATCCTCAAGGAGGTCGAGGGCAAGAACAAGGTCGACCCCGTCGGTCCCTTCGAGGAAGGGGAGTATCGCCTCGATTTCTACATCGACAACAGCAAGGAAGACTCGATCTCCTTCTCGGTCCGCGAACCCTCCACCGAGGAATCCCCCGGGTTATCCGCCCTCCCGCACCGTCAGCATCCTCGTCCACTTCATCGGCGCCGCGGTCCCCTGGAGCGGCCAGGTCGCCACCGACAGCATCGCGGCCCCCGCCTTGCTCGCCGCCAGGCGCACCCGGAAAGGCAGGTGCGTCGCCGCCAGGAGCGCCTGGGCCTTCTCCGACTGCTCCGGGCT
Source organism: uncultured Polyangiaceae bacterium (assembly GCA_964605685.1). Lineage (GTDB taxonomy): Bacteria > Myxococcota_A > Polyangia > Polyangiales > Polyangiaceae > JANWXX01. Next base: position 4,979 of record CAZSDX010000291.1, read on the forward strand.
CTTGGGCTTGGGGTCAAAGGGGAAGTTGATCCCCTGGGGAATCTCCACCTCCGCCAGCGTCCCCCCCCATTTCGACCCCTGCCTGGAGAGCGCCACCGGCTGCCCGGCGATCTCCACGGAGAGCGGCTGCACCAGCCCTTGCTCCAGCGCCGGGCCAGAAAGCTCGACGGCGACCCCCTGGCCCGCCCCCCCGGTGGAACGGAACGAGAGAGCCAGCTCCAGCGGTTCCCCCAGGGCGGTTTCCCAGGGGGGGATGGGCGCCTTGGAGGCAGGGAACCCCAGGGAAGGCGGCCCCTCCGGGCGCTTGTAGTGGCCTCCCTGCTCGATCCGCTGCTTCTCCCGGTGCTTCGCCTCGCTCTCCCGTAGGACCTGCTCGGGGGCCAGGGTGGCGACCAGCGAGAGCCTCTTGTCGCCCAGCTCGAAGAGGGACACCGTCGTGGCGTCGCTGAAGATCACCCAGCGACCGTCCGGCGAGGAGGCGACGTCGAGGGGAGGGGCCGGGAGGTTCAGGCGGGAGCGAGGGTGGAGATCCTGGCAGTCCCTGGCACCGAAGACCTTGAGGCGCCCCCTGGCGCCGTCGAAGATCACGAAGCGATCCCCAGCAAGGGCGGCCGCGCCGACGCTGCGGAGCGTCAGCCCCGTGTGCCCCTCGCAGCGGCCATCCCCGGAGAAATGCGCGGAGACCCCCTCCTCCCCGACGCGGAGGGAGACCAGCAGCCCCGAGGTCGTGGCGAGCGCGTCCAGGTGCCCGCCCTCGCCGCTCGGCGCCTGGTACCAGCGGGGCGGCTCGTCCCCGCGGAAGATCCCGATCAGCCCGGAGCTCCGGCAGATGACCGCGATCCCCGCGGAGGTCACCCGGAGCCGGAGGGAGGCCAGGGAGAGCGAGGTGATGTCTTTCCATACCCATCCCGGGGAGGCCCCGAGCGCGGAAGGGAACTGGGTGCGCGTGATCGCGTGGGGGTGCAGGTCGATCTCGCGGGACCAGCGGCCCCGGGGGGAGCCGGTCACCAGGCGCGCGCCGCGGTTCGAGGGGAGCAGCGCGGCGACGCCTTCCGGGGAGCCGGCCAGGTCGAGCGGGGAGGCGCCCAGCCCCTCGTCGATGGAGCCATCTTCCAGGGAGATCTTGCGGAAATTTTCGATCCAGGCGTGGGAACCGGAGGGCTCCACCGCCAGGAGCGCGCCCTGGGTTTCCTGGTGGGGCAGGTCGATGAAGCGCACGACCTGGGTGCCCCGCAGGACGTAGAGCCCCCGGGGAGACCGGGCCACGTGGAGCGCGCCGTTGGTCCAGACTCGCATGGACGAGGTGGTAGACGGGCCTGGTGCCGCGATCAACAAATGCAAGACTTCCCGGGGTGCCCCTCCGGGGGTAGGTGTTCTTCATGGGCGAGGCGTTCCGTGCTTTCCGGTGGCTCTGCGGCGCTGTTCCGCTGGGCTGGCTCGCGAGCGCAGGGGCCGCCGGGGAGCCGACCGCTTGCCGCGTCGAGATCCAGATCGAGGAGCACCCGGAGGCCGGAGCGCTGAAGCAGAAGCTCCAGGAGGAGGCCCGGCACCTGGGCGCCTGCGCTCGCCCCTGGAGGCTGCGGGTCTCGCCGGGCCCCCGCGGCCAATACGTGCTGGCCCTCTGGAACGGCACGGATCTGGAGACGCGCTGGGCCGGGAACGCCCGGGAAGTGGAGGCGGTGGCCGAGGTGCTCCTGCGGGTGGCCGTCGAGCATGCGGACGCCGAGCCTCCGGCGGCCGGACCGAGCGCTTCTGCGCCGGTGGTTGAACCGAGCGCCTCTTCCGCCCCGCCGGAGCCCCCGTCGGCCGCTTCCCAGGCGTCCCAGGGGCAGCCCGAGGCGCCTCCTCCGGGGGCCGCGGGGGAGGCTCCGGTCCAGGGGGTTGCGCTGACGCTGGGGCCCTGGCTGGGGGCGGGGTGGTACGCGGGCACCGGGGGCGGGGTCGAGGCGGGAGGGACGCTGCGCTACGGGGGAGCATGGGGGGTGGGGGTCCAGCCGGGGGTGGGGTGGGCGTGGGGCCGCACGTCGAGCCGCACGGAGGTCCGCCTGCTGCTGGTGGGCTCCTACCGGGCGGCCGTGGGGCAAGGAACCTGGCTGGGCGTGGGGGTGGGCGCGGGCCCCGGGATGTCCTGGGCCCGGGATACACGGCAAGGAATCGCCGAGGATCGAGGCGTGGGGTTGGTTCTTGGATTCTGGCCGGAGGCCCGGCTGGGGGAGCGGCTCTGGCTGGGGCTACCAGTGCGCTATTCAACCACCACCGCGCCCATCCGGTACCAGACCACGCAGCAGACCACCGAGAAGAATCCCAACCCAAACGCGTGGGAAAACCCGGGGAAAGGCACCCCTGAGCCGCCCGGAAAGACCACGACCACCACGACCACCACGACCACGGCGTTGCCGTCGGCGGCGGGGCACCTGGGGGGCTGGTCCGTGGCGCTGCAGGTCGGCTGGATGTTCTGAAAACGTGATCGGTCCGAAGGAAGAGGAGCGCACGGATACTGCGCTTGGTAAGGTGTCCCAGACGATTCTCTTCCTCCCCTCCGGGGCATCTCTTTTCTTTCCTGGCGCGGCCGGGGTAGAGAAGCCGGGCACAACAAGGCGACCCGGACCCTTGAAGCTCCCCGAAGACCTCAGCGAGACCGAGCTGGTCGAGCGGCTGATCCAGCGCGATCAAGCGGTGTTCTTGCATGTCTACCGGGAGCATGCTCCTGTGCTGGGTCGCGTGCTGAGCCGCATGGGGGTTCCCCCCGAGGACGTGGAAGATCTGCTCCAGACAACCTTCACCGAGGCGCTCGCGGGCCTCGAGCGGTTCGAGGGGCGCTCCTCCATCCGCAGCTGGCTGCTCAGCGTGGCCCTCAACCAGACCCGGAATTACATCCGCGCCCGCATCCGGGACCGCGCCAACGCGCCGCTGCTGGCGCAGGTCGCCTCCCCCGCCAAGGACGCCGAGGTCCAGCTTTCGGAGGTCCAGCAGAACACGCGGTTCCAGCGGGCCCTCGCCGCGCTGCCGCCGATGCAGCGGGAGGCGCTGGTGCTCTGCGAACTCAGCGGCCTCCCTGCCCGGGAGGTGTCCGAGCTGCTCGGCGTTCCCGCGGGAACCGTCTGGCGTCGGGTGCATGACGCCAAGGCCTCGCTGCGCAAGCTGCTGGCGGAGGAGGATCCATCATGAGCCCGCACCTGGATCCGGAAAGACAGCGCGCCCTGGCCGAGGGAGAGGACCCCTCGGAGCGGGAGGCCGAGCACCTCCTGGAGTGTGCGTCCTGCCGTGACGCGCTGGAGGACTCGCCTCCGCTGGCGGACGCGATGCGAGCCCTCCGCGAGACGCCGGCGTTGCCGGCAGATCGCCTGCGCGCCGTCGAGCAGCGCCTGGTGGCCTCGTTCGCAGCCACACCGCGCCGTCGTCGCCCCTGGGCGCTGGCGGCGGTGCCTCTGGCCCTGGCGGCGCTGTGGTTGCTGGCGCCCCGGTGGGCGGCGAAGCCTGCCCCTGTCGAGGCGCCCGCCCCGGTGTCCCACGCGGCGGCAGAGGTCGAGGCGGGCGCCCGGATGGAGACGCTCCAGAAGGGCGAAGACGAACTCTTGAAGCTGGAGGGAGCCGCAACCTTCCGGGTCCGTCCGCTGCCTCCGCACC
>CAZSDX010000291.1:8626-8921 GCA_964605685.1 uncultured Polyangiaceae bacterium
ATCGAGGTGAAGGGGACGATCTTCCGGCTCCACGGCGACGCCGCAGGGCTCCGGGAGATCTCCGTCAGCGAGGGGCTCGTCGAGGTGCGGACGCGCTGCTGCGGGACCCGGTCGGTCGGCGCTGGCCAGCGGTGGACTCCCTCCGCGGAGCCTCCCCGGGCGAGCCACGAGGCGCCCGACCCTCCCGCATCGGCGAGCGCTCCTTCCGTCCCGCCCCCTGCGCCCTCGTCGGCGGTCCCCACCCCGGACGCAGACGGGACGCGGCGCCGCGCAACGCCAGCACCTCCACCTGCCC
>CAZSDX010000292.1:0-8899 GCA_964605685.1 uncultured Polyangiaceae bacterium
GGTGGCCCCCTTGCCCGCGCTCCGGAGCTGCTCCGGCGTCCCCTGGTCGACGAGGGTACCGCCGTGGCGACCGGCGCCGGGCCCCAGGTCGATCACCCAGTCGCAGGCCTCGATCAGATCCAGGTCGTGCTCCACCAGGACCACGCTGGCGCCCTCGTCCACCAGCGTGTGGAGCGCCTGGATGACCCTCCGGGCGTCGAGGGCGTGGAGCCCGGCGCTGGGCTCGTCGAGGATCAGCAGGGTGCCCCGCTCCAGGGACGCCAGCGAGCGGGCGAGCTTGAGGCGCTGGGCCTCGCCGCCGCTCAGCGTGTTGAGGGGCTGCCCCAGCGGCAGGTAGCCGAGCCCCAGCGCCGCCAGGGGGCGCAGCGCCCGGCCCAGGGGGACGTCGTCGGCGAAGGTCCGGAGCGCCTCGTCCACGGTGAGGTCGAGCACGTCGGCGATGGTCAACCCCCGGTGGAGCACCCGGAGCACCGGCTCCTGGAAGCGGCGCCCCTTGCACTCGGTACACACCAGGGACACGTCCGCCAGGAACTGCATCTCCACGGTCTCGAAGCCCTCGCCGGAGCACGCCTCGCAGCGCCCCCCGGCGACGTTGAAGCTGAAGGTCGCCGCGTTGAACCCGGCCAGCTCCGCGGCGGGCTCCCCCGCGAACCGGGAGCGGAAGCGGTCCCACGCCTTGGTGTAGGTGGCGGCGTTCCCCCGGGAGGTCCGCCCCAAGGGAGATTGATCCACGTGAACCACATCGATCAACTTGTTCGCGCCCTCGATCCGGTCGTGGAGGCCGGGGGGGTCGAGGGAGCGGTCGCCACGGGCCCAGGCGAGGCCGCGGAAGAGAATGTCGCGGACGAGGGTGGACTTGCCGGATCCGCTGGGGCCAGTGATGGCGCAGACGACGCCGAGGGGGATGGCGACGTTGATCCCCCGGAGGTTGTGCTCCCGGGCGTTGTGGATGCGGACCCAGTCCCCGGGGGTCCGGCGGCGCCGGAGGTCGACGGAGGATCGGGCGAGGGCCTGGCCGGAGGGGAGATCCTTGCGACGAGCGAGCTCGGCGGGGGGGCCGTCGAAGAGGATCTGGCCGCCGTCGGCGCCGGCGCCGGGTCCGAGCTCGACGGCGCGGTCGGCGGCGAGGACGACGTCCGGGTCGTGCTCGACGGCGAGGACGACGTTGCCCCGGTCGGCGAGGCGGCGCATGGCGCGGGTCAGAGGCGGGATGTCGGCGGCGTGGAGCCCGACGGTGGGCTCGTCCAGGACGAAGAGGGCGCCGGACAGCGCGGTGCCGAGGGCGGCGGTGAGGGCGACGCGCTGGCCCTCGCCGCCGCTGAGCGTGCGGGCCTGGCGGTCGAGGGTCAGGTAGCCCAGCCCCACGTCCAGGAGGTAGCCGAGGCGGCCGAGGAGCTCGCGGCGTACCAGCTCCCCCTGGGCGGAGGTGGTGGCGAGGCCCTCCAAGAGCGCATGGGCGTCGCGGATCTCCAGGGCGTGCCACTGGGCGAGGTTCTTGTTGGCGACCTGGTGAGCGAGGGCGTCCGGGTTGAGGCGGGAGCCGCCGCAGGCAGCGCAGGGTTCGTAGGAGCGGAAGCGGGAGAGGAGCACCCGGACGTGCATCTTGTAGGTGCGGGTCTCCATCCAGGCGAACCAGGCGCGGACACCGGGGTAGCGCCCGTCCTCCCAGCGGCCCTCGCCTTCCAGGATGAGGGAGCGGTGCTCCGGGGAGAGATCCTTCCAGGGGACATCGACGGGGATCTTGTTCTTCTGGCAGAAGTTGAGGAGCAGGCTGCGCTCGTAGCGGGTGGAGGCGCCGGACCAGGGGCGGATCACCCCGCGGCGTACCGACAGCCGCTCGTCTGGCACGACCTTGCTCCAGTCGATGCCGATGGTGCGGCCAAAGCCCTTGCAGGAGGGGCAGGCTCCGACCGGCGACTGGTAGGAGAAGAGCGAGGGGCGGGCGGGCTCGAAGGAGCGGGCGCACCCGGGGCAGGAGAGGCCGCGGGCGACGCGGGCGTCCCGGTCGCCGACGACGGCACGGGCGACGCCGTTGCCCCGGCGCCAGGCCTCCTCGACGGCGGCGGCCAGACGGCTATCCTTCTTGCCCAGGTCCACCCGGTCGACGACCACCTCGATGCGCCCCTCGCCCCCGGCGGCCTCGCTGGGCTTCACCGCGTCCAGATCCCGGACCTCGCCGCCGATCCACAGGCGCCGGTAGCCGTCGCGGGCGAGGCGCTCGCGCACCTCCAGGTAGTCGTCGGTGCCGGCGACCCGGACCGGGTAGGTGACCAGGGCCCGACCGGGGCCGAGGGTGGCCTGCACCTGGGCGGCGGCGGAGTCCGGCTGGGTCCAGCGGGCCAAGACGCCGCAGTCGGGGCAGAGGGGCAGGGCCTCCCGGGTGAAGAGGGCAGAGAGGTAGGGCTCCAGATCCGCCATGGTGGCGACGGTGGAGCGGGAGCTCTTGACCGGAGCGCGGCGGTCGACCGCGACGCCCGCGGCCACCGGGTCCAGAAGGTCCACCGGAGGGCGCTCCAGGCGCTCCAGGAACTGGCGGGCGTAGGGGCTGAAGCTCTCGATGTAGCGGCGCTGCCCCTCGGCGTAGAGGGTGTCGAGGGCCAGGGAGGATTTCCCGGCGCCGGAGACCCCGGTGAGGGCCACCAGCTCGCCGGGGCGCAGGTCGAGGGAGACGCCGCGCAGGTTGTGGGTGCGGGCCTTTTCGAGGTGGGTCGAGCGCATGGGGGAGGGCGGACTGCTCCGGGGGTTGGTAAAGGGGTAGCCTGGAGGCCGGTCGGCGTGGCATAGCGTCGCCCGCTTCGGATGGCGAAACCTACCAAGGGCGACGGACCCCAGCTCATTTTGCAGAATCGACGCGCCAGCTTTACCTACGAGCTGGGGGAGCGCTACGAGGCCGGGGTCGCCCTCACCGGGAGCGAGGTCAAAACGCTTCGAGAAGGCGGCGGCGACCTCACCGACGCCTGGATCGACGTGGAAGGCACCCGGGTGTGGCTGAAGGGGATGTTCCTGCCGCAGCTACCCCACATGGCCTTCGGCCACGAGCCTCGCCGGGCCCGCCTGCTGCTGCTCCGCCACGCGGAGATCGACCGGATACGAAAGGCGCTCACCCAGAAAGGGATGACCGCCGTGCCCACCCGGTTGTACTGGAAGAACGGCCGGGTCAAGGTCGAGCTGGCCATGGCCAGGGGGAAGGCCGCCGCCGACAAGCGCCACGCCATCCGCGAGCGCGACCTGGACCGCGAGGCCCGCGCCGAGATGGCCCGCGCCCGCAAGGGACGCTAGCCCCGCCGGGTCACGCGCCGGTGGGGGCCAGCTCCGGCTCCGTCGCCTCTGCCTGCTGATCCCGGACCGCCACCACCGGGATGGGCGCCCGGCGGATCACCTCCTCGGTGACGCTCCCCAGCAGCAACCGGGGGATCCCCTTGCGCCCGTGGGTCCCCATCACGATCACGTCGCACCGGTGCCGCTCCGCCTGCTCCAGGATGGAGGCTGCCAGGTGGCCCACCACCGCCGCCGTCTCCACCCGCAGCCCCCGCGCCCGCAGCGCCGCCGCCAGGTGCTCCAGCCGCGCCTTGGGCTCGCCGGTGAGGTGGCGGGAGAGCGGGGCCGCCTCCGCCTCCTCCGAGTACCCGATGGGGGTGTCCGGGTTGACCCCCGGAACAAAGGTGACGTGGAGCAGCAGCAACCGCGCCTCGTGGACCTCCGCGAGCTCGGCGGCCAGCCGCTCGGCGCGGGCAGCGCAGGGCGAGAAATCGTGAGGGACCAGGATGTGCTTCCAGGACATGGGGCGACCTGGACCTTACCGCGAATCCGCCCCGCTGGCAGCTCCGGCCGCCCCCCGGGCGCGGCTCAGGCGTCGGTGACGTCGAAGTCGATGTAGACGTTCTGTACGTCGTCGTGGTCGTCGAGGGCCTCGGCGAGCTGGAGGGCCACCTCGCCGTCGCGCCCGGAGAGCTGCTTGAGGTTCTTGGGGAGGAACTGGATGGCGCTGGACTTGACGGTGAGCTTGGCGGCCTCGAGGGCCTCGGTGATGGCGGAGAGGTTCTCGATGGAGGTGGTCACCTGCCAGGTCTCGCCGGCGTCGCTGTAGTCGTCAGCGCCGTTGCCCACCGCCAGCTCCATGATCTGGTCCTCGGGGACGTTGGCGCGGTCGACCTGGATGACGCCCTTTCGATCGAAGGCCCAGCCCGCGGTGCCGCTCTGGCCCATGACGCCGTTGTTGCGCTCGAAGACCTTGCGGAGCTCGGCGGCCGTGCGGTTCCGGTTGTCGGTCATGCCCTCCACGAGGAAGAGGCTACCGCCGGGCCCCGTGCCCTCGTAGAGCACCTCCTCGTAGGCGGCGCCTTCGATCTCGCCGGTGCCCCGCTTGATGGCCCGCTGGATGGTGTCCTGCGGCATCTGCTGGCCCTTGGCGTCGGCGATGGCGCGCCGCAGCCGTGGGTTCCCCGCCGGGTCACCCCCCCCCAGGCGCGCCGCAACCGTGAGCTCCTTGATGAGCTTGGTGAACAGCTTGCCGCGCTTGGCATCCACGACGCCCTTCTTGTGCTTGATCGTTGCCCACTTGGAATGGCCGCTCATGATCGTCTCGGCTTAGCCCCCACGACCGATGCGGTCAACTACACCCCGACAAGGCGGAATTCGGAGGTCATCGCGTAGGTGAAGAGCGCGTGGGAGATCAGCACCGGCGGGAGCCGCTGCTTGCGGGCCACCAGGAACCCCCAGACGGCGCCGCAGAAGAGGGCCGCCAGGAGGATCAAGGGGTTCTTGCCGACCGGGGGCATGGCGAGCACCCAGAGCGTGGGAAGGTGGGCGAGCGCATAGAGGATCGCCGCGAGGATCCAGCCCCGGCGGACCCCCAGGTTCTCCTCCAGGATCTGCTGGACCATGCCGCGCCACACGATCTCCTCCAGCACGGCGACGGCGACGATGGCCAGGGCGAAGAGCAGCCGGGCGGACCCCTGGGGCACCGGGCCGAGCTGGAGGTAGAGCCGGATCAACCACGCGTCCATCGGGGAACCGTGGGGCACGACGAGCTGGCGCCCGACCACCACCCCCGCGCCCAGCACCAGCGCCGTCACCGCCCCCAGCGCCACGTCCCCGGAGCGCCACGTGAACAGGTCGAGCAGGGTACCGTCGCGCCACATCCGCCACAGGGAGAGCACCGCCAGGGCGCCGTTGGCGGCGAGGAGGATCCACACCACCGCCCCCTGGCCGGCGAACCGGTCCGCGAAGGCCAGTTGCGAGGCGCCGCCGATCACCAGCACCGCCAGCACAGGGAGGAGCCGGTCCATCATGACCCCAGCAGGAGGCGCACCCGGTCCAGGATGCGGTCGGCGAGGGTTTCCTTGGAGAGCACCCCGAGGTGCTCGACGCTGCCCGGGGTCACCAGCATCGCCCGGTTATCCCCCCGGCCAAAGGAGTCGCTCGCCCGGTTGGCCACCACCATATCCACACGCTTGTCCGCCAGCTTCCCCTCGGCGTACGCCTGGATCTTCTCGTCGCTGTCGGTCTCCACCGCGAACCCGACCAGCACCGGCTTCCTCCCCTGCCGGCTGTGGCCGATCTCCGCCAGGATATCCGGGTTCAGCGCCAGCTCCAGGTTGACCCCCGCCTCGCCCTTCTTCTTCTTCTGCTTGCTGGCGCCGGTCTGCGCGGGGCGGAAATCCGAGACCGCCGCGCTCATGATCAGCGCGTCCGCCATCGACAGGTCGGGCCCCATCGCCTGCCACACCGCCCCCCGCATGGCGATGGCGCTCCGCACGTCCACCCGCCGGACCCGGCTCGGCGTCGCCAGCGCGCTCGGCCCCGCGATCAGCGTCACCTGCGCCCCCCTGGCCGCCGCCCGCCTCGCCAGCGCGAACCCCATCTTCCCCGTGGACCGGTTGGTCAGGTACCTCACCGGGTCCAGATCTTCCGCAGTCGGCCCCGCGGTGACCACCAGCTTCAGCCCCGTCAGGTCCTTCGGCGCCAGCCGGAACAGCGTCGCCTCCACGATCTGCGCCGGCGCCATCATCCTCCCCAGCCCGCTGTCCCCGGACGCCACCGGGCCGTCCACCGGCCCCAGCCACTCCACCCGCCCGTCGCCGTCCAGCAGCGCGACGTTGCGCCGGGTCGCCGGGTGCGCCCACATCGACGGGTGCATCGAGGGCGCCACCAGCAAGGGTTTTTCGCTCACCAGCGCCAGCGCCGTCACCAGGTCGTCCGCCCGCCCCTGGGCCATCCGGGCGATCAGGTCCGCCGTCGCCGGGATGATCAGCACCGCGTCCGCCTGCTTCGCCAGCGCCACGTGCATCTCCCCAGGGAACCCAGGATCCCACATGGTGCTCCGCACCGGCTCCCCCGTCAGCCCCGAGAGCGTCGACGGCCCCAGGAACTCCGTCGCCGCCCTCGTCATCACCGGGATCACTCGCACCCCCGCCTCCAGCAGCCCCCGCGCCACCTCCGCCGCCTTGTACGCCGCGATGCTCCCCGCCACGCACAGCGCCACCACCGGGCGCCGCTCCCGCTCCTGGCGCGTCGCCACCCGCGTGTCCTCCGGGTCCGGCTCCACGTCCAGGAACTCGACCGGCTCGCTCCTCGGGGCGGCCTCCATCCTCCCTGGCGAGGGTCGCCCGTCGCCGTCCAGGTGAAACGAGGGGAGAGGCTGGGTCGCCGGCGGGCGGCGTGGAGGGGGCTGTCCGTTCATCGAGGCCCCGGGAACCTACCTCAATCCGGGCCCCGCTTGGTCACCCTCCTGTCGCCCGGTTGCCCCGGACCGCCAGAACGCGGCATCCTCCCCGGGCCGTGCCCACCCCTGCCGAAGAGATCCTCCTGCGCCACCCGGGCGACCGCCCCCTCCTCCTGCCCAAGGCCAAGACCCCCCTGGCCCGCGAGCTGGAGACCGCCGGCCTCGCCCGCTACTCCGTCAACCGCAACGGCTCCCTCTCCCTCTCCCTCACCGACGCCGGACGCCTCCGCCGCGAGGAGCTCCAGCTCGAATCCATCGCCCGCGCCCAGCCCCCCTCCCCCTCTCCTCCCCCGGCCAAGGCCCGCCCCGCGACCCCGGCCCCCACCAAGCGCGCCGCCTCCCTCGATGACCTCTTCGGCCAGGGTGCATTCAAACCCACCCCGGACGACGCCCGCCCCGCCACCGTCGCAGACCTCGCCGCCCTGGAGGAGCGGCTGGTGGCGCGGTTCCAGAAGATGCTCCAGGAGCACCTCAAGCCGTCGCGGTGAGGAGCCGCGCGGAGGCGTCGCGGAGCACCTTGCTCAGCAGGACACGCTCACAGGCACAGGCCGTTGAAGCAGATGCCCTTGTCGTCGCAGACCTTGTCGCACTCGCCGCAGTTCTTCGGGTCCGTGCCGAGGTCGACGCAGCCGCTGTTGGGGCAGTGGGTTTTGCCTGGGTCGCAGGGAGGTTCAACGGGATCGATGATACAGGTTCCTCCCGAGTAGGTCCCGGAGCAGGGCTTGTTGCATCCTCCGCAGTGCTGAGGGTCGTTGCTGAGGTTGACGCACTGGGAATCGCACTTGGTGAACCCAACCTTGCAGGCCGTCCCGCACTGGCCGCCGTTGCAGGTCGGGTTGGCGTTGGGCGCCCCGGGGCAGGCCTTGCCGCAGCCCCCGCAGTGCAAGGGATCCTTGTTGATGTCCACGCAGGCGCCGTCGCAGTTCGTCGAGGGCGGCAAGCAGGCCGCCACGCAGCCGCCGTTGAGGCATGCCTGGTTGGCACCACAGGCCTTCCCGCAGCTCCCGCAGTTCTTCGGGTCCGTCTGGAGGTTGACGCAGGCGCCGCCACAGACCTTGCCGTTGCCGGGGCAGCTCTCCTTGCAAATCCCGCCGGAGCACGCGACCGATCCGCCCTCGGGCTTCTTGCAGGTCTTCCCGCAGGAGCCGCAGTTGTTGAGGTCGGAGGCCAGGACAACACACACCGCGCCGCACAGGTCGTACCCCGCGCCGCACGCGAAGGAGCACGAGGCACCGCCGCAGAAGGGCGTCGCGTTGGGCGGAGCGCTGCAGACCTTGCCGCAGCCGCCGCAATTCTTCGGATCCGTGCTCGTGTCGACGCAGGCACCATCGCAGGCCTCCTTGCCCCCGCAGTCCTGGGAACACTGCCCTTCGGAGCAGAACCTACCGTCAGGGCACGCCTGACCGCAGCCTCCGCAGTGGGCCTTGTCGTTCTTGGTGTTGACGCAGCCTCCGTCGCAGAGGGTCAGACCTACGTCGCAGTTCACCGTGCACTTGCCTTCGTTGCACCCCGCGAAGGCACCGGGAGGCGCCTGGCAGGTCGTGCCGCAGGTCCCGCAGTTCTTCGGATCGGTCTGGCTGTTGACGCAGGAGAGCCCGCAGAGAATCTGCCCCTCACCGCAGGACAGCTTGCAAGCCCCCTCGGAGCAGCTCACGTCGGCGCCGCCGGTCGCTGAACAAGGGTTCCCGCACTCGCCGCAGTGCTCCAGGGAGGTCTTCGTGTCGACGCAGGAGCCCCCGCAATCAAGAAGCCCAGGGTCACATCCGACCTTGCACCCCCCACCGCTGCAGGACTCGCCGACCTTGCAGGCGTTGCCGCAGGCGCCGCAGTGGCTCGGATTGCTCTTGGTATCGACACAATCCTCGTCGCACGGCGTGAAGCCCTCCTTGCAGGTCACGCCGCAGACGCCGGAGATGCAGGTGGGGGTGGCTCCGGGGGCGGCCTTGCAGGCGTTGCCGCAGGCGCCGCAGTTCTGCGGATCGCTCTGGCCGTCGACACAGCCTCCGCCGCAGAGGAGCTTGCCCCCGGCGCACCCGATGGCACAGGCGCCCTGGTCGCAGCGCGCCTCGTAGCCAGGTGGCGCGACGCACTTGGCGCCGCACTCGCCGCAGTTCTCCGGGTCGCTCAGCAGGTCCGCGGAGCACGGCGCGCCGCCGCCGGACCCGCCGATCCCGG
>CAZSDX010000293.1:0-8861 GCA_964605685.1 uncultured Polyangiaceae bacterium
GGGCCATCGCCACGGGGAGCGGAGCGGCGGGGCTGGCGGCGGGGGTGGCGGGGGGCGCGCTGTACTGCCTGCTGCACGGGGCGCTGGTGGTGCGGGCTCGGGTGGACGCGATGGTGAGCGGGATCGCGTTGACGATGGCGGCCTACGGGGCGGGGCGCGTGGCGCTGCGGCTGCTGTACGGGAGCGCGTCGAACTCGCCGAGGGTCCCCGGGCTCTCGGGGGCGGAGTCTCCGTCGGCGGTGGTGAGGGTGGTGAGCGAGCCCGGGTTGCTGGTGTTCGTGGCGGCGGCAGCGGCGCTGGTGCTGGTGCTGGGGCGTACCCGGCTGGGGCTACGGCTGAGGGCGAGCGGGGACGACGAGGTGGCGGCGGCGGCGGCGGGGGTGGACGTGGGGGCGACGCGGCTGTGGGCGTCGGTGCTATCGGGGGTGGCCTGCGGGCTCGGGGGGGTCCACATGGTCTTCGATCAGCGGCAGTACGACGCGGGGATGACCGGGGGGCGAGGGTTCCTGGCGCTGGCGGCGGCGATCCTGGGGCGACAACGCCCCGGGGCGACGCTGCTGGCCTGCGGCGGGTTCGCGGCGCTGGAGGCGGCCCAGATCGCCTGGCAGGACAGCCTCAAGCTGGCTCCGGAGCTGGTCCGCTTGTTGCCGTTCGTGGCCACGCTGCTCTTGCTGGCGAGGAGGAAGCCCGGGATGGCGCTGGCGCGGGGGAGGCTTTGGCGTTAGAACGGCGCTCCTCCGCCATGTTCGAGCAATTCGGGATCAACGCCGGCTTCATCGAAGAACAGTACCTCCGTTACCTGGAGAACCCTCAGCTTGTCGATCCGACCTGGCGCGCGTACTTCGCGGCGCAGGGGGGCGGGCTGAACGGGGGCCAGGGGGAGGGCTCGAAGGTCGAGGCCAACGGCAACGGCAAGAGCTCGAAGGTCGAGGCCAACGGCAACGGTGCTCAGCTTCATGTGGCGACGAACACGGTGGCGGCCTACGCGCAGGCGCAGGTGGCCAACCTGGTCAACCGCTACCGGGCGCGGGGCCACATCTACGCGGACGTCAACCCGCTGACGGAGGCGCCTGCGCTCGGCGAGGAGCTCCAGCTCCGGAGCTTCGGGCTGACCGAGGCCGACCTCGATCGACCGTTCTCGACCGGCGATCTCCATGGCCAGCCCGCGACACGGAAGCTCCGGGAGATCCTCGAGCACCTGGACGAGACCTACCGCCGGAGCATCGGCGTCGAGTTCGTCGAGATCGAGGAGGACGAGCAGCGCAAGTGGTTGCAGGAGCAGATGGAGTCGACCCGCAACCGGCTGACGCTCACCAAGGAGGAGCAGCTCCGGGTGCTGAAGATGCTCACGGACGCCGAGGCGCTGGAGCAGTTCATCCACCGGAGCTTCGTGGGCGCCAAGCGCTTCTCCCTGGAGGGAGCGGAGAGCCTGATCCCGATGCTGGATCTGCTGATCGAGGCCGCCGGAGAGCACGGGGTCGAGGAGCTGGTCTTCGGCATGGCGCACCGGGGGCGGCTCAACGTGTTGTGCACCATCATGGGCAAGGACGTCCGCGAGCTGTTCGCCGCCTTCGACGACAAGCACCCGGAGATGCACCTGGGGTCCGGCGACGTGAAGTACCACCTCGGGTACTCGAGCGACCGGGTGACCGCGGCGGGCAGGACGGTCCACCTGACGATGGCGGTGAACCCGAGCCACCTGGAGTTCGTCAACCCGGTGGTGGAGGGGCGCACCCGGGCCAAGCAGGATCGCCGCGGCGACCGGGAGCGCCGGCGGGTGATCCCGCTTCTCATCCACGGCGACGCGGCCTTCATCGGCCAGGGGATCGTCGCCGAGACGCTGAACCTCGCCGGCCTCGAAGGGTACTCCACCGGGGGCACCATCCACGTCGTCGTCAACAACCAGATCGGCTTCACCACCAACCCGGACGACTCCCGCTCCACCCGCTACTCCACCGACATCGCCCGGATCCTCAAGGTGCCGGTCTTCCACGTCAACGGCGAGGATCCGGAGGCGGTGGTCTGGGTCACCCGCCTGGCGGTCGCCTTCCGGCAGCGCTTCGGCAAGGACGTGGTCATCGACATGTACTGCTACCGGAAGTGGGGCCACAACGAGGGCGACGAGCCCCGCTTCACCCAGCCGGTGATGTACGCCACCATCGACCGCCAGCCCTCGGTCCGGGAGGTCTACGTCAAGCGGCTGCTGGCCATGGGGCAGCTCACCGCCGAGCAGGCCGAGGAGATCCGCCGCAGCAGCCACGAGGCCCTCGCCCAGGCCCGCGCCGAGACCCAGCAGAAGGATTTCGCCAAGCTCCCCGAGGCGATGGGTGGCGTGTGGAAGGACTACCACGGAGGCCCCGAGCGCCTCGTCCCCGAGGTCGACACCACCTTCCCCCGGGAGCGCCTTGTCCAACTCGCCCACGCCATCACCTCCTTCCCCGAGGGCTTCGAGCCTCATCCTCGTGTCGGCGACGTGATCCGCAACCGCCGCAAGGCCGTGGACGCAGGCGCCGGCCTGGACTGGGGTACCTGCGAGGCCCTCGCCTTCGCCTCGCTCCTCTCCTCGGGGACCTCCATCCGCCTCAGCGGCCAGGACAGCCGTCGCGGCACCTTCGCCCACCGCCACGCGGTGCTCCGCGATCACCGGAACGGTGCGCCGTATACCCCACTCCACCAGGTTCTTGCCCCAAAGACCCGCTTCGATGTCTACGACAGCGCCCTCTCGGAGCAGGGGGTGATGGGCTTCGACTACGGCTACAGCCTCGACCGCCCCGATGCGCTGGTGATGTGGGAGGCCCAGTTCGGTGACTTTGCCAACGGGGCCCAGGTGATCATCGACCAGTTCCTCGCCGCCGCCGAGGACAAGTGGCGGCGGCTCAGCGGGCTGGTGCTGCTGCTCCCGCACGGCTACGAGGGGCAGGGGCCCGAGCACTCCAGCGCCCGCCTGGAGCGCTTCCTCCAGCTCTGCGCCGAGGACAACATCCAGGTCTGCCAGCCCACCACCGGTACCCAGATGTTCCACCTGCTCCGGCGCCAGGTGCTCCGGCCGCTCCGCAAGCCGCTGGTGGTGATGACGCCGAAGAGCTTGCTCCGGGCGGCGGGGGCGACCTCCTCCCTCGACGAGCTGGCGACGGGCCGCTTCCAGCGGGTGATCCCTGACGAGAAGGTGAGCGACCCGGCTTCCATCAAGAAGATCCTCCTGTGCAGCGGCAAGGTCTTCTACGACCTCCGGGGCAGGCAGGCGGAGCTGAAGGCCGACGACGTGGCCATCCTGCGCCTGGAGCAGCTCTACCCGCTCAACGACGAGATCAAGTGCGCACTGGCGCCCTTTGCCGACGGGACGCCGCTGGTGTGGGTCCAGGACGAGCCGGAGAACATGGGGGGCTGGCGTTACCTCCTCGACGTGCTCCCGCGGCACGTCGGCCACCGGCTTCCGCTCTCCTGCGTGGCGCGCCCGGAGAGCGCCAGCCCCGCCACCGGCTCGCTCGCGGCCCACAAGCTCGAGCAGGCCATGCTGATCGAGGCCGCCTTCCGGCGCTGACCATGGCAAGCTCCACCTCCAGCGCCTCCACCCAGGGGATCCACGTCTCGGTCCAGAGCCGCTACATCCCCGAGCAATCTTCCCCCGCGGAGCGGCGCTACGTCTTCGCGTACACCGTGCGCATCGAGAACCGCGGAGCCACCCGCGCCCAGCTCCGCAGCCGCCACTGGATCATCACCGACGGACACGGCGAGGTGGAGGAGGTGCGGGGGCCAGGGGTCGTGGGCAAGCAGCCCGTCCTGGGCTCCGGTGAGTTCTTCGAGTACACCAGCGGCTGCGTGCTGAAGACCGCCCACGGCACCATGCGCGGCTCCTTCCAGATGATCCGCGACGACGGCTCCTCCTTCGACGCCGAGATCGCAGCCTTCGGCCTCTCGCTGCCGGCCTCCCTCAACTGAGCGCCGCCTGTGCCCCGCGTGGGAGGCGTGGACGGGGGCGCGGAGCCTGGTACCTTGCCGTAATCCGGTGAAGCTACCCCTCGAATTTCAGGACCCCCGGGGCCTCTGGCTCCTGGCCGCGCTGCTACCGCTGATCGCACTCTATGTGCTGAAGATCCAGCGCAAGCGCGTCCCGGTGGCCTCCGCCTGGCTCTGGTCCGCCGCGCGCCGCGACCTGCTGGCGCGCTCCCCCTGGAAGCGGCTCGTCCCCCAGGTGCCGCTGCTGCTGCAGCTGCTGGCGCTCGCGCTGCTGGCGCTCGCGCTGGCCCGCCCGGCCACGCGCCACAAGGCGATCCTGGGGGATCACGTCGCGGTGATCCTGGACACGAGCGCGTCCATGGGCGCGGTGGATCCGGCCACCGGGCAGCGGCGGGTGGAGCTGGCCAAGACCGCCGCGTGGGAGGCGCTGGCGGCGCTCTCTCCGGGGGCCGACGCGATGCTGCTGGAGGCGTCGAGGTCGCCGCGGGTGGTGGTGCCGATGGACCGGGACATCAAGCGGATCCAGGCGGCGCTGGACCCGATCCCGGCCCGGGACGTGGAGGGCGACCTGGGGGCGGCGGTGGCGCTGGCGGCGGACCGGCTCCGGCAGCTCGGCGGCGAGCAGCGGATCCTGGTCTTCACCGACGGGAACCTGGCCCACGGCGACGCGCTCCAGGTCCCCGGCGTCCCGATGGAGGTCTTCACCGTGGGAACCCCGGTGGACAACGCGGCCATCGTGCGGGTGGACGTGCGGGCGGGGCTGGACCCGACCTCCCGGGAGGAGGAGGTCCAGGCCTTCGTCTTGCTGGCCAACTTCGGCTCCCGCCCCCGGGATCTCTTCGTCACCCTGCGCCTCGCCGGGGTGAGCGAGCCGCTGGCGTCCCGTCGCCTGCAGCTACCCCCGGGGGAGCGGCAGCCGGTGGTGCTCTCCTTCCGTCCGGCGGCAGGCGACCGGCTCAAGGGCCTGCTCATCGAGCTTTCCCCCCAGGACGGGTTGGCGGCAGACGACGTGGTGTACGCCCGGGTACCGCCGGGGCAAAAGCAGCCGGTGGTGGTGGCGTCCGAGGGCGGGTCGCCGTGGCTGGAGCGCGGGCTGGCGAGCGATCCCATGGTCGATCTCTGGAAAGGAAAGCCCTCGGAGGTGGCCCAGGCCAGGATCGGCCAGGGCGCGCTCTACGTGTACGACGGCACCTGCCCCGCGCTTCTTCCTCCCGGGGATTTCTTGGTCGTCAACCCGCCGGAAGGTCCGTGCCTGGGGGTGCAGGTGGGGCCTCCGGTGAAGAACCCGGCGATCACGTCCTGGTCCCACGGGGACGCGCGCCTGCGGTTCCTGACCCTGGACGGGGTGCACGTCGCGTCGTCGAAGACCCTGCGGGTGGACGGTGCTCCCCTGGCGTTGATCCGGGCCCAGGAAGAAGTGCTTGCGGCAGACGCCTCGGCCCCGGGGCGCAGCGGCACGATCCTCGGGTTCGACGTGGGCGAGAGCGACTGGCCGCTGAAGGCCTCCTTCGTCCTGTTCCTGCGCAACACCCTGGAGCTGGCTCGGGCCCACCGGGCGCAAGGCGTGGGGGCCGCCGCCGCAGGGGAGCCGATCCGGGTGCCGGTCCCCGCGGACGTGAAGCAGATCGAGGTGCTCGCCCCGGGGGCCAAGGAGCCCGAGACGCTGCCCTCCCGGGAGGGCCTCGCGGTGCTGTCGGAGACCCAGCGGGCAGGGCACTACCTGGTGAGCTGGCAGGGCGCCCACCCGGGGCAGATCCTGGTGCCGGTGAACCTGGCCTCCGAGCGGGAGAGCGATCTGCGCCCTCGCCCGATGGACCTGGCCCGACAGGGGGCCACCGTGAGCAGCGCCGCCCAGCTCGCCGACGCGCACACGGACTGGTCCTACCTGGTGGCGGCGCTGGCCCTCCTTTTCCTGGTGCTGGATGTTTACTGGCTCACCCGCAAGCCTGCCCCCCGGCCCGCGGCGGCCCTTCGCCCGGAGCACCAGCCGTGAAGCCCCTCCCGCTGGCCCTCGCCCTGCCCTACCTGGCCCTCGCCGCCACCGTCGTCGCCCTCGGCGCGCTGCTGCTCCGGAGCAGGCGCCTGGGGCTCTCGGGCAGGCCCGCGCTGCTGGTCGCGCTCGTGCTGGGGTGGCTGCCGCTCCTCTACGTGGAGCTGGTCTGGGTGCGGGCCATCCCGGAGCGTTACCTCCGGGTCGAGCGCCCGCTGTGGGCCCTGCTCGGCGCCGTGGCGATGACCTTCGTCGCGCTGCGCCTGGCGACGCTCTCGCCGCGCCAGCACCCGGCCCGGCGGCTGCTCACCGAGCTGCTGCTGGCGGGGGCGACGCTGGCCGCCTCCCTGGCCACCCTGGGCCTGGAGCTTGGCCGCCCCCTCGATCGCCTCACGGTGATCGTTGCGGTGGACCGGAGCCGCTCCATGGACATGGTGGCAGGCTACGACGGGAGGCTCCGGGCCGAGATGGCCATCGTCGAGCGCGGCATGAAGGACGACGACCGCCTCGGGATCGTCGCCTTCGCCGCCGAGGCGCGTACCGAGGATCCCCCTCGCCCCAGAACTGCCACCCCCAGCCCCCAGCGGGTCGAGATCGGACGCGACGCCACCGACCTGGGCGGCGCCATCCGGCGATCCCTCGCGGAGCTCCCCTCCGACTCCGCCGCTCGGGTCGTGCTCCTCACCGACGGCGTGGCCACCCGGGGCGACGCGCTCCAGGCCGCCGCCGCCGCCGTCGCCGCGGGGGTCCCGGTGGACGTGGTGCCCCTCGACCAGCGGAAGATCCCCGACGTGCGCGTCGTCTCCCTCCGGATGCCGACCCGCGCCAGCGAAAAAGAGCCCATCGAGCTCCGCCTGGTCACCTCCTCCGAGGTGGAGACCGACGTCGAGGTTCGCCTCAAGCGCGACGGCCTCCTCTTCAAGAAGGCCACCGCCCGCGTCGCTCGCGGTGAGGATGTGCTCCGCATCAAGGAGATCGCTCCAGGCCCCGGACTCCACCGCTACGACGTCGAGATCACCGCCCTCGACCCGGGCGCCGACCTCGCCCCCGAGGACAACAGCGGCTCCGCTTTCCTCCGGGTCCGCGGCACCTCCGCGGCGCTGGTCCTCGAAGGCGACCCGGGCAAGGGCGCCTTCGTGGCCAGGGCCCTGGAGGACGCCGGCTTCCGCGTGGACTCCGGCGCGACGAGTGGTGTCCCTTCTGACCTGGCTGGGCTGGCGGCCTACGACCTGGTGGTTTTTTCCGACATCCGGGCCTCGGACCTCTCGCCGGGGCAGGTGGAGGCGCTGGCCAGCTACACGAGGGATCTGGGCGGAGGGCTGCTGCTGCTCGGCGGGGACCGCTCGATGGGGCCGGGGGGGTACGCCAGGACCTCGCTGGAGGAGGTATCGCCGGTGAGCTTCGATCTGAAGCAAGAGCGGCGCCGGGCGAGCCTCTCGGAGGTGATCTCCATCGACTACTCGGGCTCGATGAGCGCGACGGTGGGGGCATACACCAAGCTGGATCTGGCCAACGAGGCGGCGGCGCGCTCGGCCTCGCTGCTGGGAGGGAGCGACCGGCTGGGGGTGGCCCACGTGGACACGGCGAACGCCTGGACGATCCCCCTGGGGCCGGTGGTGGATCACGCGGAGATCGCCCGGAAGATCAAAGCGGTGAAGGTGGGCGGAGGGGGGATCCTGGTCGACCTGGCCATGGACGAGGGGTACAAGGCGCTCGACCGGGAGAAGACCAACCTCAAGCACTTCCTGCTGTTCGCGGACGGAGGGGACGCCGAACAGATGGGCGGGTGCCGGGCCAAGGTGACCGCGGCGCTCTCCCGGGGGATCACCACCAGCGTGGTGTCGCTGGGGAAGGGCTCCGATACGCCGGAGCTGGAGGTGCTGGCCAAGCTGGGCGGAGGCCGTTTTTACCTGGTCGAAGACGCCTCCCGGCTTCCGTCGATCTTCACCCAGGAGACGATCCTGGCCTCTCGTTCGGCGATCCACGAGACGGATTTTCGCCCTTCCCTCGGGGCTCCGGGGGCCGCGCTCCGGGGGATCGATCTCGCGGGGACGCCCATCCTGCACGGCTACGTGGTCACCGTCGCCAAGGCCCGGGCCAGCGTGCACCTCACGGGGCCCGAGGGGGACCCTATCCTGGCCACCTGGAGCGTCGGCGTGGGGCGCAGCGCCGCCTTCACCAGCGACCTGAAGGATCGCTGGGGCGTCGCCTGGACCTCGTGGCCCGGGGCGAGCCGCCTGGTGGGTCAGCTCGGCCGGGATATCGCCCGCAAGGCCGACGACCCCCGGGTGCGCCTGGAGGCGGACACCGCCGGGGGCGAGCTGCACCTGCGCGCCACGGTGGTCGGCGACGACGGTCGCGCCCAGAGCTTCCGGAGGCTGGCGGCGCGGGTGGGCGGTCCGGACGGGTTCCAGCGGGTGCTCCCGCTGGAGCCGGTGGGCGCCGGGGCCTACGCCGCAACGGTCCCGCTGTCGCGCCCGGGTACGTACATCACCACCGCGGTCGATGAAGTGAGCAACGAGGTCGTCGGCACCACCGGGGCGGTACTGAGCGCGGGGGAAGAGCTGCGCCCCACCGGCACGGATCGGGTGCTCCTCGGGCGCATCGCCACCATGACCGGCGGCAAGGTCCGGGACACCCTCGCCGGGATCTTCCTCGACCGCTCCTCCCGTCGTTTCTCCTACACCCCGCTCACCGGCCTGCTGGCGCTGCTGGCGGCCCTCGCCGCCCTGCTGAGCGTCGCCGCACGCAAGCTGTCGCTCCCGGAATTCCTGACCGCCGCTCGCCGCCCTCGCCCCGCGCCGGACCCTCGTCCCCAGCCGGCCCCGACCCCGGCGGCCACCGCCTCCGCCTTGCTCCAGGCGAAGTCCCGTGCTGCCGCCCCTCGCGCTGCGGAGCCGGTGCTGGTCCCGCG
>CAZSDX010000294.1:0-8830 GCA_964605685.1 uncultured Polyangiaceae bacterium
TGGCCAGCAGCATGGCGATGGTCATGGGGCCGACGCCGCCGGGCACCGGGGTGATGGCGCCGGCCCTGGCCTCGGCGCCGGGGAAATCGACGTCACCCACCAGCTTCCCGTCCGCGTCCCGGTTGATCCCGACGTCGATCACGGCGGCGCCCTCCTTCACCCAGTCGCCCTGGATCATCCGGGCCTTGCCCACCGCCGCCACCAGCACGTCGGCCTCCCGGCAGAGGGCCGGCAGGTCGCGGGTCTGGGAGTGGGCGATGGTGACCGTGGCGCTCTCCGCGAGGAGGAGCTGCGCCATGGGCTTGCCGACGATGTTGCTCCGCCCCACCACCACGGCCCGGGCGCCCCGCAGCGCGACCCCCGCCTCCCGCAGCAGCCGCATGCACCCGAGGGGCGTGCAGGGCACGAGCCCGGGTCGCCCCGAGGCCAGCAGCCCCGCGTTCACCGGGTGGAAGCCGTCCACGTCCTTGGCCGGGTCGATGGCGTCCAGCACCGCCTCGGGGCGGATCTGCTTCGGGAGCGGGAGCTGCACCAGGATCCCGTCCACCGCCCTGTCCTCGTTGAGCCGCCGCAGCAGCGCCAGCAGTTCCGCCTCCGTCGTCGCGGCGGGGAGCCGGTGCAGTTCGCCGGCGATCCCCGCCTCCTTCGCCGCCTTCTCCTTGTTGCGGGTGTAGACCACGGAGGCCGGGTCCTCCCCCACCAGCACCACCGACAGCCCCGGGGGCCGCCCGCGCTCCGCGGCGAAGGCCGCCGCTCCCTGCTTCACTTCTTCCCGGACCGTGGCGCCGATGGCCTTGCCGTCGAGGATCGTTCCCATGGCCGGCGAGCCTAGCCCAACTCAGCCCGGGTTCAGCTCCCAGATCAGATCGGCGTGGCCCTGCGCCCCGGCGAAGCGGAGCCCGAACCAGCGCGCGTCCCGGGCGATGGTGGGGGCGCCGTCGTCGCGGTGGGTCGGGAAGACGACGTGGAAGGACTGACGCCACACGTTGGAGTAGGGAAAATAGGTGCGCTCGACGGCGCCGGGCTTGGGGATGGCCTTGATCAGCCGCGCCGGGGTCTCGTTCCCCTTGTCGTCGATGAGGCGCACGACCCAGGCGGACTCCTTGCGCGAGAGGTCGTTCCAGCGGCGGTTGGGGCCGTAGAGGGCGAGGTAGAAGCGGTGCTCCTCGCGGGACTCGGCCAGCGACTCGTCGAGGAGCGCCTGCCGCTGCTCCACCGTGAGCCGGTAGTCCTCCGCGTAGCGCACCGTGTACGCCCAGCGGAAATCCCAGGACTGGAAGGTGGCGGTGACCGTGAGCAGGTCGTCAAACTCGGCCAGCGCCACCACCGATCCGGAGCGGGTCCAGCGCTGGAGGATCTGGTCGTAGTCGTAGGAGACGTACTCCCGGGGGCCTTCCTTCAGGGAGACCAGGCGGGTCTGGGTACACCCCACCAGAAGCAGCACCAGCAGCACACGCGACACCCACGCCCAGGACCGTCTCACGCCTGCCAGCCTACCCCCCCTCGCCTCCCCTGGCGACAGGGTTCCGCGGCACCTCACCGGGCCCCGCGCTCCCCGCCGCGGGCTGTGGTAGCAGGATCTTCATGTCGACCCCGTTCACCATCGCCGGTATCCCCTTGCCTCTCCAGGGCGCGCATGCGCCCGGCAGCGACGGCACCAACCCTGGCAGCTTCGCGCGGCGCCCGGACGTGGGAGGACCGCTGGCCTTCAGCTCGCCGGACACCCCCGGGATGCCCGCTCCCTCGGGGAAGACCGCCTGGGATTTCATGCCCCCCGACTGGAAGCGGCGCGAGGACGGCCGCTGGGAGGCGCCGGCGGGGTTTGTCCCGGTGACCCAGCTCGAGCACGCGCGCCTGGGCATCATCACGCCGGAAATGCGCCGGGTGGCGGAGCGCGAGGGGCACCTGACGCCGGAGCAGGTCCGGGACGAGGTGGCTGCTGGTCGGATGATCCTCCCCGCCAACCGGCACCACCTCGCCGGGAAGCTCGACCCCATGGCCATCGGACGGGCGTCGAAGACCAAGATCAACGCCAACCTGGGCGCCAGCCCCGTCTCCTCCGGCACCGAGGAGGAGGTCGAGAAGATGCGCTGGTCGGTGCGCTGGGGCGCCGACACGGTGATGGATCTCTCCACCGGCGGCGACCTGAACGCCTGCCGCCAGGCGATCCTCCGGGAGAGCACCGTCCCCATCGGCACCGTCCCGATCTACTCGATGATCCTGGGGCGCAAGATCGAGGACCTCGACGAGGAGGCCATCCTGGCGGAGCTGCGCAACCAGGCGGAGCAGGGCGTGGACTACTTCACCATCCACGCCGGGGTCCGCCGGGCGCACCTGCCCTTCGTCCAGCGGCGCCTCATCGGCATCGTGTCCCGTGGGGGGTCGCTCCTGGCCAAGTGGATGCTCCACCACGGCCGGGAGAACCCGATGTACGACCTCTTCGACGCCATCTGCGACCTGATGCGCGCCCACGACGTGTCCTTCTCGCTGGGGGACGGACTGCGCCCCGGGGGCCTCGCCGACGCCAGCGACGAGGCGCAGCTCCGGGAGCTGGAGACCCTGGGCGAGCTGACCGAGCGCGCCTGGCGCAAGGGCTGCCAGGTGATGGTCGAGGGCCCCGGGCACGTCCCCTTCGACCAGATCGAGTTCAACATGAAGCTCCAGCGGCGCCTCTGCCACGGCGCCCCCTTCTACGTGCTGGGCCCCCTGGTCACGGACATCTTCCCTGGCTACGACCACATCACCAGCTGCATCGGCGCCACGGCGGCCGCCTACCACGGCGCCAGCATGCTCTGCTACGTCACCCCCAAGGAGCACGTCGGCCTCCCCAAGAAGGACGACGTGAAGCAGGGCTGCATCGCCTACAAGATCGCCGCCCACGCCGCCGACGTCGCCCTCGGCATCCCCGGCAGCCGCCGCCAGGACGACGAGCTGACCAAGGCCCGCGCCGCCCTCCACTGGGAGCGTCAGTTCGAGCTGTCCTTCGACCCGGACACCGCCCGCGCCTTCCACGACGAGGACCTCGACGTGGACACCGACTTCTGCGCCATGTGCGGCCACGACTGGTGCAGCGTCCGGATCTCCAAGGAGATCCAGGAATTCGCCTCCGGCAAGGCCGAGGGCTTCGACCGCGGTACCGCTCGCAAGAGCGCCGCCCTGACCCCCGAGCAGCAGGAGATCCTCGCCCGCCGCGGATACCTCTCTCCGGAGGACCTCCACCGCCTCGCCTCCAAGACCCGCAAGGCCGTCGGCGCCGATCAGGGAAAGGGCGCCTGCCACTCCGACCTCAGCCCCGCCGACCAGGCCCACGCCCTCCAGGAACGCCTGGTCCACCTCCCGGTCGTCCGCGGCTGACCGGCGCGCCGGATCACTCCCCGGCGGCCAGGGCGCCGACCAGCTCCGCCTCGCTCAGCCGGGGGGCGGCGGCGGGCCTCGTGGCGGGGCGCGCCCCCTGGTTGTGGAGCGTCGCCGAGGCGACGATGGTCTCGCAGAGGTGACCGAACTCGTAGCCAGCGGCGGCGGCGATCCGGGGGAGCAGGCTGGTCTCGGTCATCCCGGGCTGGGTGTTGACCTCCAGGACAAACTCGTTCCCCTCGTCGGTCACCAGCAGGTCGACGCGCACGGCGCTGGAGCAGCCCAGGGCGACCGCGGCGCGCTCCGCCAGGTGGAGCGCGTTGCGCTGGCGGGTGGCGGGGATGCGCGCCGGGAGGAAATACTCGGTGGAGCCCGGGGTATACTTGGCGCGGTAGTCGTAGACGCCCCCGCGAGGAGCGACCTCCATGCAGCCGAGCACCCGGCCGTTGAGGATGCCCACGGTCACCTCGCGCCCGGCGACGAAGCGCTCGACCAGCACGGAGCGGTCGTGCTCCAGGGCGCGCTCGACGGCGGAGGCCAGCTCGCCGAAGGAGCCGGCCCGGGCGAGCCCCAGGCTGGAGCCCTCCGAGCGGGGCTTCACCATGACCGGGAAGCCGAACCCCCCGTGGATCTCCTCCAGATCCGCCAGCGCCTCGGGGCCGTGGATCAGGTAGGAGGGCGGCGTGGGGACGTTGTAGAGGCGGAAGAGCTCCTTGGCCTTGGCCTTGTCCATGGCCAGCGCGCTGGCGAGCACCGAGGAGCCGGTGTAGGGGATGCCGAGCAGCTCGCAGAGCCCCTGGATGCACCCGTCCTCGCCGAGGCGCCCGTGGAGCGCCAGGAAGGCGACGTCGATGCGCGCCTTGCGCAGCAGCACGGAGGGATCACGATCCGGCCCCAGCACCAGGGGGATCGCATCGACGCCCCGATCCTGGAGGGCCCGGAGCACCGCCTGGCCTGACCGGAGGCTCACCTCGCGCTCCCCGGAGACGCCGCCCATCACCACGCCGACCCGCTGATTGACTGCCATCATCTTCCTGATCCCGGCGGTATCAGGGTGGGAAGATCCGGGCCAACAAAGCGACCAGGCTCGGTGAAATTCAGGGGAAATTCGCCCTACACCACCGGCAGCGTGAAGCCCGGCACGGTGTCGTCGTCGTCCTCGCCGAAGGTCTCGACCACGATGGCGGTGATGTTGTCGCGCCCCCCGCGGGTGTTGGCCAGGTCGACGAGGGTCTGGGATACAGAGAAGAGGGGCTCGGAGATCAGCAAGGGGATCTCGTCCTCCTTGAGGTACCCGTGGAGCCCGTCGCTGCACAGCAGGTAGCGATCCCCCGGCATCAGGTCGACGAGCCCGGTGTCCACCTGCACGTAGTCCCGGTTGCCGACGGCGCGGGTGATGATGTTCTTGTGGGGCGAGCGGCTGGCCTCCTCGGGGGAGATGAGGCCCTGCTTGAGCTGCCAGCCGATGAGGGTGTGATCCTCGGTGAGCTGGGCGACCCGGTCGTCGCGGACCTGGTAGATCCGGCTGTCGCCCACCTGGGCGAAGACCCCGTACTCCCCCAGGAGCAGCAGGGCCGAGATGGTCGTCCCCATGCCCGACTTGGACCGGTCGAACTCGGCCATGGCGAAGAGCATGTAGGTGGCCCCCTGGATCGCCCCCTCGATCATCCGGCAGGCGGCCCGCACCTTCTCCTCCGAGACGGCCCCCCGCAGCTCGGGCATGTTCTTCAGCCCGCGGTTGACCATCCCGAAGATGTTCTCCACCGCCTCGTGGCTGGCGACCTCGCCGGCGGCGTGGCCCCCCATCCCGTCCGCCACGACGTAGAGCCCCAGTGCGTCATCCGCCAGGAACGCGTCCTGGTTGACCGCGCGGTGACGCCCGATGTCTGTGCATGCACTGGAACGACTCCGGATACCTCGGGCCCCGTTGCTCATGGATCAACCCCCCCACGTTACCAGCAAGCCCCCCCGGACCGCCACCGTTCAGAACAGGTGCGCGAACAGCCCGCTGCGCAGCTTGGGCTCGAACCAGGTGCTCTTCGGCGGCATCAGCAGCCCCGCGTCGCTCACCCGCAGAAGCTGCTCGATGGAGGTGGGGTGCAGGTACACCGCCAGCGCAAACCCCTCGGCGGCGGCGCGGCGCTCCAGCTCGGCGGCCCCCCGGATCCCCCCCACAAACTCCAGGTTCCGGTCGGTGCGCGGGTCGGTCACGCCGAAGAGAGGCGCCAGGATCTGATCCTGGCACAAGGAGCAATCCAGGGAGGCGATCGGGTCGGCCTCGTCAAAGGAGCCGGGCCGCACCTTCCCCCAGTGCCAGCGCCCTCCCACCAGCAGCCCGAAGCTCCGGGGGCCGGGGGGCTCGGGGCGGGAGGCCAGCGAGAGATCGAGGCGCTCGCCCAGCAGCGCCAGCAGCTCCTCCGGAGACCTGCCCTGGCGATCGCGCACCAGCCGGTTGTACGGCAGGATCTGCATCTGGTCGTGGGGGAACACCACCGCCAGGAAACGATCCTGCTCCCCCGGCTGCCCCGCCCGCGCCCGCGCCACCCGCGAGGCGGCGGCGCTCCGGTGGTGCCCGTCGGCCACGTAGAGGGAAGGGACCTCCCGAGAGAACAGCCCGATCAGCTCCCGCTCGCGGGCCGGATCGACGGCCCAGACCGTGTGCCGGACGCCGTCGTCGGTGGTGAAATCCTCCAGGGGCGCCGCCGCGGTGAGGGCGCTCACCAGGGCGTCGACGCCCGGGTGGGCCCGGTAGGTGAGGAACACCGGCTCGTCGTGGGCGCCGAGGACGTCGATGTGACGGGCCCGGTCATCCTCCTTGTCGGGGCGGGTTTTTTCGTGCTTCTTGATGAGGTCTTGGTCGTACTCGTCGACGCTCACGCAGGCCACCAGCCCCACCTGCCGGTGGCCGCCGAGCTCCTGTCCGTAAAGCCAGAGCCCCGCCGTCTCCTGGACGAGCACGCCCTCCCGCCGCAGCGCCTCCAGGGCCCGCTTCCCCTCCTCGTAAACCTCGTCTGCATGCTCATCCGTCTCCTCCGCCAGCCCCACCTCGGGGCGTGTCACCCGAAGGAAGCTCTCGGCCCTGCCCCCGTACAGCGCCCTCGCCTCCCGGGAGTTGACCACGTCGTAGGGGGGACAGCACACCCGCGCCGCCAGCCCAGGGGCCGGTCGCAGCGCTGCAAAGGGATGGATGATCGCCACGCCACGCCGATACCCCATCCCCCCCCGGGAGACCAGCGATGAGCCGCCTGCGCCCCCGCGAGGAGACCTTCACGCGCCCTCCCGGCGTCGACGAGCAGGCCGTGGTCTCCGTCTTCCGGGTCCCCGTGGAGCTGGCCGGCATGCGCCTGGATGTCTTCCTCAAGAACGAGCTGAAGCGGACCAGCCGCACCCGCGCCCAGACCATCATCAAGCTCAGCGCCTACGACGCCTGCGGCAAGCGCCTGCGCAGCAACGACCGGGTGCGCGCCGAGCAGCGGATCCTCCTCTGGAGGGCCCCCTGGGACGAGGACCCGGTCCCCCTCGACCTCCCGGTGCTCTTCGAGGACGAGCACCTCCTGGCCATCTCCAAGCCCGCAGGGATCCCGGTCCATCCCACCGCCCGCTACCACCGCAACACCGTCATCCGGGTCCTCCAGGACCTGCGCCCGGGCGCCTTCCTCTCCCTGGCCCACCGCCTGGACCGGGAGACCTCCGGGGTCCTCTTCCTGGCCAAGACCCCCGCCGCCGACCGGGCCATCAAGAGGACCTTCCAGGAGCGCGAGGACATCGAGAAGACCTACACCGCCCTCTGCTGGGGCCGCGCCCCTGCGCCCTCCTTCCGGGTGGACCTCCCGCTGGAGCTGGACCCCACCTCCAGGACCCGGGTCAAGATGCGGGTCGCCGCTCCTGGCCAGGGGCTCCCCTCCGGCACCCGCTTCCAGGTGGAGGACGAGCGCAGGCGAGGGGATACTTTTTACACCCGGGTTCGTTGCGATTTGGAGACGGGGCGACAGCACCAGATCCGGGTGCACCTGCACGCGGCGGGGATGCCCATCGTGGGGGACAAGCTGTACGCCTTTGACGAGGGGTACTTCACCCGGGACGTGGACGGTCAGGCGACCGATGAGGATCGGGCGAGGCTGGAGCTCCCGAGGCACGGGCTGCATGCGGCGAGGCTGGCGCTGGTGCACCCCATCACGGGGGAGGCGCTGGAGGTGGAGGCGCCGCTGCCGGAGGATCTGGCCAGTTTCTGGGCGGGGCTGGCGGCGCCGGGGTGAGGTTCAGATCCCGCGGGGGACTTTTTCGAGATCGAGGTTCTCGAGGGCGAAGCGGATCAAGGCGCTCCGGTTGGCCTTGGTGAGGCCGCGGAGCTTGAGCTTGCCGACCATCTCGTCGAGGCGCGCCAGGTCTTCGAGGTACATCGAGATGCAGATGACGCGGTAGTGATCGGGCTTGGGGGCGGGGGGGCGAGTCTGGCGCGTCCGGGAGGCCGGAGATTCCTCGGGGGGCGGGGTGTAGAAGGTGCCGCTGAGGACACCCTGCACCTCGTCGAGGTCCAGCACGGAGGCTGCGTTTCCTTGGTTCTTCATGGTCTTCTCCGGAAATCAGCAGGCGGTGGCGGCCACGGGGCGCTCGATGTCTTGCTGGGGAGCCACCAGGTTGCTCTCCAGAGGGATGTCGCCGGTGATGCAGCCGACCACGTGCTGGTAGTCCTCGACCGGGGGGGTACCGGGCGCGAACTCGAAGATGGTCTGCCCCTTGGCGGGGGCCTCCTTGATGCGGATCGCCTGGCGCACGGGCTTGAGGCACCGGGGGCCAAAGTGCTGGCGCAGGTGGTCCAGCGCCTCGTTGCAGATCTTGGCCCGGGCGTCGTAGAACGTGGGCAGCACGCCCCAGATCCGCACCGGGTGGTGCAGGAGCTGGTTCACGTTCTTCACGGTCTTGATCACCTGCCTCATCCCCACCAGCGACAGGTAGTCGCAGGCGACCGGCACCAGCACGCTGTCCACCAGGCACAGCGCGTTCTGGTTGAGGAGCGACAGGCTGGGGGAGCAATCCACGATCACGTGGTCGTACTGGCTGACGATCCCGGCCAGGCGGCCCGCCAGCACCCGGTCCCGGTTCTGGCGGCCGGCCAGGTAAAGCTCCGCCGCGGCCAGGGTCTCGTTGGAGGGGATGAGATCCAGGTTGGGGCGCACGTTGGTGATGGCGTCCTTGCCCGCGAGCCCCATCACCAGCACGTGGTAGAGGCTGCGCTCCGCCTTCACGTCCAGGGAGACGGCGACGTTCCCCTGGGCGTCCGTGTCCACCAGGAGCACCTTCTTTCCCCGGAGCGCCAGCCCTGCGGCGATGCTCACCGAGGTGGTGGTCTTCCCGGTGCCGCCCTTGTGGTTGAAGATCGCCAGCAGGCGGGGGAGCCCGTCCGCGGGGGGCGCCTTGGGCTGCGGCTGGGGAGCGCTCCGGCGCGCAGGCCCCCCCGCGGGGGCCACGCGAGCCG
>CAZSDX010000295.1:0-8823 GCA_964605685.1 uncultured Polyangiaceae bacterium
CCTGCTCCCGGGCGGCGCGACGTAGACCCGGTGGCCGGCGATGGCGCCCACCCGGTCGAGCATGGCGCGCCAGTTCTTGTCCGCCATGGCGCCGAAGATGAGCGCGACGTGCCGCCGGGGGATGCTCATCACGAAGCTCGCCAGCGCGTTCCTCAGCGCCATGGCTCCGTCCGGGTTGTGGGCGCAGTCGAGGAGCACGTACCCCTCCGGGGTCTCGATCAGCTCACAGCGCCCGGGCCACCGGGTCTCCGATAGCCCCTGGGCGATGGCCTGCGGGGGCAGGCTGAAGGCGCGGGCCGCGGCGACGGCGCAGAGGGCGTTCTGCCGCTGGAACGGTCCCGGCAAGGAGGGCTGGTAGGCGTCGAGGTAGCGCTGCTCCTCCGGGCCGTTGGCCTCGTAGACCGTGGCGTTGAGGGAGCGGGCGACCTCCTGGACCGTCTCCAGCGCGTCCGGGTGGAGGCGCCCGACGATGACCGGGGTGTTGCGCCGGAGGATCCCAGCCTTCTCCCGGGCGATGTGCCGGAGGGAAGGGCCGAGGAGATCCATGTGGTCAAAGGCGACCCTGGTGATCACGGGGACCGCATGGCCCTCGGCGATGTTGGTGGCATCGAGGCGGCCGCCGAGGCCAACCTCGAGGACCGGGAAGTTGACCCCGCTCAGGCGGAAGGCGAGGAAGGCGGCGAGGGTGGCGACCTCGAAGAAGGAGAGCGCCGGGCCCACGCGGAGGGCCTCGGTGAGGCAGTGGGCGAGGAGGTCGTCGGCGATGGGCTGGCCGTCGATCTGGATGCGCTCGGCGAAGCGGCAGAGGTGGGGCGAGGTGTAGAGGCCCACGCGCGCCCCGGCGGCGCGGCCCATGGTGGCGAGGAAGGCGGCGGTGCTACCCTTGCCGTTGGTGCCGGCGATGTGGGCGTAGGCGGAGAAGCGGTGGACGTCGCCAAGGCGGCGGGCCGCGTCGAGCACGCGGTCGAGGCCCAGGGCGACGCCGCGGGGGGCCAGGGCGTAGAGCTGCTGGAGCGCGGAGGGGAGGTCGGCGGTCACGGGCGTGGCTTCTTGAGGTGGCGCAGGAGCAGGGCCAGCCGGGAGGCGAGCTCCTGGCGGGGGACGATGAGGTCGATCATTCCATGATCGAGGAGGAACTCGGCCCGCTGGAAGCCCTCCGGAAGCTTCTGCCGGATGGTGGTCTCGATGACCCGCGGCCCCGCGAACCCGATGAGCGCCTTGGGCTCTGCCACGTGGACGTCGCCCAGCAGGGCGAAGCTGGCGGCGACCCCCCCGGTGGTCGGGTTGAGGAGCACGCTGAGGAAGGGGAGCCCGGCGGCCCGGTGGCGCTCCCGGGCGGCGACCCCCTTGGCCATCTGCATCAGGGAGAAGATGCCCTCCTGCATGCGGGCGCCGCCGGAGGCGTGGAGCAGCACCACCGGGAGCTGCCGCTCCGTGGCCCGCTCGAACAGCCGCGCCACCTTCTCGCCCACCACCGAGCCCATGCTACCGCCCATGAACCCGAAGACGAAGAGGCCGAAGGCGGTCTCCTGCCCCTGGATCGCCCCGCGGCCAGAGAGCAGCGCGTCCCGGGTTCCGGCGCTCCGGCGCGAGGAGGCCAGCCGCTCCTGGTAGGAGCGGCCGTCGCTGAACTGGAGCGGGTCGCCGGCGGCCAGCTCGTCGTCCCAGGTCTCGGCCAGGGCGCCTCCGTCGAGCAGCAACCGGAGCCAGCCCGGGACGCCGAGCCGGTGGTGGTGGCTGCAGAGGGGGCAGACCTCGAAATTGTTGGTGAGCTGGGAGCTGTCGAGGGTCTCGTGGCACCCCTCGCACTTGCGAAAAACCCCCTTGCCCACGGAGCGCTTCTGGTGCGCGTCCCCCCGGGGAGGATTCTTGGTGGGCCAGGTGCTCACAGGGCCATCGTGCGGCAGTCCGCCGCGACCTGGACGGGGGGCTGGGTCTTGGCCTGGATCTGCTCGGCGGTGACGCCGGGGGCCAGCTCCCGGAGGAGCAGCCCCTCGGGGGTCACGTCGAGGACGCACAGGTCGGTGATGACGCGGTGGACCACGCCGCGTCCGGTGAGCGGCAGGTCGCATTCGTTGAGGATCTTGGGGGCGCCGCCCTTCGCCTCGTGCTCCATGATGACGACGACGCGGCGAGCGCGGGCCACCAGATCCATGGCGCCGCCCATGCCCTTGACCATCTTGCCGGGGATCATCCAGTTGGCCAGGTCGCCCCGGGCCGACACCTGCATCGCCCCCAGGATCGCCAGGTCGATGTGGCCCCCCCGGATCATGGCGAAGCTCTCCGCGCTGGAGAAGGTGGCGGAGCCGGGGAGCATGGTGACGGTCTCCTTCCCGGCGTTGATCAGGTCCGGATCCTCCGTACCGGCCACCGGGTAGGGGCCGATCCCGAGGAGCCCGTTCTCGCTCTGGAGCACCACCTCGACCCCCTCCGGGATGTAGTTGGCCACCAGGGTCGGCATCCCGATGCCGAGGTTCACGTAGTACCCATCGCGCAGCTCCTGCGCCGCGCGGCGGGCGATCTGTTCACGGGTGAGTGGAGCCATGTCGTCTTGCCTGCGTGGGGGGTTTAAGCCGCGGGGCGGGTCGTCCGGCGCTCGATGCGCTTCTCGTAGCCCGTCCCCTGGAAGATGCGCTGCACGTAGATCCCCGGGGTGTGGATCTGGGCCGGGTCCAGCTCCCCGACCTCCACCAGCTCCTCCACCTCGGCGACGGTGATCCGTGCCGCCGTCGCCATCATCGGGTTGAAGTTCATCGCCGTGTGCCGGTAGACCAGGTTGCCGAAGCGGTCGCCCTTCCAGGCCTTCACCAGCGCAAAGTCGCCGGTGATCGCCCGCTCCAGCACGTAGTCGCGCCCGTCGAAGGAGCGCACTTCCTTCTTCTCCGAGTATTTCTGCACCGAGCCGTCGGCGTTGTAGCGCAGCGGCAGCCCCCCCTCGCTGATGACCGTGCCCGCGCCGGTGGGGGTGTAGAACGCCGGGATGCCCGCTCCCCCGGCCCGGAGCCGCTCTGCCAGGGTCCCTTGCGGCACCAGCTCGACCTCCAACTCGCCGCTGAGGTACTGGCGCTCGAACTCCTTGTTTTCTCCGACGTAGGACGACACCATCTTGCGGATCTGCCGCCCTCGCAGCAGCACCCCCAGGCCGAAATCGTCGACCCCGCAGTTGTTGGAGACAACCGTGAGATCGCCCACACCCAGCTCGCGCAGGGCACGGATGCTGTTCTCGGGGATGCCGCAGAGACCGAACCCACCGGCCAGGATCGTCGCCCCCGGGGGGATGTCTGCCACGGCCTCGCGGGCGCTGGCGTACACCTTGTTCATGGCGCAACTTGCTACTCCTTCCGCCGGACCGTGACAACCACCTCGCAGCAAATTTGCCGCCCCTTCGCCGTCTCTGGTAGCCGCCATTTCTCGTGAAGCGCACCCTTGCTCTCCTGCTCGCCGCGGCCACGGTGCTGGTGGGCGGCGCCGCCCTCTCGGCTCCTCACAGGACCACCGCCCGGGTCATTCGGGAGCGCGCTACCAGCATCGGCTCCCCCAGCGAGGGGCAGCTCAAGGGGGGCGTCCGGCTGGAGGAGTCCCCGCACCTGCGCTTCCTCCCGGAGCACAACCGTCGCTGGGGTCTGCCTCACCTGGTCTCGATGCTGGACCGGGGTGCCGCGCGGGTACGCCGCCGCTACCCTGGCTCCGTCCTCGCCGTCGGGGATCTCTCCCGAAAGGGCGGCGGCGACATCAGCGGCCACCACTCCCACGAGAGCGGGCGCGACGCGGACGTGGGCTTCTACGTCACCAACTCCGCCGGCAAGGGCCTCTACCCGGGGCGCTTCGTCGCCTTCGACGAGCACGGCAAGGCGCCCGGCGGGCTCCGCTTCGACGTCGCCCGCAACTGGGCTCTGGTCGCCTCCTGGCTGGAGGATCCCCAGGCCCGCGTCACCCACATCTTCGTCGCCGCCCCGCTCCGGGATCTCCTCCTGGCCCACGCCCGCCAGATCAAGGCCCCGATCTCCCTGCGCAACCGCGCCGCCCTGGCGCTGATGCAGCCCAAGCACGGCCTCCCCCACGACAACCATTTCCACGTCCGGATCGCCTGCCCCGGCGAGCAGCGCGGCGTCTGCGTCGAGTACGCCCAGCGCGAGCACAAGGAGCACCCCCGCACCGAGGGAAAAACCGCCGCCCGCCGCGCTCTGGCGGCTCGCTCCAAGCGCCCGGTCCTGGCCCACGCCCGGAAGCGCGTCGGCACCACCGGCAAGGACGCCCCCTCCCTCGTCGCCGTCGTCCCCGCCCCCCGCGACCTGGAACCCTTATCGCAACTCCAGGGGCTGCTCAGTTCGGACTCGTGTTTCGGCCTTGTTCAGATCCCCGGCCACGAAGCTCGTCCCCGGCCTCGTTCACGTGGACGGGAACCGTGGCCGTGGACGTGGCCGTGGCCGGACTTGAGAACAAGGCCGTTCCGCGTGAGTTGATTGTCGATTTTATACCGCGCCAACCACACCGTTGAAGTTTTTCCGCAACGTCTGCGGGGGTAGTAGGGGCGCAACCTGTTGCGCCCCTACGACGTCACCACGGGCCACCCTAGAGAAACTTCAACGGTACGGTGGGGACGGTATACCCCCACCAAGGGTCCCCCTCTTACCGCCAGGTGAAGGGGCCATCCGCCCAGACCGCAGTCCCACCAGCTTGCAGGCTCAGACCTTCTTCGTGATCGAGGTCAACAGGTTCCTTGGAATCCGCGGCGATCACACGCAGCTCCGGAGCGCTCTGCGTACCATACGTCAAGAGTAGGAATTCACCCCCGGGCGAAAAGAAAGGGAAGGTGCTTCCCAGCACGCTTTTCGTCAAAGGTTTTGCATCCTTCCCACCGACGGGCGCCAACCACACCTGATCATCCACCCCCGAGTGTGCGGCAACCCACTTGCCGTCGGGGCTGATCGCAGGAGAGGAAGGTTCCCGAATGGCAGCTGTCACGAGCACCAAATTGCCGCTGGCCAGATCCAGCGCAGCAATCCCCTCTTTCCCTTGCGTTGAACCTCCTGCTACCACAAGGTAGCCATCTTCTGACCAGGCAGAACGACCACGGTCGTAGTCGGCGATCTCGTAGACCGTGGTGCCTGTGGCCACGTTGGCCACCAGTGTCCCGAAGCCGCTCCCGTTCGAAAGCTGGTCGTTCCAGGCTACCCAAGCGCCGTCCGGGGAAAGCGTCGGAAATCGGCATAGCCAGCAGGAAACCACTTCCCGAGGACCGTTTCCGAGATCGGCCATGATCACTCCGCTGTCTCGCCACACCAACTGTCCCGCACGATTTTGGTAGGGTTCGTACCCACTGGCGACCTGAACTTGCTTTCCCGAGGCAAGGTCGAGTCGCAGGATCTTCAGACCTTGCATGAAGGTGATCGTGCCCGTTACCAGGGGAGCCTGCGGACCGCTTGAACCGCCACCGTGTCCGCCACCAGATTCTCCACCGTGGTCAGGTCCACTTGGACTGCCACCGTTGCCCCCCTTCGCTTCGGGAACACTGCTCGCTCGACCCGTGCTGTCGCCGCAGGCGACAAGCATCATCCCGAGTGCCAACGCATACGTTCGTCCAGTCATGGGATGAATTTTATGCAAAAGGATAATTTCGCCAGCGAGTCGTATCGCCGTACCGCTGTACCTGAAGCGAGCGGGTCAGTCGACCACCTTGACCAGGCCCACCCCGAGGATGGGGATGGTGGCCGAGGTGTTCCCCGCACTCCCGGAGATCCGCACCAGGTCGACGCCGCCAAAGGCCGCCGGGACGATCTCCGCGAAGGTGAGGCCCACCACGTCCAGGTAGGCCCGGGTGGAGAATTCGATCTGGCGCAGCTCCCGGGTCTCCTCCTTGAACTGGTTCCCTGCGGTGGAGATGAGCCTGTCCGAGTTCACCTGGGAGATGGTGAAGGTCTGCCCCCAGGCCTTCACCCGCAGCCCCAGCCAGTCGTCGAGGAACGTCCACCGCAGGTAGAGCCGCCCGTCGGCCCGGAACGAGAAGGTGCTGTTGTCGACCAGCCGCGCCTCCGCCTTCCCGCTGGTGGTGTTGGCGCCCGAGGCGAAGGTCTCCGCGGTGAAATTCTCGTATTGACCGCCGCCTCCCAGGTCCACCGTCAGCAGGAACCGATCCGAGGGCCGCACCCGCAGCCCCGCCAGCAGCGAGCCCCGCCCGAACACCGAGTCCTCGCCGGTGACCGGCGCGACCACGTTCACGAACACCGTGTCCGAGTGGTACAGGTAGCCCCCTCCGGTCGCCTTCAGGTGGAAGTTCACCGTCGAGGAGGGGTTCCCCAGGGCAAACCACGCCTCCGCGTTCCCTCCGGTCCGGACGTAATCCCGGAGCGCCACGTTGTCGTCCAGGTTGTAGCCGCTGTAAAACCCGCTCCCCACGACGCCGAACGCCTTGCTCGCGTAGCCCACCGTCAGGTCCCCGGCGAAGCGCAGGTCGTCCAGAGACTTCACCCGGAGCGCCCCCACGCTGGCATCCAGCACCCAGGGGGAGGGCTCCGCCTGCGCCTCCCCCGATCCGAGCCCCACCGCCGCCACCACGCCCAGCATCCGCCACGCTCCGCGCATCCCGACTCTCCGCTCCTGGTTGCAAGAACGACCCAACGTACCACACGCACCACCCTCCGGCGGCCCCCCGGTGAGGGAAAAAAGCCCGCGCTCGTGGCCGTCCCCGCCGTTTCCGTCCCGGACAAAACGCGGACGGAGTAAGCCGCGGTGGACCCGCACCTTGGGGGCGGCGCCGCGGAGGGCGAGCTGGCCACAGGCGGCGGCCACGTCGTCCCCGCGCTGCCGCCGGATGAAGCAGCTGTACCCCCGGCCAATCAGCTCGTTCTGGAAGGCGTAGACCCGCTCCCAGTCGGGGGGCCCGAGGGACGAGGCGTCGATGGGGTTCATCGGGATCAGGTTGATCTTCACGCGCAGCTTGTGGAGGAGCGAGGCCAGCCGCCCGGCCTCCTCCAGCGAGTCGTTCTTGCCGGAGACCAGCGTGTACTCGATGGTGATGCGGCGCCGGGGCGGAAGCGGGTAGTCGCGGAGGGCCTGGAGGAGCTGCGCCAGCGGGTATTTCCGGTTGATCGGCATCAGCCGGGAGCGGGTCTCGTCGTCGGTGGCGTGGAGCGAGATGGCCAGGCCGATCTGCCCGCGGAAATCTTCCCCGAGCCGCCGGATCTCCGGCACCAGCCCCGAGGTGCTCACGGTCACCCGCCGCGAGGAGAGCGCCACCCCCTGCGGGTGCGTCAGCAGCCGGAGCGCCCGGGCCGTCGCCTCGTAGTTGTGCAGCGGCTCGCCCATCCCCATCAGCACCACGTTCCGCAGGGCCTCGCCCTCGTCGAGGAGCGTCTTCCCCAGGATCACCTGCCCGACGATCTCCTCCGGGCCCAGGTGCCGCTTCAGCCCCGCCACGCCGCTCGCGCAGAAGACGCACCCCATGGCGCAGCCCACCTGCGTCGAGATGCACTGGGTCACCCGTACTTTCTCCGGGGCCCCCTCGCGCTCCTCGTGCTCCTCGCCGTCCTCGTCGTCCGCCGCGGAGGCGTCCACGTCCAGCACCTCGCCGGGCTTCCCCGGGCCGCTCACCGACGGGATCAGCACGCTCTCCACGGTCAATCCATCGTTCATCTTGACGAGCAGCTTCCGGGTGCCGTCGAGGCTGCGGCGCAGCTCCGCCACGGCGGCGGTGGGGCCCAGCCCGTCGTCCGCCAGCTTCTGCCGCAGCGACCCCGGCAGGTCGGTCATCTGCGCCGGATCGAGCACGCCCCGCCCATGCAGCCACCGGAACACCTGCTGCGCCCGGAACCCCCGCTCCCCCAGGCCGGCGAGGCGCTCGGACCACTCGGCGGGGGTGCGAGCCAGAGGATGCAGCGGACGTTCTACAGAAGGCATGACCGCCGGGGGTAGCACGGGTGTACGGTAACGTCATGCGTGCCGCTCTGGCGCTGGTGCTCCTGGCCGCGGGGTGCTCCACCGCGCCTCGCGCCGACGACTCCTGGGAGGTCCTCGTCCCCACGGCCCCCGCGACCCTCGACCCTCGCTTCACCACCGACGCCGTCGGCATGCGGGTCTCCCGGCTGATCCACGCGGGCCTGGTCCGCCTCGACGACGACTCCCTGGAGCCCTTGCCTTACCTCGCCCGGCGCTGGACCTGGGACGGCGACCTCGCCCTCGACCTCGACCTCCGCCCGGACCTCCGCTTCGCCTCCGGGGCCCCCTTCGAGGCCGAGGACGTCTGCTCCACCCTCGCCGCCCTCGGCTCCGATCACCTCTCCTCCCCGCACCGCGGGCTGGTCGCCGCCATCGAGCGCTGCGAGCCCCGCGGCCCTCACGCCCTCCGCCTCGTCCTGCGGGAGCCCCGCGCCACCCTCCTCACCGACCTGGAGCTCCCGGTGCTCCGCCGCGACCAGGCGGCTTCGCCCCCCGGCTCCCCCCTCGACAGCCTGGGCCCCTTCGCCCTGGAGCGGGCCTCCGAGAGCGAGATCCGGCTCCGTCCCCGGGCGGGAAGCCCCCTGCCGCAGCCTCCTCGCGGCGTCGTCGTCCGGGTCGTCCGGGACGAGACCGCCCGGGCCACCCGCCTCCTGGCCGATCGCGCTGATGTCGTCCCCAACGCGGTCTCCCCCCCCATGCTCGCCGCCCTCGAAGCCCACGGTATCCGAGTCAGTGACCGGAATGGGTCAAACTTGACCTATTTGGTGATCCACAACCAGCGCCCGGGGCTGTCGACGCCGGAGGCCCGCCGCGCCCTGGGCCAGGCGGTCGACCGGGAGCTGCTGGTGCGGACGCTGCTCGGCGGCCACGCGCGGGTGGCGCGCTCGC
>CAZSDX010000296.1:0-8812 GCA_964605685.1 uncultured Polyangiaceae bacterium
GGCAGGCGGGGGCCAGCGGGGAAGGCGGCTCCGCGGGGGCGGGCGGCGGGGTGGCCTGCCTCCCGGCGGACGCCCACGCCAAGGTGCTGACGCTCCAGGCCAGCTCGCCCCTGTGCGTCACCCGGGTCCACAAGACGCCCCTCGCCTCCCTGGGCTTCGCGTTCTCCGCGAGCTGGGGGCGCCACGGCGGACCGCTCTCCACCGACACCAGCAACGGCGCGGAGGTGCGCCGCTGGAAGATCCCTGCGAACGCCCAGGATGCGATGAGCAGCGAGGCCCCAGTGAAGGTGAAGATCGATGGGCTTCCGGAGAAGATCTTCTTCGGTCCGGCGCTTGACATCCCCTTCCAGGACTGGACGCTGATCACCTACACCGGTAGCTTCCCGGACGTCGCCGGCGAGGTGATCGCGATGAACGGCGAGCTCACCGAGGTCAAGGCTCGCAACCCGGTCAACGGCTGGTTCGCCGCGGCGGCGCTCCCGGGAGGCGGCAAGGCCCGGGTGCTCTTCACCGCGCTCTCTCCCGTGCTCCTCGCCCCCGGCGACACCTCCGACAACGGGCTCTACTACGCGGAGCCCTGCGACGCGGCGGCGATCCTCAAGACCGGCTGCGGGGCCTCCGGAAAGCTCGGCGGCTGGGAGAGCAACTCCGGCCCGGTGGCGGTGGACGAGGCGGGGCACCTGTTCGCCGCCATGAGCACCTTCGGGGGCAACCAGCAGGTCCGCGGCTTCCTGCCGGCACAGGCCGGAGGCTCCGCGCAGGTCGAGGGCCACACCGTCCTCACCGACACGGACTTCTCCACCTCCCTGGCGGCGCTGGGCGACGGCGAGCAAGGCGGGCTGCTGGTGGTCCAAGCCAGCGACAGCTCCACCTTCGGGGCCAAGGCGGCGCAGCTCTTCTCCTACGCGGTGAGCGAGGGGAAAATGACCACCACCGCGCTCGTGGATGGCGGCTTCGCGGCCAAGGCAGCGGGGGCGTCGCCGGTGGTGTTTTCCTCCGGGGACGGGCGGCTGTGGGTGGCCACCGACGGGGAGGACGGAGCCTACTTCGTCGCACTGGAGCGAAAATGACCTAGGGAGGGTGAACAAGCCCGGAGCAAGCTGTCCCAACCGGGAACAGGTGTCTGCGGACCGCGTTGCGGATACAACGTTCCTCCAGGATGAACCGAGCGACCTACCTGTTCGAACGAGGCCCCTGGCCGCAGCCTGCCCCGCAGGCTCCGGATCGCGCTGCTCCGGCGGTGCTGCACCTTCCCCCCGAGGAGCGAGCGGCGTGGCAGCGGCATGTGGGCTACCGGTACCTGTTCCAGTCGATCGTCCACCTCCCGGGGGCTGTGTTCTGGGCGCTGCGTAACCGGGGGTTGAAGCCCGTGAGCGACGCGCGCTTCGGAGCGATCTTGACCGACGGGATCATCGGCAAATTTCTCTGCGCGGAGCTGAACGACGACGACCGGGAGGTCTTCCAGAAATACCTGGACGATCCGGGGGCCAAGGGCCCCGAAGATCGCTGGTACAAGAGCGATTTTACCCCGATGAAGTTCATCGAGTCCGAGCCGGATGGTGACTCGGCGACGGCGCCCGCGGTGGTGCTCTGGCGAAGAGCGCCCGGCGGGGCCTACAGCGTCGTCGCCGTCAGCGTGGGCAAGCAGGCCTTCGACCCCCGGAGCCCCGGGGAGAGCTGGGAGCTGGCCAAGTACTTCGCGCTCCAGGGGGCCGGGGTGTGCACCACGCTGCTGATGCACCCGCTGCTTCATTTCCCCACGGACGCCGTCAACGCGATCACCCGGACGCTGCTGCCGCAGGAGCACCCGTTGTTCCAGCTCCTCTCGCCGCACTGTTTCCTCCAGCTCGGCGTGGACGACGCGGTGCTGCACAACGGCGGGACGGTGCTCAAGTCGGGCCCGTACCGGTTCTACGCGCCCTACCCGGGCTCGTTCGCCGAGCATGCGCGCCTGGTCAGCTCCCTCTGGACCGGCTCCACCACCCTCTCGGGGAGGCCGAACAGCGCCTTCCCCTCCTACCGCTTTCCCCTCGATGGCTGGACGTATTCCTGCGATTACAGCCTATTTTTGCGGGAGTATTTCGAGACCCTGCTCCGGTTCACCACGCCCGTCGCGGCGCATGTCCTCGCGGGTCCGGAGGCGCAGGTGGCCCTGGTGCGCCAGTGGGCGCGGCACATCGCCTGGTGGGTCCCCGGCTTCCCCGACGAGGAGCAGGTCGTCCAGGGGGACAACCTCGCCCGCGCGCTGGCGTCCGTGATCCACGACGTCGCCATCGGTCACTCCGCAGATCACTACCTCTACAGCCAGGTGGATCAGCAGGAGGTCCCCTTCATCCTCCACACGCCGACCCCGACGGGCGCGAACGACCGGCTGGATCGAAGATCCCTGGTGGGGGTGAGGGACGCGGTGCGCTACCGCATGTGCATGAGGCTCTTCTTCAACCCGGCGGTGGTCGCTCGCCTCCAGGAGACACGCTACCCGTTCACCGACGAGAAGCTGAGGAACATGGCCAGCACGTTCCAGGAGGATCTGCGAAAAACCCCCGCCCGGGTGAGGAACAAGGGGCTACGGGAGTACGTCCCGCTCCGGGAGATGGCGTCGAGCATCCAGTATTGAAAGCAAGAGAGCCATGGCCACGGGACACGCGAAGGGGTTGCTCTTCAACTACCTCCGGGACTACGTGCAGGCCCAGGAGGGGGACGGCGCCTGGAGCCGGCTCCTTGCCGGGCTTCCGGCGGAGGACCGGGACGCGCTGGGCGGGATCCTCCTGGCCTCCGGGTGGTACCCGATCCGGGCGTGGAACCGGCTGGTGGAGGCGCAGATGCGCCGCAGCCGGGATCCCTCCGCGGCGATGACCGCGTTCTGCACCTACCTGGGGGACCGGGAGCTGAACACCCTGCTCAAGATGATGCTGAAGCTGGGGTGGCCCGAGTTCTTGCTGAAGCGGACGGACTTCCTGTGGGCGCGCTACTTCGACGTGGGGACGTTCACCGCCGAGGAGGTCTCGCCTCGCCAGTGGA
Organism: uncultured Polyangiaceae bacterium; assembly: GCA_964605685.1. Taxonomy (GTDB): domain Bacteria; phylum Myxococcota_A; class Polyangia; order Polyangiales; family Polyangiaceae; genus JANWXX01. The sequence goes on from CAZSDX010000296.1 coordinate 3,022, forward strand.
GGCTACGGCTGGAGCGAGCTCCGGCGGACGAGGCGCTCTCCGTCGGGCGGCTCTCCTGCGCCCACGGACCTGCGCCGTGGCTCGAGCGAGGGATGCACCTGAGCGGCACGAAGACCGCGCGGGTCAAGCACGTGCTCTGCCGCTGGGATGGGCACCCGTACTGCGAGTTCCTCGCCCGGTGGTAGGGCCTGGATCAGCGAGGAGGAGCGGAGGCGGCGGGGCGGGCGGAGGTGGCGGGGCGGGCGGAGGACTCGGCGCAGGGAGGGATACGACCGGGGAGCGGGTCCTCCTTGCCGGGCTCGGGGCAGGAACCGGGGCCGTTGGCCACCGCGTCCTGGGAGCGATCCTCTGGGCCCCAGGGGCGAGTGCCGCCGGGGGCGTTGGCCAGCCCCGCGGTTCCGGCCCCGCTGGTGCAGCCCAGCGCCAGGACAAACGCCACGAAACAGACGGCCAGTGCGCGTCGCATACGGCGTATCCTAGGGAAGAAACGCGCCGACGCCAGAGGTTCAGCGGCCGGCGTGGTACGTTGAGACGAAACGCAGGATGTGCGTCGTGGACCGACCCGTGCAGAACGACGAGCTGACCCCCGAGAAGACACCGATGCAACACCGCTCTCCGCCGGAGACACGGACCCTGCCAGGAGAGCCCGCGCAGCTCCCCCTGCCGCTCCCGGAGGTGCCCCAGAGCACCCAGGTATGGACCGTCCCCCGGGAGAGCCGGGTCTACGTCAACCGGAACCTGAGGCTGAGCGACATCGACTGGCTGGGCTTTGACATGGATTACACGCTGGCGATCTACCGCCAGGACGAGATGGATCGGATCCAGATCGAGGCGACGCTCTCGGGGCTGGTGCGCCGGGGCTACCCGGAGTTTGTCCGGGAGATCCCCTACGACACGGCCTTTCCCATCCGGGGTCTGCTCATCGACAAGAAGCACGGCAACGTGCTGAAGATGGACGGGCACAAGGTCGTCCACAAGGCGCGCCACGGGCTGCGGGAGCTACCTCGCGAGCAGGTCGCGGAGCTGTACCACCAGCGGAAGATCCGGCTGACCGCTGCCCGCTACCACTGGGTCGACACGCTCTACGCGCTGGCGGAGGTGACCGTCTACGCCGCCCTCATCGAGGCCCTGGAGCACCGGGGGATCGCCGTCGACTACGACCGGCTCTTCGCCGACATCCGAGAGAGCATCGACGAGGCCCACCGCGACGGGAGCATCCTCCAGGCGGTCGCCGCCGACCTGCCCCGCTTCATCCTGCGGGACCCGGATCTGGCCCAGACCCTCCACCGCTGGCGCTCCGCGGGCAAGAAGCTGTTCCTGCTGACCAACAGCCGGCTCTCCTACACCCAGACGATGATGAGCTACCTGCTCGACGGGGCGATGCCCGAGTACCCGAGCTGGCGGCAGTTCTTCGATGCCATCGTGGTCTCCGCGGGGAAGCCGGGCTTCTTCGAGCAGCGGCGCCCGCTGATGGAGCGGGACGGCGACCAGCTCCGCCCCCTCGGCCCGACCCTGGAGCGGGGCAAGATCTACGAGGGCGGCAACCTCCACGACCTGGAGCGGCTGCTGGGGGTCACCGGCGACCGGATCCTGTACGTGGGCGACCATATCTACGGCGACATCCTCCGGAGCAAGAAGGAGTCAAGCTGGCGCACCGCGATGATCATCCAGGAGATGACCAACGAGATCCAGGCCTACACCGAGTGCCAGGGCCACATCGAGCTGCTGGCGGACCTGGAAGATCGGCGCCAGAAGACCGAGGATGAGCTGCGCTACCTCCAGCAGAAGTTCAAGCAGCTGAGCCGCCAGATCGAGGCGTTCTCCCCCCGGGAGCAGGGGCTGGTGCCGGGGCAGGTGCTGGAGGCGGAGCGGGCTCGGGTCAAGAAGCGCCTGGAGGCGGCCCGGGGCACCTTCCGGGCGCTGGACGCGCAGATCCTCCAGCTGGAGGCCCACATCGACCGGCGCTTCCACCCCTACTGGGGCTCGCTGCTCAAGGAGGGCGGCGAGACCTCCAGCTTCGGGGACCAGGTGGAGGAGTACGCCTGCCTCTACACCGCTCGGGTCTCCAATTTCCTGGCCTACTCGCCGCTCCAGCACTACCGCAGCCCCCGGGACCGCATGCCCCACGAGCTGTAAAACAGCGTGAACCCCTGCGGGTGGGTTTGGCGCGCCCTGCGCCGGTGTGGTACCGGTCCCGCAGCCGTGACCCCTCCCCGACGACCGCTCTGGGCCATCCTGCCCCTGTGGGCCGCCGCCGGCCTCGCCGCGCTGATGCCCCAGGCGGAGGCCAGGAAGGCAAGCTGCCCCGACAGCATGGCCATGATCGACGGGAAATACTGCATCGACCGCCACGAGGCGGCGGTGGTCGAGGTGCTCGGCAAGAACAAGACCCGCCCCCACCCCCATTTCCTGCCGGTCAAGGGGCTGCGAGTGCGGGCCGTGAGCAAGAAGGGGGTCTTCCCCCAGGGGTACATCTCCCGCAACGAGGCCGAGGCCGCCTGCAAGGAAGCCGGCAAGCGCCTCTGCGAGGACGACGAGTGGCTCCACGCCTGCAAGGGCAAGAAACCCACCCTCTATCCCTACGGCGACGAGCACAAGAAGGGTCACTGCAATGACGCAGGGCTGTCGCCGCTCAACCACTTCTTCGGGGAAAAATCCGGGGATGACCGCTACACCTGGGCCTCCATGAACGACCCCCGGCTCAACCAGCTCCCCGGGGGGCTCCAGCGGACCGGAGCCTTCAGCAAGTGCCGCAACAGCTACAAGGTCCACGACATGGTGGGCAACCTCCACGAGTGGACCGCCGCGGTGAACGGAACCTTCCGCGGCGGGTACTACCTGGACACGAAGATCAACGGCGAGGGCTGCGACTACAAGACCACCGCCCACGAGCCCAACTACCACGACTACTCGACCGGCTTTCGCTGCTGCAAGGACGCCAGGTGATCCGAGCCATCCTCCGCGCCTCCCCCGACGACTTCCAGGTCGACGAGCTGCCCGCCTACACCCCCTCCGGGGCCGGCGAGCACCTCTATCTCCACTTCCGGAAGCGGGGCCTCGACACGCTCCAAGCGGTCCGCCTCCTCGCCGCTCGCCTCGGCGTCTCCGCCCGCGACGCAGGCACCGCCGGCCTCAAGGATCGCCACGCCGTCACCACCCAGTACGCCTCCTTCCCCTTCCCCATCGCCCGCCCCCTCCCCTCCGCGGCCGACCTCGGCGGCGACGGCCTGGAGGTGCTCTCCCTGGCGCGCCACGGCAACAAGCTCAAGACCGGCCACCTCCACGGCAACCGCTTCAAGCTGCTGCTCCGCGGCCTCGACCCGGCCCAGCGCCAGCCCCTGCGCCTCGCCCTGGAGCGCCTCGGCGTCGAGGGGCTCCCCAACCGCTTCGGGGTCCAGCGCTTCGGTCGCTTCGGGGACAACGCCGACCAGGCCCGCGCTTGGCTCTCCGGCCAGCGCCCCCCTCCCCGCGACCTCCGCGTCCGGCGCCTCCAGTTCTCCGCGCTCCAGTCCGAGCTGTTCCACCGGGTCCTCGACCGGCGCATCGCCGACGGCTCCTGGAGCCGCCCCCTCCCCGGCGAGCTGCTCATCAGCCCCGGCGGAGGACGCCACCTGCGCCTCGACGACGTCCCCGACGCCGACGAGGCGGTCCGCTCCGGGCGCCTCTCCCCCTCCGGACCCCTCTGCGGCGCCCGCGCCCCCCTCCCCGAGGGCGAGGCCCGCGCCCTGGAAGAAGACGTGCTCCGCGACGCGCTGCCGGACCTCCAGCTCCTCGCCCGCTGGAAATCTCTTGGAGAAGGCGGCCGCCGCGCCCTCCGCCTCCTCCCCACGGAGCTGCAGGTCGACCTCCCTGAAGATGCAACTGGTTTGCAAGTTCAATTTGTGCTACCGAAGGGTGCGTACGCGACCACCGTGCTGGAAGCGGTGTGCGAGATCGAGGACGCGAGCCGGGCGAGAGACACAACCGACCCCGCGGGGTCGGCCATCGAAGCGGAAGATCCAACGAGCGGAGAATGAGATGAATCTGGTCGAGAACGCCAAGCATCTGATGGTGGGCACGGGCGCCGGGTGGGTGCTGTGGCTGCTGCTTGGGTTGAGCGTGATCTCCATCGCGGTGATCCTCGAGCGAGCGTACGTCTTCTGGAGCCGCCGCGACGACGTGGACGTGCTCCGGGAGGGGCTGATCCGGGCGCTGCGCAACGGAGGATTCGACGAGGCGAGGGCGCTGCTGAGGAAGTCGAGGCACCCGGCGGCGCTGGTGGCGCTGCGAGGGATGCGCCGCGACGACCACGAGACGTCGCCGGAAGAAGCGTCCGAGGCGATGCAGGCGGAGGCGACGGTGCAGAAGTCGATCCTGGAGAGCCGGCTGAGCTACCTGGGCACGCTCGGGGCGAACGCGCCGTTCATCGGGCTGTTCGGGACGGTCATCGGTATCCTCCAGTCCTTCGACGAGCTGGGGAAGTCGGCGAAGGACCAGGCGGCCCAGGCGGCCCAGGCGGCCTCGGCGGGCGCCCCCCAGGCGGTCATGTCCAGCCTCGCCGAGGCGCTGGTGGCCACCGCCGTCGGCATCGGCGTGGCGATCCCGGCGGTGTTCGCCTTCAACATCTTCCAGCGCACCTGCAAGGCCTGGCTGGCCGACGCGGACGTGCTCTCCCGGGAGCTGCTCGCTTACCTCCACAGCGACAAGGCCCCCGAGGCCAAGGGCGAGGCGGAGTTATGGGCGGCGGCGGCCCTTCCTCCGACGACGATCTGATCTCCGGGATCAACGTGACCCCCCTGGTCGACGTGACCCTGGTGCTGCTGATCATCTTCATCGTCACCGCCCGGATCATCGTCACCCAGTCCCTCCCCATGGATCTCCCCAAGGCCGCCACCGGCTCGGAGACCCAGACGGTCTTCTCCGTGGAGCTGGGCGCCGGCGGCGAGGTCGTCGTCGACTCCAAGCGGGTCCCCTCCGAGGACGCCATCCTGCCCCTCGCCCGGGAGGCTCGCGCCAAGAACCCCGAGCTCCGCGCCGTCATCCGCGCCGACTCCGCCGTCCAGCACGGCCGCGTCATCCGGGTCATGGATCTCCTCAAGCAGGGCGGCGTCTCCAAGGTCGCCTTCGGCGTCAGCCCCACCTCCGCCGAGGTGGGCGCCGTCCCTGCTGCGCCCGCCCCTGCTGCCTCCAACTTACCCCTTCTGGTAAACGATGACACAGGCCGCCCTCGACCCCCGCACCTCTTCTTATGCTCCCTCCAGGCGCCGCGAGCAGGGATGGCTGTCGCCCGCGCTGACCGGGGCCCTGCTGGTGAGCCTGAGCTTCCACGCGGTGCCGGTGCTCCAGGCCATCCGGGATCTGGTCGAGGTGCGCCAGTTCGTGGGGGAGGCCCGGGCGGCGATGCACGATTTCCTCTGGACCACCTACGAGGTCGAGCCCCCTCCTCCGCCCAAGGTCCAGGAGCAGGAAAAACCCAAGGAACCCGAGCCCGAGCCTGAACCTGCCCCCGCCCCCGCGCCCAAGCCGGTGGTGCAGCCCCAGGCCAAGCCCGCGGAGGCCAAGCCCGTGGAGGCCAAGCCCGCGGAGCCCCCTCCGGCGGCGGCGCAGGCTGGCAAGACCCTCACCGCCGCGGACGACGTGGCGGATTTCTCCAACGATTTCACCATGGTCCAGGGAGACGGGCGCTACGCGGGCGGCACCACCGCGGCCAAGGGGACGGCCACCACGGCGGTGCGCGACCCCAACGCCAAGGAGGGGGGCGTCCCGGGAGGCAAGGGGTCCGCCGAGGCGCCGCCCCCGCCTCCGCCGCCGA
>CAZSDX010000297.1:0-8757 GCA_964605685.1 uncultured Polyangiaceae bacterium
TCGTTCCCGCGGCGCGAGGGGCCAGGACCGGGGCGCCTGGGGGCTCTTATCGCCGCTCCCGGGCGGTGGCGGCGCGGGGGGATCCGAGCTGGCGCAGGGCCCGGCAGAGCAAGGCGTCCTTGCAGGGCCCCACCGCGCCGCCATGCCCCGGCCAGGGGACGTCTCGCACCAGCGGGGGCTCCCTCACGTCAGGGCCTCGCCAGGGGAGCAGCGCGTGGGCGAGGTTGGCCTCGCGCTCCGGGGCCCGGGGCATGGGGAGCCGCAGCGAAGGCGACAGCCCGGTCATCTGCACCGGCGTCCCGTCCGGCAGCGCGTAGAGCAGCGTCGTCAGCCGGAGCACCCCGGCCCGCGCGTCGTCGTCCAGGTACTCCTGGGCACAGCCCTTGCCGTAGGTCCTGTCGCCCAGGACCGGCCCCCGCCGGTACGCCAGCAGCGCGCCGGAGATCATCTCCGCGGCGCTGGCGGTGTCGCCGTCCACCAGGGCCGCCACGGGGCCGTCCCACCGGTCGGCGATGGGCGGGAGCGGCGCCCGCTCCACCTCCACGGAGCCATCCCGCCGCTTCATCGGGAACAGCGGCGCCCCCGGGAGGAAGAGCCCCAACGCCCCGGCGGCCCCGTCCGTCGAGCCTCCCCCGTTGCCACGAAGGTCAAGAACGACCCCCCTGAGGGCGGGGCCGCGCTCCCGGCGCAGGGTGGTGCCCAGCTCCTCGCCGAGGTTGTCGGGGACGTCCCCGAAGGGAACCACCAGCACCTCACCGTCCCCGTAGGGGATGCGGGCGACATCGAAGCCGGAGGGTTCCTGCTCCTGCCGGGGGTCGCCGGGAGGTTCCGGGTCGCCGCGGGGGTGGGAGGTGGGACGTACATCGACGAGGCGAGGGGCCAGGTCGCCGGGGCTGAGGACGACGACGCGCTTGACCAGGGGGGCGGTGCCCTCGACATCGACGAAGCTGAGCTGCTCGCACTGCTCGACGCTGAGGCCAGCGGTGGGGACGGCGTCGACCCGGAGGACGATGTCCCCCTGGGCGAGCCCCTCCGCGTGGGTCTCCTCGACGCGGACGCCGACCGCGGTGCGGGTCATCTTGCGCCAGAGGCGAGGCGGGGGGGAGGCCTCCAGATCGATCTCGTAGAGGGAGGTTTCCTCGTCGAGAGGAGCCCAGCCCCCGTGAGGGTCGATCTGGGGCAGGTAAGCGCGCACCGCCCCCGCCAGGATCACCGTGGACCAGTCGAGGGCGTCCCCCGGCAGCAACCGCTCCCGGAGGGCCTCGGCGGCCTGGACCCCCTCGGTGCCCAGGGAGCGCCGCACGACCCCCACCCGGAAGCCGAGCTCGGTGGCCAGCGGGCGAGCAGGGCGGGTCACGGGGCCGTCCTCGAAGGCAGCCAGGGAGGCGAAACGGAACGCCTCCCGCGGGGTCATCGCCGGAGCCGACCGCTCGGCGGCCTCGAACAGCGCCCGGAGCTCGCTCACCCAGACGCCCAGCACCGTGCCCAACTCGTGGGTGGTCGCGCAGGGGCCGCTGCCGACGGGGGCCTCGATCTCCGCGAGCACGCCGCGGGCCTGGGAGCGGAGCGCGGCGGCCACGGGGGAGTCCGGCGCGGCGGTCCAGAGCCCGTGGGGATCGACCCAGTCGACGAGGGCGTCCGAGAACGGGCGGAGCTCCGGGGAGACCGGAGGCGCGGCGAGCTGGGTACGAGCCTGGTGGATGATCCTGCGAGCCTCGTCGCAGGAGAGCGAGGCCGGGGCGCCAGAGGGAGTCTGGAGCGTGCGGCCCGGGGCGCCGGAGGGAGCGCAGGAGCCCGAGGGAGAGGCGAGCGGCGAGGAGGACGGAGACTCCGGGTAGGAGCAGGGAGGCGCAGGGGGGGGTAGGGCAGGCCGCAGGAGCCAACCCACCCCGACCAGGAGCCCGACGCCAGGTCCGATCCACCACGATCGACGCACGGGGAAGGAGGGTAGCACCCCGGCAGGTCGACCGTGATCTTTCCCGCGGTAAGGCGACCGCCTGGTGGACCCGTTCGAGGCGCGCCCGGAGCTTGGCGCGGGCGCGCTCCTCGAGCTGCCGGACCCGCTCCTTGCTGACGCCGAGGCGGGAGCCGAGGTACTCCAGCGTGAGGGGTTCTTCCCGGACCCAGCGCTCCTGGATGATCAGCTGCTCCCGGGGGGAGAGCTCGCGGAGGGCCTCGTCGAGGGCCTCGCGGGCGACGGCGTTGGCCTCGGACTGGGCTGCACGCTCCTCGGGGGAGGGCTCGGGGCTCTCCAGACGGTCGAGGTAGGTGAGCCCGGTGCTGGGGGACTCGGCGTCGAGGCTGGCGTCCACGGAGGTCAGCAGGGGAAGGAGCTGACGGACGCGCTCCTCGGAGAGCCCGGCGTTGTGCGCCAGCGTGGCCGGGTCGTCCTCGCGGGTGGTGCGGTAGTAGCGGAGCGCCCGGCGCTCGCCCTTGGTCGTCCCGAAGCGGACCACCCGGTAAGCCCGGACGACATAATCGCGGATCTCCGCGCGGATCCAGTAAGCCGCGTAGGTGATGAGCCGGCAATCGCGGGCAGGGTCGAAGCGCTCGGCGGCCTTGAGCAGCCCGATGTTTCCTTGCTGGATGATGTCTTCCAGGGGGACCCCCCAGCGCCGGTACTCCATGGCGATGGAAGCCACGAAGGGCAAGCAGGCGCACACGAGGCGTTCTCCCGATTTCTTGTCTCCCTGCCTCCAGGCGAGGGCGAGGGCCCGTTCGTCGGCCTCGGGGAGCGGGGAGAAGGAGCTGAGCTTGGAGCGGTAGGCCGAGAGGGCCGCCGGTTCGCTGGCCATGGGCATGGGAACCTCCTGGGTGGCCCGGTCCCTGAGCAACCACCGTGCCGCCTCCCCGGTCCCCCCGGGGACCAGGCGCGCCACCTTTCGCGAAAACGTTGCGCCGCCCCGGCTCTCCCCCGCGCTGCTTGCGTCCCCGGGGGTCCGCCGTGGGTCAGCGGTCCTCTTCCATGCGCTCCTGGAGGGCAGCGACGAGGGCCTGGCACCCGGAGAGGGAGCGGCGAACCCCGGCGGCGAGCTCCCGCACCTGGCGGGCGTGGTCGGCGGCGTTCTCCAGGACGCAGGCGGGGACCCGGAGGGAGGCGAGAAGCTCCCGGGAGAAGCGGGGGTGGTGCCCTCCCTCCTGGCCGGCGGCGAGGATCGCCTGGACAGGCTCGGAGAGCAGGAACGGGACGAGGGCGACCGCATCGAAGCCTGGCCGGCCCCGGAGCACGAAGAATTCCGCGCTGGCGCACACCGCGTTGCCCCCGGGGATCCGCTGGAAGAGCGCGTCATCGACGAAGGCGACCTGGCGGAGGTAAGGGCGCAGGCGGGAGATGATCACGTCGCCCGGGAGGATCCTGCGCTTGGGGCTGCCGATGCGATCCGCGGAGGTGGGCGCGTGGCGGAGGATGACGAAGCCCTCGTAGGCGTGGGTCGTGTCCAGGACGAGGACCGGCCTCGCCGGGTCGAAGGAGCGAGCCGGGACGTTCTCCCCGAGGATGTCGGCCAGCTCCACGAGGGCCCTGCCGGAGGAGGTCTCTGCGGAGCGTCGCGGGTCGAAGCGCTCCGGGGCGAGCACGAGGTCCTCCCCGAGATCACGGGCGAGCTTCACCACATGGATCCCCACGATCACACCCCCGCCGCCAGGAGATCGAAGCGGGCCCGGACGAGGGGCGTCGCCTCCGGGAGATCGTGGTCAACCCGCTGGCCGTCCGCGCCGAGCCGGAGCCTGCCCCGCACGTCCTTGCCGTCCCGGTCGCTGACGAAGAAGAGGACCTCCTCCTCGTCGAAGCGCTGCGCGACGGCGGCGCGCTTGAGGCCGACGAGGACGCATGCCTTCTGGCCCGTGTGGGGGCGGAAGGTGTTGCGGCCCAGCCCGAGGGACGCGATCAGGCGGACGCGCTCCAAGAGCCACCTGCGGGCCCCGGTCCACTGGCGGTTGCCGACCTTGCTGTGGGGGAGCACGATCGCCAGGCGCCCCCCCGGCTTCAAGAGCTCGACGCACCGCTCGAGGAACAGCACGTCGCGCTCGACCCGTCTTCCGCGGGCGAGCTGGTAGCGCTCCGAGTACTGCTCGCCCACGTCGCCAGCGAAGGGCGGGTTGGTGAGGATCAGGTCGAATCCCTGAAAATTCTCTATTTTCGACCGCATGATCTCCTCCAGCGTCGAGCTCCTGTCCGCCCTTTGCGCGGGGAGCCGCAGGCTGTCGGTGCATACGATGCGGGACGCCTCCTGTCCGCTCGCCGCCAGCATCACCCGGGCGACCCGGCAGGCGCGCAGGTCCTGATCGAAGCCCCAGACCGAGCAGCGAGGCTCGTGGAGGAGCGCATGCCGCAGGAACCCTCCGGAGCCGCAGGCCAGGTCCGCGACCAGCTCGCCAGGCCGGGGGCGGAGCATCTCGACCACCTCGGAGATGACGTGGCGGGGGGTGAAGTATTGACCTTTTTGTCCCTTGGAGGCCCGGTTGACGATGAACTCGAAGATCGCGTCGAGGCCGACCAGATCCTCGGAGAGCAGCCGCGCCGGGGGGAGGATCGCGGCGCACCGGGCCAGCTCCGCCCCGCTCAGCCGCGTCGTCGTCCTGGCGTCGAGCACCCCGGGCCACCGCTCGACGGCCTGGCGAAGAAGGCGGTTGGCCTGGCGCACCGCGCCCTCGGGGTGAGGCAGGAAAGGCTCCTTGAAGGCCGGGGAGCTCTCGTGGGCGAGGCGAGCCACCAGGAGCTTCAGCGCCTCGTCGAAGGGATCCTCCCCGCTGTGCGCGCTGATGATCTCGTCCAGACGCGTTGCAATCGACTCCCAGTCGCCTTCTCGAAACTCATGTCGCTTTCCCATACACGACCTCCAGCGTGTGATCTTTCCCGAGGGGCCCCGCCACAGCAAGAGCGTCCCCGCCCGGCGGAGCGAGGAATGCGAGCCGATGGAACCCCGGGAGGTGGTGCTCTATCGTGGGATGGACCACATGGAGCACAAGACGCAGGGGGTGAGCCCGTTCGAGCAGACGGCGCTAGGGCCCGACGAGGCGAGCACAGCCCTGGAAGAGACCCAGGCGCAGACACCGATCACCGGTGGGAAATCCGCGTCGGGGAGCATGCCGAGCTCGACCGCAGACCTCGCGTTCCTGCGGCCCTTCGGGCCCTTCACCCGGGTGGAGCCGCTGTCGGAGCAGGGAGCCATGGGGCTGGTGGCGCGGGGCTACAACGCCGCCTTCGACCGGTGGGAGCTGCTGAAGTTTCTCCGGAGCGAGCATGCGCAGAACCCGGAGCTGCTCCGGCAGTTCCAGCGGGAAGGGCGGGTGCTGGCCAAGCTGTCTCATCCGAACGTGGTCCAGGTGTTCGCCATCTACGCCCTGGACGGACGGCCGTGCCTGGCCATGGAGTTCCTGGAGGGGGAGTCGCTCCAGGCGCATGCGGCGAGGCACGGGGGGAAGCTTCCGGTGGCGCGCTGGTACGAGCTGCTGCTGGCGGCGGCGCGAGGGCTCTCGGCGGCGCACGAGGTGGGGTTGCTGCACCGGGATCTCAAGCCGGAGAACCTCTTCGTGGTGGGCGAGCGCAAGGGCGTGGTGGGCGGGCTCAAGCTGATCGACTTCGGCCTGGCCACCGCGGACCGGAGCCGGAAGGATGTCTCCCACGACGCCTCGCTGGTGGCGGGGCTGAGCGGAGGAACGCCGCTGTTCATGGCGCCGGAGCTGTGGCGCCAGCAGGAAGCGTCGCCGCGCTCCGACCTGTTCGCCCTCGGCATGACCTTCTTCGTCGCCGCCGCGGGCAGGCTGCCTTACACGCCAGGGCAGACCATGGCCGAGGTGATGCTCGCCGTGTGCGACGAGCAGCCCTTCCCCGACGTTCGCAGCCTGCGCCCCGATATGCCCGCGCCCCTGGCGGCGCTGCTGCGGCGGCTGCTCTCCAAGCGCCCCGAGGAGCGCCACGAGAGCGCCGTCGAGCTGGTGGCGGCCCTGGTGGCGGCGTCCGGGGAGGCGCGCACCCGGCGGGTCCCCGGCTCCGGCCCCTACCGCGGCCTCAGCAGCTTCTCCGCCTCCGAGCGGGACGTGTTCTTCGGGCGTGAGGCCGAGGTGGTCGAGGTGCTGGAGCGGCTCCGGGCCCAGGGCGGGCTGGTGCTGGTCGGGCCCAGCGGCTCCGGCAAGAGCAGCCTGGCCCACGCCGGCGTCGTCCCCGCCATCGAGGAGGGCGCCCTCGGAGGCGGCCTGGTGTTCCGTACCGCCCGCCTCGAGCCCCGGGCTCGCCCCCTCGTCTCCCTGGCGGCCGCGCTCAGCCGGGCCTTCTCCACCCCCGAGGACGAGGTGCTGGCCTCGCTGCGCGCCTCCCCCGAGGGGCTCGGCCCTCGCCTCCGCGCCGCGCTCCCCCCGGACACCGGCCTGCTGCTGGTCATCGATCAGCTCGAGGAGATCGCCACCCTGGCCACCGACGCCGCCGAGGTCACCGCCTTCGCCCGGGCCCTGGGCTCCTTCACCGAGGTCCCGGTTCCCGAGCTGCGGCTGCTCGCCACCCTCCGGGCCGACCTGATGGATCGCCTCTTCTCCCAGGAGCCCCTGCGCCCCCTGCTCACCCGCGGCTTCTACCCGGTCCGTCCGCTGCTGGGCGACGGGCTCCGCAGGGCCCTGGTAGGCCCCGCCCAGGCCGCCGGCTACGCCTTCGAGGACCCCTCCCTCGTCGACGCCATCCTCGACGACGTCGCCCGCTCCTCCGCGGGCCTCCCGCTCCTGTCCTTCGCCATGGCCGCCTGGTGGCAGGCTCGCGACGAGGAGCGCAAGCTCCTCCCCTCTGCCGCCTGGAAATCCCTCGGCGGCCTCGCCGGCGCCCTCGCCCGCCACGGCGACAGCGTCCTCGATAGCATGGGCCGCGAGGAGCGCTCCTCTGCCGAGCAGATCCTCCTCCGGATGGTCAGCGCCGAGAACACCCGCGCCCGCGCCCCTCGCTCCGTGCTCCTCGACCCCGCCGCCGTCGGCCCCGGCGCCGAGCGCGCTCTCGCCAGGATGCTCCAGTCCAAGCTCCTCCACGAGTCCGGCGGCGAGATCGAGCTCGCCCATGAGTCACTTATAACCCACTGGCCGGCGCTGCGGGATCTGCTCCGGACCACGGGGGAAGACCGCGCCTTCCGGGAGCGGGTGGCGTCGGCCTCCCGGGAGTGGGACGGCCAGGGGAGGCCCGCGGGGGCGCTGTGGTCGGGGGAGCAGGCGACGAGGTTGCTGCGGTGGTTCGAGGTGACGCCGTCGGCGCTGGATCAGACCGAGCTGGCCTTCATCGAGGCGGTGCGCTCGAACCAGACGCGACGGAAATTTCTTCTGCGAGCCGGGGGTTTCGCGACGGTGGCGGCGGCCTTCACCTTCGCGCTGGTGACCAAGCGGAGCGAGCGGGATCTCCGGGCGCGGCTGGGGGAGGCGACGAGGAAGGCCGCGCAGCTGGAGGTGGACTACCGGAGGGCGGAGGGGGCGAGGCTGCGCTCGGTGGCGGAGCGGCAGCTCAACGAGGATCCGTCGCGGGCGCTGGCGACGGCCTTCGAGAGCTACGAGAAGAGCCCGAGCCCGGCGCTGGACATCCTGGCGTGGAGGGCGCGCTACCGGGGGCTTCCCTACCCGCTGCCGCTGCACCGCCGCGGGGCCCGGTTCGCGGTGTTCTCCGGCAAGGGGGACTGGCTGGCGACGGGGGGCGGCGACGGCGCGGTGTTCTTCCAGTCGGTGTCGGGGCCCGACACGGCGCTGGTGAGGCCCTCGCGGGATGACCACGCGGTGCCCCGGTCGGTGGCCTTCTCCGACGACACGCTGGCGGTGGGGTCGAGCGTGGGCGAGCTGGTGCTGGCGCACGGGCCGAAGTTCTCCCCGATGGTGCTCGCGAAGTGCGAGGGCAGCGTGGAGCAGGTCGGCTGGATGGGCGAGCGGCTGCTGATCCGCTGCGGAGGGCCCGACGGCAAGCTGGTCCAGTACGGGACCTCCTCGAAGCACCGGAGCGAGCTCGCCCACGGCGACCTGGTGGGGATGGCGGTGGCGCAGGACGGATCGCTGGGGGTGGGCGCGCACCGCTCCGGCAAGCTGGTGCTGATCGACGGCAAGGGGACGGCCTCCGAGGCGGTGGCTCCCCACGGGGACGTGGCCGCGGTGGCGCTCTCTCCCTCGGGGGACAGGCTGGTGGTGGCGGCGCAGGACGGGGTGATCCACTGGACTCCAGTGAGCGGGGGCCGTCCCGGTGCGTTCCAGATGCTCTCCGAGCGGGTCGCCGGGCCTCCGCTGGCGCTCGGGGCGGGCCCGGACAGTGCCATCTTCGCCGTGGGCGCCAACCGCCGCGCCCGCCTCTGGCTGGAGGGCCGCTCCGCCAGCTTCGAGACCGGAGCCCCGGTCTTCGCCTGGTCCGCGCGTCATCACCTGCTGTTCTTCGCCAGCGCCGACGACGACGTGCTGCTGATCTCGCTCCATACCGGCGAGGTGGCCGGGCGCCTCCAGGGGAGCAGCGGGGCCATCACCGGCATCCACACCACCCGCCTGGGCACCTGGGCGGTGGTCTCGTCGGAGGACGGCGCCACCCGGGGCTACCGCCTCGAAGACTGCTCCACCCTCGTCACCCGGGGTCCGCTCCCCTCGCCTCCCGCCGCCTGCGCGGTCTCCCCGGATGGATCCGCCGTGGCCTGCGCCGACGCCCGGGCCCTCTCCGTCGCCCCGGTGTACGGCTCTGCGGGCGGGCTCAAGGAGGCGCGAGCGCTGCCGCTGGCCGAGGCTCCCCGGCTGGTCGCCGCAGGCCCCCGGGGCGAGCACCTC
>CAZSDX010000298.1:0-8737 GCA_964605685.1 uncultured Polyangiaceae bacterium
GGGGGCTCCCCCGGGCTTTGGGCCTCCGGGGGGGGCTCCCCCGGGGTTTGGACCTCCGGGCGGCGCTCCAGCCGGGGCTCCCCCGGGCTTCGGGCCTCCGGGCGGCGGGGCTCCGGGGGGGGCTCCTCCAGGGTTCGGGCCTCCTCCGGGAGCGGAGCCGAAGTTCACCGGACCGGAGGCGTTTGCCTCGACGGGCCTCTCCTCGGGGGGCGCGGTGGTGGTCGCGGCGGCGGCGGGTGGGGGCGGAGCGCCTTCGCCCTTCGGGGCGACGGATCCACAGCGGGCGGTGCCGCCACCGGCGGGACCGGGGGGGAAGCGGGAGCTTGTAGGGTTCCTGGTGACCTACCAGAGCGACACCTACGGGCAGTTCTGGCCGCTGTACGCGGGGAGAAACCTGGTCGGGCGTGCGGGCGCCGCGGACGGGCTGGACATCGAGATCAACGATCCGCACACGTCGTCGGTGCATGCGGCGGTGCACGTGGATAGCGGGACGAGGACCGGCTACGTCGAGGATCTTGGATCCACGAACGGCACTTTTTACAACGACGAGGGGTCACCGCTGGGGGCGCAGGGGAGGCGCGACCTGCGGGACAACGACCGGGTGAAGTTCGGCGGGATCGGGGTGGTGGTGAAGATCGTACCGCGGGCGTGAGCGGCGAGGAGGAGGCGAGGTGCCCGGGGTCCCGGGCGCCTCGCCTTTTTCTTTGCGTGGCCAGGGGAGCGCAAAGAATATATGGAGAACGAGATGAAATTGCGCGCGACCAAGCTACTGAGCGGCCTAGCGGTGTGCCTGTCGATGGCGGCGGCGGGCCGCGCGGAGGCGGCCCCCGAGGCCAAAATTCTTCGGATCGACCCGAGGGCGGCGCAGGGTGAAGGCGAACCGATCATCAACACGGTCATCGAGATCGCCCAGCGGAAGCGGCTGAGCGAGGCGACGCAGGACTGCGCGTTCATGCAAGGGGGGGCGCAGCTACAGTGCATGAGCGAGAAGCTGTCGCAGCCGAGGGCGCTGTTTCAGCCCTTCGATTTTCCGGCGCAGAACGCGGTGCTGACGGTGCTGGTGGACGGGGCGGAGCAGCCGGCGAAGTTCGTGTCGCGGCACAAGTGGGGGGAGAGCCAGAACATCAAGGGGGTGGGGACGGCGTGGCTGATCCTGCTGGACGCGAGCGGGAGCATGGGGAGCGCGTTCCGGGAGGCGCAGCAGGTGGGGGCGGCGTTCGTGAACGCGATGGGGCCGCAGGACATCGCCAACATCGTGGTTTTCGGGGATCGGCAGGCGCTGACGGACACGAAGTGGAGGGCATCGCCGCAGAAGGGGGAGCTGGTGGCGGCGATCAACTCGGCGCGGATGATGCCAAGGGAAGGGCGCGCCAGGCCGCTGTTCACCATCATCAAGAGCATCACCGAGTCGTCCTTCAAGGAGCTGGGGAACGCTGGGACGACGGTGGAGGTACCGCTGCACCAGGCGATGGTGGTGCTGTCGAACGGGTGGGCCGGGGCGGACACGGCGTCGACGGGGCCCGCGGCGATCCAGCTCAGCCAGTACATGACGAAGGGGCGGTTCCCGGAGGACAACCAGTCGCTGCCGAAGACGCCGCTGCCGGTGATCTCGGTGTACTTCCCGACGACGGGACTCTCGGAGGAGTTCACCAAGAACGCGCAGGATTTCATGACCAACCTGGCCAACCCAGACATCGGGGGCTACTTCTCCGTGGTCCGGGGGAACGGCGGGGCGGTCGGGGGTCCGCTGACGGAGGCGGTGCGGGATCGCTTCAACCAGATGTTCCTGGTGCGCTGGCGGGTGCCCTGCATGGCGCCGACGCTGCTCCAGTCGTTCAACCTGTTCTTCCGGGACGTGAACCCGATGATCGCCCCGGACGGGAGCTTCAAGGACGTCCCCATCGGCATCGACCCGACCACCTGGCCGCTGGACGTCAACGTCGAGTACACCACCAAGATGGCCGCCCGCGATCCGGTTCATCCTGGCGGGAAATTCAAGGTTTACGGGAACTTCTGCTGGGGCTCCAACCACCAGCGGGCCCAGGTGTACTTCATCCCCAAGGGGAACACGCCGCCGCCCGCGGTGCGCTCCACGGACATCGAGGCCGCCAAGCGCACCCAGCAGCAGCTGATCGCGATGAAGATGGACGGCAAGTCCATCAAGGCGTCCGATACCTTCGTCGAATTCGAGGCCCCCGAGTCGGAGAAGATCCTGCTGGGCACCGGCGACAAGGCGGTGGTCCGCGTGGTCCTCTACGACACCGTCGCCCGGCGGATGAGCGGAGCCACCGCCACCACCATCCTCACCCTCAAGGCAAGCGAAAAACCCTTCCCGGTGCTGCTCCTCGTCGGGATCGCCTTCGGCGGCGTCATCGTGCTGCTGCTCCTCGCCGTGCTCGCCAAGGGCGGCGGCAAGAAGGGAGGCGGGGGCGGGGGCGGTGGACGCCCCATGCCCGCCCCCGCCCCCGTACCGATGCCCCCCGGCGGTGGCTTCGGCGGCGCTCCACCTCCCGGCGGCTTCGGCGGCGCTCCTCCCCCGGGTGGCTTCGGCGGCGCTCCTCCCCCGGGTGGCTTCGGCGGCGCTCCTCCCCCCGCGGGACCGGGCGGCTACGGCGGCCCCCCGGGTGGCTACGGTGGGCCTCCTCCTGGCGGCTTCGGTGGCGCGCCGCCCTACGGGGCTCCCCCGGCGGAGGGAGCATCTCCGGAGTTCCTCTACGGCGGCAAGCCCCCGCAGTACGGGTTGACCACGGGGCAGCCCGCGCACGGGGCGCCCCCGCCGGATCCCTACGGGCCAACGGCGGGCGTCAGCGGCGGCAAGGCGACGCTCTCGGGGACGGAAGGGGTGTTCACGGTGACCCCCGGCACCGAGATGCGCGTGGGCCGGGATCCTTCCCAGTGCCAGATCATCCTCCAGGAACCCCGGATCTCCGGCGTGCATGCGACGATCAAGCTGGAAGGGGGGCAGCTCTTGGTGCGCGACGAGCGCTCCAACAACGGGAGCCACGTCAACGGGGTGCGACTCAACCCGGGTGTCTGGACGCCGACTCCGTCAGGGTCGCTGCTGCGCTTCGGCCCCGTGGAGCTGAGCGTTCAGATCGGGTGAGGCAAGGCGATGAGCGCACCCTGGCCCCGCCTCCTCCTCGGGCAGCAGACGGATCCGGGGCGCGACCCCAACAAGCAGGAGAACGAAGACGCCCTCGCTTACCAGGAGACCCACCTGGGGCATCTGCTCCTGGTCTGCGACGGCATGGGAGGCCACAGCGCAGGCCGGGAAGCGAGCCACCTGGCGGTCTCCACCATCCTGACGGAGCTCTCCCGGGCCCCCCAGGGGAGCGACCCGGGGGAGGCGCTGGCGGCGGCGATCCGGGAGGCCAACCGGCGGGTCTTCGCCATGGGGAGCGCCGACCGTGGGCATCCTGGCTCGACCTGCGTGGCCGCGATCATCCACCCGATGGGCGTGGACGTCGCTCACGTGGGGGATAGCCGGGCCTACCTGATCCGGGCGGGGCAGCTCTGGCCGCTCACCCGCGATCACTCGATGGTGCGGGAGATGGTCGACGCCGGGCTACTCCGGCCCGAGGAAGCCCAGGGACACCCGGACAGCAACAAGATCACCCGGGCCCTGGGGATGGACGCGGAGGCCCGGGTCGAGCTGCGCAGCGAGCGCACGCTCCAGCAGGCAGGCGACCTCTTCGTGCTGGTGACCGACGGGGTCACCGACGTGGTGCGGGACACGGATCTACTGGCAATGGGTACCCTGGCCGCCGAGACCAGACAGCTCCCTCAGTTCTGCGGGCAGGTCGTCCAGCTCGCCAACGCCCGCGGGGGGCCCGACAACATCACCATCCTGGCCGCCTGTGTGGTCGAACCGGGGCTCCGGCCCGAGGCCACCCAGCAGCCCCCGCGCCAGACCCCGCAGGCCACCGTGGTCGAGACCGTGGAGGCTCCGCTCCCGGGCCTCCCTCCGGCCCCCCATCCGCCTGCTCCGACGCTTCCGGGTGTACCGAACGAGGCGCTCCCACCGGCCCCCGCGGCTCCGGCGGCTCCGGCGGCGACCTCGCTGCCCCCCAAGCGCCCCGGCGCCGGAGCCACGGTCCCGCTGCCTGTGCACATGCCCGCTCCGGAGCCAGGCGCCGCCCGAACCACCCTGACCGACGTCCCGGCGACCCCCTCGCCTGGCCGGCGCAAGGCGATCGGAGCGCTCCTGCTCGTGGTCGGGCTGGTGGTGCTTGTGCTGGCGCTGCGCTCGCTGCTGGCCGAGGACGAGAGCCCTCCCCCGCTGGAGCCCGCGCCGACCCAGCCGAGTGCGTCGGGGTAGAGAAATACCCATTCGTCGGGCGCGTGGAGTGTCATTTCCGTTGACGCGCCGGGGAGCCGGGAGAATCCCTGCGGGTCATGTTTTTGCGCCGCTTTCTCGCTGGCCTGTGGGCCGCCGTGGTTCTGGGATCGATCACCGCCTGCGCCTCGGAGGAGGGAGAACCGAGGGAGGGAGAGGCGCCGGAGACCGGCTACGACGAGGAGCTGATCAACGCGGAGAAGAACGGGCAGCCGAGCCAGAAGTGGATCTACAACGGCGCGCTGCCCAGGCTGGAGAAGGTGGAGGTCTTCGCCTCGCTCAAGGGGCACACGGTGCGGGTCACGGGGCTCTTGCCGAAGGATTTCAAGGGCAGCGTGCCTTTTTACGGGGAGGCCAGGCCGGCGGGGGATCGCACCAAGGTGACGGTGGTGTACCCCATCGCCACCGGGAAGGTCGATCCTTCGACGGGGAAGGCGCCGGCGGCCCCGGGGACCTACTCGACGCTCTTCGGCATCGCCTACACGCCGACCAACGACAAGGCACCGTGGGGAGGCTTCCCGTTCCTGATGTACAACAACCAGCGAGGGATCGCCTTCCACGGGCCGATCACCAGCGTCCCGGACGTGGCGACCGGGGACCTGGAGTGGCACCTCTACCGGGGTCCGGTCTCCCACGGGTGCAACCGGATGGCCGGCGAGCACGTCGTCGAGATGGCGCACCTGCTCGGCATCGACATGGGCAAGCCCCACACCATCCAGGAGCGTTTCACCCTCGGCGTGAAGGCCACCATCTCCGCGGACTACGACGTGTTCGACGGGAAGACCATCGACGTCGACTACCCCGCGGAGAAGGGCGTCGTGCGCCCCACGGGGAGCGGCGTGAAGGTGTACCCGACCTGGCTCTCCGAGGATTTTCCGCGCCTGGTCTGCGCCTACCGGGCCGACCGACCGCTGGGCCTGGACCACTGCGCCTACGCCGGGGAAAACCGCCGCGACCTTGGCACTGGCTTCTACCTCGTGGAGCCGAGCAAGGATCCCTGGATCGGCTCCTCCTGCGCGGCGGACAAGGACTGCAACTTCACCGTATCCGGGAAGAAGGCGGCCTGCGCCCTGGGCTCCCAGGGGGCCGGGGTCTGCACCGTGCCCTGCGAGGGGTTCTGCCCGGACAAGGCGGGGACGCCGGTCACCTTCTGCGCCGCCTTCCCGGACGGAGCCGGGCGCTGCGTCTCCCGCGCGGAAGCGATGAACCAGCTCTGCGCGGCGGTCCCCGGCACGACCTCCACCCTGGCGGATCGCATGGTAGGCGCGAGCAGCGCCAAAGCCGCCAAGGCCACGGTCTGCCTGCCGAAGTTAGCCCTCTCTGGTGCACAGGAAGAGCCGCCGTCCTGGGAGTCCGGAGTGACGGGGTTGACGATTCTTGTTGACACCCTGCGATCCAGGGCGAGACACTCCGGGACACATCCTCGGAGGTTCCCCATGCGCGCGTCATCTGGTTGGTTGGTTGGTTGGTTGGTTGGTTGACCACGTCTGCCACGATGGCAACCGGATGTGCTGGTCACGACGAGGCTCCGACACCACCTGCTCCCAGCGACTCCTTGGCACAACGGCAGCAGGAGGTTCGCAACGGGATCGACGACAACGGGAATGCTTTTCCGTTTGTCGGGCGGTGGGTCAACCCAAACCTAAACGAATTTTGCTCGGGAACGTTGATCTCTCCCGTGTGGATTTTGACGGCTGGCCATTGCGTTGTGGGCACCGATTCGGTCATTGGTCCCCCCCCTACCTCAACGACAGTTCAAAATAGTATCAACGGGAATTACACTATATCTTTTGGACTTCAACCTCAGACGGGTTTCCTTGCACGGCATACATTTCGCCTCGATGGGAATACTCCTTTTATTGGGGGTATCATGCAAATCATTTATCCAGCGGGGCGAAATAACCCGCTTGCTGTGAGGAAAGCAAAACCGTACTCGTTCAATTACGCGACCGGCTCAGATTCCTATCGAGATGTCGCGCTGATCCAATTGGATCAACGCGTTCCAGTTGGTCAAATTCAACCACTTCACCCGCCAACTACTGATTTTACGTTTTGCGGAGATGATTTTGGCGCCTTCGTAGTCGGTTATGGTCGGAAAGAGATATCTGGATCTTCTGCCAACGAACCGAGAAATTTTCGCTTTTCTAGTGGATGGATGGCGAAAGAGAAAGGTGCTGGGGAAGGAATTTTCACGAACACGTGGTTCACAACCATCGGATACACTACCTACGCGGGTGCGTTGCCGGGAGACTCGGGCGGTGCTCTACTCAGGCAAGATCTCAGTCTATCGCCTCCTTTTCGGCTGTGTGGTGTAACCAGTGCTTGGGGGGTTGTACCAGATCCTTGGAACCCCACCAATCCTTCCCCCTTTTACACGGATGTTGCTCGAATTGGCTCCGCGAATAACCTCTCTTTTGTAAATAGCCGGGTTATCGATCAAAACGGTCGATTCATGGGAGAGTGTCTTCCCAGCGAATTGACGGGGACAACTGCGGACGACTCGGATTCCGATTTCGATCTCATCCCGGACGCTTGCGATCCTTGCCCGTCCGTTCCTGATCCAGAGTATCGCTTTACCGGAAAATTTAGCCTACCCGATGGGGATGGGGACGGAATCCCGGATGCTTGCGACAACTGTCCTGTTACCAAGTCGTCCGATCGAAACGACAGCGATGGCGATGGCCTGGGGGATGCCTGCGATACGACCGTTTCTCCTGGCTTTGATCTCTCCTGCTGCACCAGCGATGCGGAATGCCCAGGAAAGGATAACAAATGCGTTCCCTTCGGAACGTGGGTTCCTGGGACAGCACCTGCTGCACCTGGGGCGGCCTACTGCTTCAACCGCGGAGAGAGCCGTTGCGCCAAACCCCTCGATTCGGATCTCGACGGGATCTCTGATCGCGTGGACAATTGCCCTATCAATAAAAACGAGAACCAGTTCGATGGGGATGGCGATGGAATCGGTGACGTATGCGACAGGTGTACGGCTTCAAACTTTGATGAACGGGTCCGGGACAACCCTGTTTTCTTCGACACGAAGCTGGTTAGCAAGCAATACTTCGACTGCAACCCAACGCTCAACGGAGATCTCTCCGGGAAAGCGGCGGATCAGTTTTGCTTCCTCAAAAACCAGAACATCAAGAGCAAATGTGTGCGTAACTCGGCCAGTCCCCTGGGAGGTCGTTGCACAGAAGGGCCTGATGTCGATGGAGATGGCGTTGGGGACGCTTGCGATAACTGTCAGGACGTACCCAACCCGCTCCAGGAAAACTGCAACCTGGAGATGGAGGTCACCCTCAACCAATCCGCTATCCAGGGGACACCTCCCGATCTCTCCTCCATCCGGGGAGATGCCTGCGATCCCACCCCCTGCGCACCGTTCAAACGCTCGCTTTTCAGCTCCCCTCAGACTCCCCAGGGAGGCATGCTGGCGGAAGTTTCGCCGATCTTGCTCCCTCCCACCGCGCCGGATGCTTACACCTTTGCAACCCCGGCCACTCCCCCCAACGCCAACGTTGCCCTTCGGTTTTGCTCCTGCGGTGATCGCGATGGGGTGGACCGCGATCCCCTACAATGTGTGGATCTCGTTTTTGGTTCTTGCTTCGTTGACGGAAGCATGTTCACCCCCGGACCCAACAATCCGTGGTTTGCTCCGAGTTTTCGACCGGTCGGGAACCCAAACGAGCCGTGGGATGGGAACGCCATCCCTACAGGCAACCCAACCTCGATCATCAACAACGTTCCATTTTCCAATGCTTCTCCCAAAGATTATCCCTTTCCGCTGTTGCCTACGGAGGCACCTTCGGGGTTGGCGCAGTGGGACGCCGCTCGTTGGCAAGACCCACCGCAGGGGATGGTAGGGCAGATTGGTACTCCCGGGAAAGAGGTCTGTTCCGAGCGTTTTGGTGTCCAGGGGGTCGTCTGGACATCCATCCGGACCGCCAACAACCTGGTTGCTCCTCCCACTCCGCTCCCTGCGCTGGAGATTGGCTCCAGCCACTACGCCTACGGTCAATGGGGGACAGACGCTACCTGTGGACCCAACCCCGGCAACCTCATCTTCTACCCTCCCAAGCCATTTTGTCCCTTCTGTCCTGGACCTTACCTCGGTCTCCCTGAACTGTTGCTCTACAAGAACCCCAACCCGGGCGGAGATTGGACTTTCCTGGCGACGGATGGCTACAAACTTCTTCCCGTGTGGGATGTCCCCGATACGGTGGGAGGCCCCTGGGTTCAAGCGGGGGTCCGTTGGTTGATGGCTGCGGATGCGACCTCCCGGGAGGCCGTTTCCCGGCGTGCTCCGGGTTCTTCGGTGTTGCTGGCCTGGCAATCCACCACCCGCAAGGTGACCGCCGCGTTTGGTTTTGAGCGGGGCACCTTTGTTCCGCGCAGCATCCGGGG
>CAZSDX010000299.1:0-8712 GCA_964605685.1 uncultured Polyangiaceae bacterium
TGCGGAGGACGCCGCTGGGGCGCTGGTGTCCGGGGCCGCCGAGGTTGCTGGCTCGGCGGAGGCGGACGCTGGGGGGGCTGGCTCCGAGGAGTCGGCGGGGGCCGCCGAGGCGCTGGTGTCCGGGGCCGCGGAGGACTCGGCGGTGGGCGGGTCAGGCTTGAGGTCGGGGGGGGGCTCCGGGATAGAGGTGATGGGGGCCGCGACCCTGGGCATGGGGGGAAGCTCCAGCGCCGCCAAATCCGATTTTTTGGGAGCCATCGCCACCCGGAGGAGCATCAGCAAGGCCAGCGCGGAGGCGATGCCCACGACCCCCCCCACGACCCTGCGGAGCTGTTGCCTGCGGGCGATCTGCTCGGGGGACAGCGGAGGGGGGGGAGCCGCGAGCACCGCCTCCTCGATGTGGGCCGTCTTCTTGGCTTCGGCGTGGAGCCTGGCGACCGCCTCGTCCGCTCCCGCGAAGAATTCCTTGTGGGTCTCGTCGTCGTCGAGGGCGATCTTCCCCGAGGAGCGCTTGCTCCGTGGTGGGTCTTCTTTGACCTTTTCCCGCTGGGATGGGCGCTCGGTCTCGGCGGAGTCGGTGGCCTTGGTCTTGGTGGAAGGGCGCGAGGGGCGCTCGGAGACCGGAGGGGGCTCGACGGAAGAGCGGGAGGTCGCGGGGGGCTCTTCCGTGGCGGTGCTCGCCTCCGTGGGGAGCGGGCTCGGGGTGTCACCGGAGGGGGGGACGGTGGTGGGGGCGAGGCTGTCCGGAGCGACCGCGGTCGGGGCAGGGGCTGGCGCCGGGGCAGGGGCTTCGGTGCTGGCCTCGGCGGCGGCGGCGAGGGCCTCTTCGAGGGAGGTGGGGCCGCTTTCGTCGGAGGGAGGAGGGGTTGAGGGGGGAGGCACCGAGGGGCGAGAGGAGGGGGAGATGGACGCGCGTTTTGTGCCCTTTTTCGCCTTTTTTTTGCCCATACCGGTCTCGCGGGTGGCTCCCCTCCGGCGAGAAGACCGCGGGGGCGGGCCACTATACGCGATCCCCCTGCTGCGCGCACGCCCGAGCGGAGGCGGCCCGGGTCAAGGAGCGAGCTTGACGGGGCGCCCGGCGACGGGGGCCTCACGGGGGAGGGTGTAGGTGGTGATTTTGAGGGGGGGCTGCGCGGAGGCGACGTTGAGGGCGAGGTCGAAGGTGAGGCCCCAGTCCACGGAGTCATCGCCGGAGAAGAGGAGCGCGGTGGAGGGGCAGCGATCGACCTGCTTGGTGATGCCTTCGAGGGTGAGGCTCATGTCGGGGCCAGCCATGCCGCGTGGGTACTTGGTGGCGACGCCGCCGCGGATGCTCCAGGAGGCGGTGGTGCGATCCTTGAGCATCATGGTGACGACGGTGCAATCGGGGATCTTCCCGAGCTTCCCCTCGGGGGTAAGCTTGAGGGAGGTTTCTTTGTGGGCGCGGTCCTGGGTGCGGATCAAGATCTCGCTGGCGCCCTGCGCGGCCAGCGCCTGGACGACCGCGGCGACGTGGGGGGTGCGAGCGTTGCGCAGGGCGGACACGGCGACGGTCTTGCCGGCGAGCTGGTATTTGCCGGTGATCTCGGCGAGTTTTTTCGGTCCATCCTGGGCGGAGAGGTTGGCCCGTTCGCCGCCCATGTAGAGGCCCTGGGGGTCGATGCTGATGTCGGGGACGCGATCTGGCGGGGGTCTGGGGGGAGGGGGGGGTTCGGTGTTGGAGGCGCTGGGCCCCGCCACCTTCTCCACGAGCTGTTCCTTCTTGTCTTCGCAGCCTGCGGTCGCCCCGAGACCCCAGAGCAACAGCGGCACCAGCACCCGGCCGACGGTCATTTCCCGTCGAAGTTCTCACAAACCGGGGAGCCCGTGCCGAAATTGAGCGTATCGAGGCAGATCTTTTTGGCCCCCACCAGGGCGCAGAAGCTGCTCTGGCACTCGGCGTCGTTCTGGCAGTCGGCCTGGCTCCCCTTGCGGGCGCCGCAGGTGCCGTTCCCGTCGCCGTCGAGGTTCTGGCAGGAGAGCGTCTCGACGCAGGGTTTGACGGCGGAGCAGGCCTTGCCTTCCTCGGGGCGGGCGATGCAGGCCTTGTCGTTGGGGGTGCAGTAGAGCCCCTTGTCGCAGAGGTCGCCCTTCTCGTCGCAGGGATCCCCCTTGGCCTTGGTCTTGGGGGTCTCGCAGGTGCCCTTGGCGGCGGCGAGATCGCTGCGGTAGCAGGCGAGCCCCTCCTCGCAGTCGAGGTCACCCTCGCATTCAAAGCCTACGGTGTTCTTGCCGCGGAAGACCGGATCGCAGGCGGCGCGGATGGCGGCGTGGTCCTCCTTGGTGATCTTGGCCTTGGCGTAGACCCCACCCACCGCGGTGACACAGGCTTCGGCCTTGTCCTTGCGGTAGTTTCCGGTACTCTTGATGTCCCGGGTGACGTCGCTGTCGCGGTTGGAGCAGGCGCGGGAGACCTCGCTCAGGCACTCGGTGTCGCTGGTGGTGTCGAGGCTGCAGGCCTCCTGGATGGCCTTGGTGCACTGGGCCCGGGCGATCCCGTTGCAGAAGGAGGCGTAGTCCGGGTAAGGCTCCTCGACGGCCTTGGTCTCGGGCTTGTCGTCGCCGCACCCGGGAGCCCCGACGAGCACGAGCCCCAGAAGCAATCCTCCGCCCAGACCGATCAGTTGACGAAACACGTGGATACCTCCATGACCTGAAACCCGGCGTCTCGCCCGGGTAGCTCAATCTACCTGAACCCTGCTAGTCCGTGTACGTTCGACGCTGTCTCCGGCTTCCTGATGCAGAAAGAATACATCTCCAGGCAAGGCCACGCCCGCATCGTGGCCGAACTCCACCGCCTCCGCTCCGTCGAGCGCCCCCGGGTCGTCGACGAGGTGGCCGCCGCCGCCGCCCAGGGCGACCGGAGCGAGAACGCCGAGTACATCTACGGCAAGAAGCGCCTCCGGGAGATCGACCGCCGCGCCCGCTTCCTCGAGAAGCGCCTCGATGCGCTCGACCCCGTGGACGTCGACGCTCCTCGAGCCTCCGACCGCTGCTTCTTCGGCGCCTGGGTCACCGTCGAGGACGAGGACGGAGCGCTGCAGACCCTCCGGATCCTCGGCCCCGACGAGACCGACGCGGATCAAGGCCACATCAGCTACCTCTCCCCCATGGGCCGGGCTCTGCTGGGGAAATCCGTCGGGGATTCTTTCCTGGTGCGCAGTCCGGGTGGTGAAAGATCTTACACTGTGGCAGATGTTCAGTACGGCTCCCGCGTCTCTTGATGCCTGCCCGTAACCGGGTTCAGTTCCAGGCATGGTGAGAGCCCTGTTCCCTTCCCTGGCCGGGTTGCTTCCGCTGGTGATGTTTCTGTTGATGGGGTGCGGGAGGTCGCCTCCGAGGGGGGAGGCGAGGCGGATCGAGGCCCACCACCTCCAGATCGAGACGCCGGCGGGCTGGACCGGGGGAGGGGCGGGTGGGATCTACGAGTTCCACAGCCCGGACGGGACGGGGCGCGTGAGGATCGCGGGGCTGGAGGGGGCGAGCAGCGCGGTGGGGTTGAAGGACGCGCAGCTGCTGTCGGGGACCGGGGCGACGGTGGTCAAGAGGTTGCTGCCCACATCCCCGGTGAAGATCGGGACGCTGGTGGGGGAGCGTATCCGGGTGGCGACCAGCGACCACCGGGTCTACGAGGTGATCGCCCTGGCGGTGTCCGCGGGGGAGAAGAAGGCGGTGGTGCTGATCCAGGCGAGCGTGTCGTCGGAGCATGCGGAGAAGGAGCCGAGCGCCGCGGACGCGTTGTTCACGCTGCTGCGGCAGTCGATCCGCCCGCTGTCCGGGTCGGGCCCGGATTAGCTCCCCGGCGCGGGCCCCTCCCCCGCGCCGGGTACGGGGATAACTTGGCTTCCTTGAGGGCGCGGTCGATGACCTTCTTGAACTTGGGGAAGGGCTGGGCGCCGCTGATGAAGTAGCCCTCGGGCTTGCCGTTGACGGTGACGATGAAGGCAGGAGTGCCGCTGACGCCGGCGTCATCGGCGACCTTGGAGTCGGCGTCGACGATGGGCTTGTGGACGTTGGTGTCGAGGGCCTTCTTGAACTTCACCATGTCGAGGCCGAGTTGCTCGGCGTAGGTCTCGAGGGCAGGGCGGAGCAGGGCGCCCTGCTCCTTCTGCTTCTCGAAGAGGATGCCGTGGAACTTCCAGAAGGCGTCGGGGCCCTTCTGCTTGAAGGCCTCGACGGCGGCCTCGCTGGCCAGCGGCGCCTCCTTGTGGAAGGGCAGCGGCTTGTGGCGCCAGACGACCTTGATCTTGTTGCCGTAGGTCTCGAGCACCTGCTTGATGGTGGGCTCCACGCGGGAGCAGAAGGGGCACTGGAAGTCGGAGAACTCCTGGATGACCACCTTGGCGTCCTTGCCGCCCTTGAAGGGCTGGTCGGGGCCGGGGGCGGCGACCTTCTTCATCTCCGGGGGCGGGGGCTCCTTGCCCTCCTTCATGATCTCGTCGTAGATCTTGTTGGCGGCGATGCCCTTGGCCTTGAGGGCCTCCGCCTTCTTGATCTGCTCGTCGATGACCTCCTTGAACTTGTCGAGCGGCTGGGCGCCCACGAGCCTCATCCCGTTGATGAAGAAGTGGGGGGTGCCGCTGGCGTTCATGTCATCGGCGAGGTTTTGGTCCGCCTCGATGAGCTCCTTGTACTTGTCCTTGGCGAGCGCGTCCTTGAACTTGGCGACGTCGAGGCCCATCTCTTTCGCCAGGTTCTCCAGGTCCGCGTCCTCCAGCTTCGGGGCCGAGGCGAAGAGCTTGTCGTGCGCCTCCCAGAAGGCCTTGGGGCCCTTCTGCGCCGCCGCCTCCCGGGCCAGCACCGCCGCTGGCTTCGCCCTGGGGTGGAACGGCAGGGGCTGATCCTTCCAGACAAAGCGCACCTTGTCGCCGTAGGCCTTCTTGACCTCCTTGAGGGTGTCCTCCACGCGCTTGCAGAAGGGGCACTGGTAGTCGGAGAAGATCACGATGGTGGCCAGCGCCGTGTCCGGGCCGTCCACCGGGGAGGCGCCCACCGGCACCTTCCAGATGGTCTTGTCTTCCTCCCGCTTGGGGGCTTCCTGCTTCTTGTCCGGGGCGGGGGCGGCCTTGAAGTTCTCCTTGGACAGCTCGACGTAGAGCTTGTCCGCCTTGACGCCCGCGGCCATCTTCGCCTTCGCCTTTTCGAGCTGGGCGTCGATGACCTCCTTGAACTTTTCCAGCGGCTGCGCCCCGGACAGCTCCACGCCGTTGATCTTGAAGTGAGGCGTACCGTTGGCCCCCACCTTCTGCGCCAGCGCGTGGTCCTCCTCGACCTTGGCTGCTGCCCTCGGGTCGTCCTTGAACTTCTTGAAGGTCGCCGCGTCCACCCCGGCCTCGCCCGCCCACTTCTCGTAGTTGGCGTCGTTCAGCTCGCGCTGGCCGGCGAAGGCCGCCTTGTGGAACTTCCAGAAGGCGTCGCTCCCCTTGGCCAGGAACACCGCCTGCGCCGCGATGGCCGCCGGCTTCGCGTCCTTGTGGAAGGGCAGGGGCTCGTTCTTCCAGACGATCCGCACCTTGTCCTTGCCGTACTGCTCCTTGATCTGGTCGATCGTGGCCTCGACGCGGGAGCAGAAGGGGCACTGGAAATCGGAGAAGATCACGATGGTCACCGGCGCATTGCGGTTGCCCCAGGTCGGATCCTGCGAGGTCACCGGGATCGGCGAGTCGTTGTCGCTCCAGGCCGCCCCGGGCGCCGTCGTGGCCGTGCTGTCCGCGGTGATGTCCCCGCCTCCGGGCCGCTGCCCGATCCCGTACATCAGGCCCATCCCCGACAGGAAGCAGGCGATAAATCCAACGATGGCAGTTCCCTTGTTCATCTTTTCTATCCTCGGTGTTCGTTCGTTACGGTAGGCAAAGTCGATGAGAGGGCAGCCCCGGGAGAATCCAGGAGGATCCCCCGCAGGCACGGCCCGGTGCCCTCGGTGGAGAGCGTGCCGCATGGACCGCCGGTGCGGCTCGAAGAAGCCCGCGTGACAGGCCGGCGCCCGTCAGCCTCGGGGGGGTTCTTCGATCCCTCGCGCGAATCCGCGCGGAAGCGCCTGGTGGCGCTCATCAAAGCCGGGTAGCTGCCGCAGGCTTTCCCACACCGACAACCGGAATTCGACCGGCAACGCGGCCGCGTCGGCGCCCTCCAGCGGCGGTGGAGGCCCCGGGTTCTTCTCGTGCTCCACGGTCGCTCCCCCCTGGAGTGTGCTCTCGTGGCAGGAGGAGTCATCCGCCGCGATCTCGCCGCCTCGTACCGGCAGCGCCGGCAGCGGAGCCACCGCGGTCGCCCCCCGTACGTCGCAGTACCCCACCAGCCACGAGGGCGGCGGGGTCGGCTCGCGTCTCGCCTCCGGGGGGGGCTCGCTCAGCGGTGGTTCCTCTCGGCTCTGCGCCAGCTCGAAGGTCGCCAGCATCGTCGCCGAGATCGAGGCGAACGCCCCCCGGAATGCCCCCCCCTCTTCTACCCCCTCGCTCGCCTGAGCGGGCTTGCTGGTGAAGAGCGCCAGCGTCAGGGCCCACACCCACGACGCCACCACCACCACCGATCGCCAGCCTGAACCTCGCACGAGTGATCGCACCTTAGCCCGCCCTCCCCGACCAGGCAAGACAGCGGAAAAAATCGCATCGAAAATTTGTGCGCACCGTATCCTACATTGTAACCGTGAGCCATGGCGACCGCAGGCTCAGCTCCCCAGAACCCGAACTTCTCCCCGGTGGACACCGACGTCGCGCTGCCGCAGCGCCTCGGGCGCTTCCTGTTGCTGAAGCTGATCGCCCGGGGAGGCATGGGGGAGGTGTTCCTGGCGGCGACCGGGGACATCGAGGGGGCAGAGAGGCCGGTGGTGGTGAAGCTGATCCGGCGCGAGCATGCGAAGGATGCGTCGTTCATGGCGCGGTTCCTGGATGAGGCGCGGGTGCAGGCGCAGCTGCAGCACCCGGGGGTGGCGCAGATCGTCGAGGCGTCGATGGACGAGGGGGGGCAGCCCTACGTGGCGGTGGAGTACGTGGAGGGTCGGAGCCTGGCGGAGGTGAGGGCGAGGGCGATCCAGCTCGGCCACAAGATCGGCTGGGCGGAGGCGGTGGCGGTGTGCGCCTCGGTGGCGGAGTCCCTGGCCCACGTCCACGAGCGCCACGACTCCAGCGGCCGTCCGCTGGCCATCGCCCACCGGGACCTCAGCCCGCAGAACGTGATGGTGGGCTTCGCCGGCGAAACCAAGCTGATCGACTTCGGCACCGCCCGCGGCGCCAACCGCCGCAGCCGTACCGTGGCCGGCGTCGTCTATGCCAAGCCCGGCTACGTGGCGCCGGAGGTGGCCAACGGTATCCCTGGCGACGCCCTGGTCGACGTCTACGCCCTCGGTGTCATGCTCTGGGAGCTCTGCTCCGGGCGCCGCTTCCTTCAGGGGGACGCCAGCGAGCACATGGCCGCCGTCGCCCAGAACCGCCGTCCGATGCCCCCGGTCGCCCCCGCCGCCGGGGCCCCCGCGGACCTCGACTCGGTGATCGCCCGGATGACGGCGCACGACAAGAACACACGCCTCTCCGCCCGGGAGGCCCAGAGCGAGCTGGCTCGCCTGCTGTCCATGGCGCCCTCGCTGCCCGGCGGCGAGCGGGGCGTCCGCGCCCGCGTCTCCGCTCTGCTTTCGGCCCTTTACTCCTCCGAGCCCAAGCGCTCCCGATCCGAGTTCTACAAGCTGCTGGCCCAGGCCCGCCTCACCCTCGGCCCCGAGGACCGCGCCCGGAAGATCGCCGCCCCGAACGCCTCCGAGGAGCAGATCCAGAGGGAGATCGCCGAGGGGCTGCTTCCCGGCACCCGCTACCGCGTGGTCCGCAAGATCGGCGAGGGTGCTGGTGGCGTCGTCTTCGAGGGGGTCCACATCGACCTCAACCGGAAGGTCGCCCTCAAGGTGCTCACCCCCGAGCGCGCCGCCCGCCCCACCGACGCCGCCCGCTTCCGCCGCGAGGCCTGGGCGCTGTCGAAGATCTCCCACCGCAACGCGGTCAAGCTCTACGATTTCGGCGTCGCCTCCGACGGGCGCCTGTTCTTCGCCATGGAGTACCTCGAAGGCGAGACGCTGGAGCGGCTACTGGGGCGCGAGAAGGCCATCGCGCTGGCGGACGCGCTGCGCATCGCCCGGGAGACCTCCCTGGCGCTGGAGGCGGCCCACGAGGTCGGCCTCGTGCATCGGGACATCAAGCCCGACAACCTCTTCCTTACCCGCGACGGCGGGGTGAAGGTCCTCGACTTCGGCGTGGTGTGCGCCCCGGGGGATGGCTCCGGCAAGGGCGAGGGCGCGACCCCCAGCCTGGCCTTCTTCGGCACCCCCGAGTACATGGCGCCGGAGCAGATCGATGGCTCCCCCATCGACGGCCGCGCGGACATCTACGCCCTTGGCTCCGTGCTCTACGAGATGGTCACCGGGCGCCTCCCCTTCTCCGATACCTCCAGCGTCAGCCTCCTGGACCTCAAGCGCAAGCTCGACCCGGAGGCCCCCGGCGACCGTGCCCCCTCCCGGCGCCTCCCCCGGGAGCTCGACGCCCTCGTCCTCAAGGCCATGAAGCGCAACCCTGCCGAGCGCTTCGCCAGCGCCGCGGAGCTGCGCGCCGCCATCGAGCGCGTCGAGCGCCTCGCCACCCGCGGGAACCCCAGGCGACGCGCCCTTGGCTTCGCCGCCGTCGCCGCCGTCATGGTCGGCGCCCTCGCCCTCCT
>CAZSDX010000300.1:0-8689 GCA_964605685.1 uncultured Polyangiaceae bacterium
CAGGCGGACCGGCGCATGCAGGCGCTGCTGGCGCGGCGAGACGCCCCCCGGACCGGGGCGGTGGCGCTGGTGGTGGCGGGGCTCTGGAGTTCGGCGCTGGGGCTGGGCTGGCTGGCGCTGCGGGGAGTGACGCCGGAGGGCCGGTGGGACTGGCCCCAGGCCCGGCTGCCGGCGGCGGTGGGGCTGGTGGGGCTGGCGCTCTACACCGCCTCCCTGTGGCTGGCCTGACCGGGGGCTGGGGGAGCGAGGATCCATCCCGCGCCGACCCTTCCGGAGCTAGAACAGGGGGGTGCGGCTCCTGGCGCTCCTGCTGCTGATGCTCACCGTGCCCGCGGAGGCCCGGGCTTTTTGCCGCTCCACCACGTGCATCCCGAAGAACTCGGGGGACTGCGAGCCGGACGAGCAAGGGTGCCGCAGCAAGGGGAAGCCCTTCTTCTGGGCCGGGGGCTGCGTGGGCTTCAGCCTCCACGAGCGGGGGAGTGACAACGTGGATCGGGGCGAGATCGAGCGCGCCTTCGACGCGGCGCTACGGTCCTGGTCGGTGGTGTCTTGCGGGGGGGAAGTGGCCTCCTTTGCCTACGGCCGCCGGGAGGATGTAGCCTGCGAGGTCGGCCACGATCGCAAGGGGCCCAACGCCAACGTGATGATCTTCCGCGACAACGGCTGGCCCTACCAGGGGGTCCAGAACACCCTGGGGTACACGACGGTCACCTTCGAGTCGTCCACGGGGAGGATCTTGGGGGCAGACATCGAGATCAACTCGGGGCAAAACATCCTCACCACCGGCGACGCGGGGGTCAGGTACGACCTGGAATCGATCCTGGTGCACGAGTTCGGGCATGCGCTGGGGCTGTCCCACAGCAACGATCCGGAGGCGACGATGCGCGCCAGCTACGCCGAGGGGTCGACGGACATGCGCTCGCTGTCGCCGGATGACCTGGAGGCGGTGTGTACCGTGTACCCCCCGGGGCGGGAGGCGACCTGCGACCTGACGCCGAGCGGAGGGTTCACCGACTGCCGGGCGCCAGCGCCGCAGCCGAAGGCGCCGGATCTGCCGACCTGCGACCACACCCCTGGCCCCTTGGGGGCTGGTATCTTCCGGTTCCTGCCGCTGCTCGCGCTCCTTGCCTTGCGCCGCCTCTCGCGACGACCATGACCCCACTCCGCTGGCTCTTTCTTGCGGCGCTCGCCGCCCTCGCCGGGTGCTCCGAGCCGACCGTCATCGCCTCCGACGATGGTCTGGAGAAGCTATGCACGCCGAACAACTACGTGTTCTGTCTTTGCAGCGAGGGGTTGCGGGGGACGAAGCGGTGCTCGGCGACGGGGAAGTCCTTCGGTCCGTGCCGCAACTGCGAGGTCGGGAGCATCACCGACGGGTGCACGCCGGGGCAGGATTATCCGTGCGACTGCGACGACGGGACGGAGGGGCTCTACACCTGCCTGGAGGACGGGGCCTCCTTCGACACCTGCCGCAATTGCGGCCAGAGCCAGGGAGGGCTGGTCGCCAACGAGTGCCCGGGGGTCACGGTGACGCTGGCGCCCGGGAACCAGACGACGCGCTCCGGGAACACCGGGGGGCTCCAGGATGATTTCCAGCCGGCCTGCTCGGCCAGCCCCGGTCCGGACGCGGTCTACCAGGTGATCCCGGGGGGGGATGGGCTCCTGACGGCGCGGGTGCAAGGGGAAGGGAGCTTCGACCCGGTGCTGGTCTCCTGGGGGGGAACCTGCGGGGGGGCCGCGGTGGCCTGCGCCGACAGCTCCGGCAGCGGGAGCGCGGAGGAATTCTCCTTCCAGGTGCAGGGGGGGGCGCCGGTTTTTCTGGGGGTGGACTCCAGCGGGCCGGGGGGAGCCTTCACGCTCTCCCTGGAGCTCAGCGGCGCCACGCAGGGGGGAGACACCTGCCCCGGCGTCCCGGTGGCGCTCGGCCCGGGGAGCCCCGCGCTCTTCTCCGGGACGACGATGACCGCGGGGGCGGACTACAAGGGGGCGCTGTCCTGCGAGAACACCGGGGGTCCGGAGGTTGTCTACGCGGTCCAGCCCACCACGTCCGGGAGGATGACGGCGCGGCTGCTGCCCCAGGAGGGCCACGATGCGGCCCTCTACGTGCGGGAGGCGAGCTGTGACTCGGGGCCCCAGATCGCCTGCAGCGACCAGGAGGCGGAGGGAGGCGAGGAGGAGCTCTCCGCGGAGGTGACCGCCGGGAAGATCTACAGCGTGTTCGTCGACGGGCTCTCCGCGGGGGACTACCAGCTCTCGCTAGAACTGGAGCAGAGCTTCTGCGGCGACGGGGGGTGGACCCCGCCGGAGCAGTGCGACGACGGGAACAACGTGGGCGGCGATGGCTGCTCGGCCCAGTGCAAGGTTGAGCAAGACCCACCCAGCGCGACCTGCCCCGGGGTGGGGGTTTTCGTGTCGGAGGAGCCGCTGTTGCTGTCCGGGAGCACGGACACGTACGGGGATTTCGAGAAGCACCCGACCTGCGGCGGGGGTGGGGCACCGGATCGTGTCTACCGTGTGATCCCGAAGAAGAGCGGGACGCTGCGGGCGCGGATCACGTCGACTAGCTTCGATCTGGTGCTCTACGCGCGGAAGGGGGCATGCTCGGGGGCTTCGGCGAAGAACCTGGGGTGCGACGACAAGGTGATCAACGGACCGGAGATCCTGCTGGATCTTCCGGTGAGCAAGGACGAGCCGGTGTGGCTGGTGGTCGACGGGTACAAGCAGGGCGAGGAGGGGGTCTTCGCCCTGTCCTTGAGCGTGCTGTGAGGGCTCAGTAGCAGCTGAGAGTCGGGGGGTTCTTGGGGCCCTGGAGGCTGGAGGTGAGGCGGTCGACGATGGCGAGGAAGGAGACGTTGGCGGCGCCCTTGTCGCTGGCGGAGATGCGGGCCACCCGCTTGATGGAGGCGAACTTCACCGGGTAGTCCTGGACGACGAGGGTGCTGGACAGGAGCATGCGGGGGCAGTTGCCGACACCGCTGTCGTCGTCGCAGACGCCGCAGAGGCCCTTCTCGGTGCAGCTCCCGCAGCCGAGCTTGTTGTCGGGGCAGAGGGTGGGCTGGGCGGCGTCCAGGTTCTTGACGACGGAGGTGAGCTTGTTGCAGGCGGTGATCTGGCCGTTCTTGTCGGTGATGTCGACGGTGTCGGTGGCCTGGTCGTAGTCGCCGGTGTGGACGGCGGCGAGGAGGTCGCGGTTGCAGGAGCCGACCTTGTCGGTGAAGACATCCATCCAGGCGTACTGGCTGTTGTCGAGGTTGAAGCGGAACTCGGCGACGCCGCCCGCGTTCTGGATGGTGCCAGCGACCAGGAAGGACTGGCACTCCGCCGGGATCTCCTTGAGGGTGTCGTTGCCCTGCTTGAGCACGGAGCCGTTGCCGTCGGTGGCGAGGGTGAAGCGGCAACTGTCGGTGATCTTGCACTTGGAGCAACCGTCGCTGGAGAACGGGTTGCCGTCGTCGCACTCCTCGTCGCCCTCGCGCTTGCCGTTGCCGCACTCGTTGTTGGGCGGATCCTTGGAGAAGGAGGCGCTGTTGTCCACGGTGAAGGGGCGGAAGCACATGCCGTAGACCGAGTTGGGCTGCTCGGAGGTGAAGGGGCCGCCGAGGGAGTAGAGGGTCTCGTCGAGGCAGACCATCTCGTTGCCGTTGGGAGCCGCAGGGCAGGTGCGCTTGCCGTCGGCGTCCTTGGGACCGCAGGGAACGCTGCACCACTTCATGCTGGGTTTGTTGCCGATGGTGCCGTCGCGGCAGAGGCTCCCGGGGCCGCAGTCGGCATCGATACGACAGGGATCGCAGCCGCTCGGGGTGCCCTTGGCGTGGCAGTAGCCAACGTCCGGACGGCAGGCGAAGAGACCGGCGCCGGTGTCGACGCACTCGGCACCGATGATGCAGGAGTTCTTCGCCGGGTTGCAGGGGTACGAGCAGTACTTCTCCCCGTCTTTATCCGGAACGCAGACGCCGCCGCTGATGAAGCTACAATCCAGGTCCGTCGCGCAGGGGGAGCAGAACTCGCGCTGGAGGCAGATCCTCGTGGGGTTGTCGAAGTCGATGTTTCCCTTGGTGTCCTTGGGGGTGGTGAGGGCACCGCACCAGTAGCCCGAGGGGCACTCCGCGTCGGAGGAGCACCCGTTGGGCTTCGAACAGTAAGCGTCAGCGTCGCCAACGGCCCCCACGCACCGGAAGCCCGCGTCCTTGTCGCAGACCTCCGGCTTGGGGCAGAGGGTGCCGAACTGCCCCGGGCCGCTGTCGACGTTCGACTTGACGCAGAAACCGCGGTAGGCGCCATCGCCGGAGATGCCCCGGCACTCGAAGCCCTGGGCGCAGCCGGTCAGCGAGTTGCACCCGTAGCGGCAGAAGCCCTCCCCGCACACCAGATCGCTGGCGTTGCAGGGGCGAGTGCCGTCGCAGGGCTCGCCGGGGCCCGCCTGGCTGGTCTGGCAGCTCCCCTGGAAGCACACCAGCCCCTCGGCGCACTCGTCCCCGGCGCAGGAGGCGCCCGCCGGCGCCCGGCATTTGCCTCCGGAGCAGGCCAGGCCCGCGGCGAGGTCGCACTCGTTGGGCTGGGTGCAAGCATCGTTGAGGTTCCCCGGGGGGAGCCCCAGCAGCGTCCGGGGGGCGCACACCTGGGTGGTCTCGCCCTTGAGGGTGGTGGCCCCGGAGCAGAGCTGTCCCGGCTGGCACCCCTCGTTGCCCGCGCAGACGGCGAAGCAGGCGCCCTCCGGGTTCTGGGGGGGGGCCGCCACGCACTTGAGGTTCGGGTCTCCCTTGCAGTCGAGCTGCTCGTCGCAGAGGGCGTAGCACGTGCCGCCGCGATCGACGGACCCGGCGGGACACGCGGCCTTCTCGTCGCCGCCGCACCCCGCGAACGGGAGGCCAAAAATACCCAGAGTCGCGGCCAGCAGCGGGGCGCGCAGGAGCAAGGAAAAGCGACGAAACGCCATGGAGAGTGTCCTTGTGAGCGACGATCAGGCGCAGGCGTTCACGGTGCGCAAACCCTGGCTTGACCGGGGAAGGACGTTGTATAAGCTCGACAGTTACCGTCCAGCAACACGGTTTCGCTCCCCTCACCGTAAAGAGCCCCCAGCCATGCGCCTTCACCGCCTTTTTCCGCTCCTGCTCCCTGCCCTCCTGCTCGCTTGCAGCTCTGATCCGGCCGAACCGGAGGTGGTCCGCGCCAGCAACAGCGCGGGCTCCGGCGGCTCCTCCAACGGCGCGGGCGGCTCCGGCGGCACGAGCGGCTCCGGCGGGGCGATCGATCCGGGCGGCAAGGGCGAGGAGGCCCCCTACCCGGCGGGTCCCTTTGGCCTGGCGGTCGGGGATGTGGTGCAGAACTTCAAGTTCACCGGCCTCCGCAACCCGGCGGCGGTCGATTTCTCCACCGCGGTCACCGAGACCATCGCGCTGAGCGACTACTACAACCCGACGAGCGACACGGGCAAGCCGAGGTTCCTGGTGGTCACCGCGTCGGCGCGCTGGTGCACCTTCTGCAAGCAGGAGGCAGCCGCCAGCATGAAGAGCGATCACTACCCCTACTGGAAGGAGAAGGGGGTCGAGTTCCTGGTGACGCTCTTCGACAACGAGACGCCGGGGGAGGCGGCGACCTTCAAGGATCTGGAGCTGTGGACCAAGGCCTACAAGATCACGTACCCCTCGGCGCTGGATCCGAACCCGCCCAAGCTCGGGGTGTTCTTCAACCTGGACGCAGCGCCGTTCAACATGATCCTCGACCTCAAGGACATGAAGATCCTGTTCAAGGGCGAGGGGCTGCTGGATCTGAGCAGCAAGAACCCCACGCTGGTCAAGGCGACAGGGGGCTGAGGTCTTGCGCATCGCTCCCCTGCTGCTGGCCGTGGGGCTCGCTCTGGGCTGCACCTCCTGCGTGCCCTCCGGCGAGCCATCCACTGCGGCCTCCGTCGACACGGCGCCTGATTTTTCCATCGAGTTGACCAGCGGCGAGGCGTTTCGTCTGCGGGATCACCTGGGCAAGAAGGTCATCGTCATCGACTTCTGGACGACCTTCTGCAACCCCTGCGTGGGCTCGCTGACGCACCTCAACGCGCTGTACAAGAAGCACAAGGATGCAGGGCTGGTGGTGCTTGCCGTCTCCATGGACCCGCCGGACACCGCGGGCAACGTGATCCCCTTCCTGCGGTCGCGGGGCCTGGAGATGCCAGCGGCCCACGACGTCAACAGCACGGTCACCAACCTCTACAACAAGAAGTCCACGGCCCCCTTCCAGGTGCTGATCGGGCGAGACGGGCGCATCCTCAAGCAGCGCGAGTCGTACCAGCCGGCGGACGACGCCTCCATCCAGCAGGATATCGAGACCGCCCTCGCCGCCAGGTGAAGTCTCTTGTGTCCCACCCCCGGTCCGCCTTAAAAGGGCCGCTCATGCTCGGTCTTCCCCTCCGGCGTCCCTGGGCCGTCCGTGCCGGGCTTGTGGCCCTTTCCCTCGCGGCGCCGGCCTCGGCCCAGGAGATCGGCGGCTTTCGCTTCCTGGTCACCGAGACCAGCATCCTCAACTACCGCGTCGATAACCGGGACGCGGACCTGGTGAACGACAACTACGGGGAGTGGCTCAACCGCCTCAACGTCCAGGCGAGCCGGGGGCAGTTCACCGCGCAGCTCCGCCTCGACAGCGCGCTGTATTTCATCAAGCCCAACCCCAACGTCCTGGCCCGGCGGCAGGCCGACGCCCAGCCCGGGACCATCGCCGAGCGCGCCGCCACCGACGGCGTCAGCCTGGAGGAGGCCCGCGCCGCGTTCATCGAGCAGCAGACCCTGGCCTTCGGACGGAACCTCTCCACCCGCTACGTCAACACCTTCTTCCCCTCCAAGATGGCGATCACCTACGCGCGCCAGGGGTTGGAGCTGACGCTGGGGGATTTCTACACCCAGCTCGGCCGGGGGATGGTGCTGTCGCTCCGCAAGGCGGACGAGCTGGCCACGGACACCACGCTCCGCGGCGTCAAGCTCGACTACCGTCCGGACCTGGGGAAGATGCGCCTGGGCGTCGTGCTCCTGGCGGGGTTCACCAACCCGCTGCGGGTCGACGAAGTCTCCGGGCGGCAGCTCACCCAGCGGGGCTCGGGCCTCGAAGGGGCGATGTTTCCCCTGGCGCCGGCGCCGCGCTCGACCTTCTACCTCCCGGAGGCGCGGCCCAGCTTCGCGACCGACCGCATCCTGGGGGGCCGCATCGAGCACGGCGTCAAGGAGGTGCAGGTGTCGATCCAGAGCGCCTACCTGACCCGCACCGGGGCGGATTTCTACGAGCGCCTCGACCTGAACGCGCCGACCCGGAGCGTGCGAGAGGTCATCAACAGCAGCGTGGGGCTCAACCTCCCCAACCTCGCCGACCACGGGAGCTTCTACGTCGAGGGGGCCCTGCAGCACCTGGAAGATCCTTACGTGTCGGCGGGGACTTCCGCCGAGTTCCAGCGGGAGCAGCGGGCCTTCGTGGGGCGCCTCTCCAGCGGCAAGGCGCTCTACGGGCTGCTCACCCTGTTCAAGGGCCCCGTGACGGTGAACCTGGAGGGCAAGCACTACGACCGCTTCTACCCGATGATGGCTAGCGTGGCCCCGGGGACCTCCGAGTTCTTGCCGCTCCAGTACAACGGCGTCCCCACCACCGAGCCCATCTGGAGCGACGTCCAGTACAACGCCTTCAACGCCTGCGTCACCGGGGGGCGCGCCCGAGCGGACGTGAAGGCACACCAGCGGCTCCTGGTCTTCGCCTCCCTCGGCGGCTACGTCTCCCACTCCGAGCGGGTCACCACCTGCGGCCAGCAGCAGGAGTCGGACGACGAGGGGAACGTGCTCCCTCCCCGGGGGAAATCCCGGGAGATCCGCAACGTCATCTGGGACCCGTGGGTTGGCTTCGAATGGAACGCCGCGGATAACCGCTCCCACGTCTACGCCTCCGGGAGCTCCCGCTGGGATAGCACCAGCGAGCCGGAAATTTACGCCGGCATCGAGGAGCCAACCCGCACGTTTTACCGGGAATATTACCACATCCGCTACGACGCCGTGGCCAAGGTCGTGGGCCCCTGGAGCCTCCAGACGGCGGGGTTTCACCGCTACCGGTTCAAGCCCGAGCAGAAGTCGACCCCCTGGTTCGAGGGGGAGAATTACCTGTCGCTGCTCTTCGCCCCCAAGCTGACGCTGGCCTTCGGCTACGAGTACACCACCGTCTTCGGGAGCCACAAAAATTACTTCAGCGGGCAGGTCCTCTACCGGCACACCACCGATACCATCGTCCGCCTCTTCGCCGGGCAGTCTCGCCCTGCGCTCCGGTGCGTCTCCGGCGTCTGCCGCCAGTTTCCCGCCTTCGAGGGCGTGAAGCTGGAGGCCGTGCTGCGCTTTTGACCCCGCCAGGTTGGCGAGGGAAACCCGGGGCGGGTATCCTGGGCAGACCATGCGCCTTGTTGCTCGCTTGTTTGTCCCCTGCTCCCTCCTCCTCCTCGCCTGCGGCCGCTCCACCATCGACGGGCCCGACGAGCTCCCCTCCGTGGTCGACCTGAGCACCGGAGGCTCCTCCGGGAGCGGCGCCGGCGGCAGCCTCCCCGGAGGTCAGGGGGGCTCCCTCGCCGGCAGCGCCGGGGCCGGGAATACCGGGAACACCGGGGGGAGCGCCGGAGCCGGTAACGCAGCGGGCTCCGCCGGGGCCGGCAACGCGGCAGGGTTCGGGGGCTCCG
>CAZSDX010000301.1:0-8643 GCA_964605685.1 uncultured Polyangiaceae bacterium
CTCCGCGCTCCGACCGCCCGCAGCACCCCCGCCAGCCGCTCTTCCGACGGGGGCCGCCGCCGCAGAGCCGCCGTCACCTCCCGGGTCAGGCGATCGATCACCGGGCCCCACGGTCCATCCTGGGCCTTCACCTGGCCCCCCGTGCGAGGAGCTTCCGGGCGAGTGTGGAGATTCCATAGCGATCCAGATCGTGCTCCTTCACCCACCGGACCTCCTCGTAAACCGTCGGGTAGCGCGGGGGGTCAACAGGGACACCAAGGAAGACCATCACGCGCATTTTCCGGTGGGAGAGCGTGTGCTGGACTTCCCCGGCGGGGGAGGTGGAGGCGGCGAAGGAGGCGAGGAGGTCCGAGGCGTCCCGGGGGGAAGGGGCCTCGACGGTGGGGGGCTCCCAGAGGCCGCCGAAGAGGGCGTCGCTCCGCCTGCGGCCGAGGAGGACGGCGCCGCCCTGGCGGGCGACGAGGGAGGCGGCGTGGACGACGGGCGGAGCCCTGGGGGGGGCGAGGATGGGGAGGGAGGAGGCGAGGCCGAGGCGGTGGCCCTCGCAGGTGGAGGCGAGGGGGCAGAGGAGGCAGAGGGGCTCGCGGGGGAGGCAGACGGTGGCGCCGAGCTCCATCATGGCCTCGTTGAAGGGGCCGGGGTGATCCGCCGGGACGAGGGACTCCGCCAGGGACCAGAGGAGCCGCTGCACGCGCGACTGGCGGGCGTCCTGCTGGATGGCGTGGAGACGCGCGAGCACGCGGATCACGTTACCATCGACCAGGGGCGTCTGGATCCCGAAGGCGAGGCTAGCGATGGCACCGGCGGTGTAGGGGCCGATGCCCTTGATGGAGCGGAGCTGCTCGACGCTGGCGGGCAGGTCGCCGTCAAAGCGAGCGACCACGTCGCGGGCGCCCTCGTGGAGGCCGCGGGCGCGGCGGTAGTAGCCGAGTCCACTCCAGAGGGCGAGCACCTGATCGATGTCGGCGGCGGCGAGGTCGCGCAGGGAGGGGAAGGCGGCGAGGAAGCGCTCGTAGTAGGGGATCACCGTGGAGACGCGGGTCTGCTGGAGCATCACCTCGCTGACCCAGACCCGGTAGCCGGTGCGATCCTTGCGCCAGGGGAGGTCGCGGGCGCTGCGCTCGAACCAGGGGAGGAGCGCGGCGGCGACGCCGGGGCGAGGCTCGGGGGCGGCCCCGTCAGCGGCAGGCCGCTTCGACATCCTCGACCCTCCTGGGGATCTCCGCGGTGAGGATCCGGGGGCCCTCCGGGGTGATCAACACGTCGTCCTCGATCCGGATGCCCACGCCGCGGAGCCCGGGGGGAGCA
The DNA here is from genome assembly GCA_964605685.1 of uncultured Polyangiaceae bacterium. Classification (GTDB taxonomy): domain Bacteria; phylum Myxococcota_A; class Polyangia; order Polyangiales; family Polyangiaceae; genus JANWXX01. The sequence continues at coordinate 1,309 of CAZSDX010000301.1, forward strand.
GAGGAGTCTTGGGGGGAGACGTAGAGGCCGGGCTCCACGGTGAGGACGACGCCGGGCTCCATGGGGCGAGGCTTCCCGTCGGCGAAGTAGGCGCCGACGTCGTGCACGTCCATGCCGAGGTAGTGGCTGGTGCGGTGCATGTAGTAGCGGCGGTAGGTGCCGTCCTCGATCAGCTTCCGGGGCTCCCCCGACAGGAGGCCGAGGCGGATCATCCCGTCCACCAGCACCTCGACGGCGGCTGCATGAACGTCCTCGACGGAGCTGCCCTGGACGCAGCGGGCGATGGCTGCGGTCTGGGCCGCCAGCACCACCTCGTAGGCAGCCCGCTGGTCCGGTGAGAACCGTCCGTTGATGGGGAACGTCCGGGTCACGTCGCTGGCGTAGTAGGAGACCTCCGCGCCCGCGTCCACCAGCAGCAGCTCCCCGTCCCGCAGCGACCCGTTGTTGGCGCGGTAGTGGAGGGTCGTCCCGTTGGCGCCGGCGCCGACGATAGGCGGGTAGGCGCAGCGCTCCGAGCCGTTGCGCCGGAAGGCCTCCCGCAGCGCCGCGTCCACCTCGTACTCGTGCCCTCCCGGCTGCGCCCGACGCATCGCCGCCAGGTGTCCCTCCCGGGTGACGTCGGCGGCCCGCTGCATGGCCCGCGCCTCGTCAGCGTCCTTGCGCCAGCGCATCTCGTGAACGACGGGATCCGGGTCCACGATCTCGGTGGGCCACCCGTGGGGCGAGCGCCACCGGGCCCGCACCGCATCGATGGCGTGGAGCACCACGTCGTCGCAGCCGCGGTGGCGGCCCAGGCGGTAGAACAGGCGCCGGCGCCCCCGGAGCAGCTCCGGCAGCCGGGCGGCCAGCTCCTGGATCGGGAACGCCTCCTCGGCGCCGAGTAGCTCCCGGGCGCCCTCGACCCCGGCGCGCCGCCCGTCCCACACCTCCCGCTCCGGGTCCCGGGGGCGGACGAACATCACCAGCTTCCCTCGCCCCTCGTCCGCCAGCAGCACCGCGACGCTCTCCGGCTCGTCGAAGCCTGTCAGGTAGTAGAAATCCGAGTCTTGCCGGTACTCGTGCTCGACGTCGTTGTTCCGGTACATGATCGGGGCCGAGAACAGCACCATCACCCCGGAGCCCATGGCCTGCACCACCGCCGCGCGCCGCGTTCGAAAGGGCATCCGGGGGAGGATGAGCCGCCCCTCTCCCGGCGGCAAGAGCCCCGCGCTCACCAGAGCAGCAGCGAGGTGCGGTAGATCCGGGTCTCCCCTTCCTGCCCCACGTTCCAGGGGATGTCCGGGGCCTCCAGCGGCGAGCTGTAGTTGTACACCACCAGGCGCCGGGGCTCCTGCGGATCCCGGAGCAGCCCCGGGAAGCAGGTATCGCCCTTCCCCGGGAGGTCATCCATCCAGCGGACCTCCAGGGTGGCGCGATCCACCTGCCAGAACGCGGTCCGCTTGGGGCGGGCGCTGTACTCCGCCAGGTTCTTCACGGCGACGCCGGCGTTCCAGGTGCCGTCGCCGGTGGTGTACACCTCGAATTTCCCGTCCTCGGTGACGTTCCTCCGGCCGATGAGGAAGATCTCTCCCTTGTAGGCGAAGACGTAGGGAGAATCGTACTTCTTCGGGTCGTGGCGGCAGTTCCAGCGGCCCAGCGCCTGCCTCGGCGCGTGGCAGATCTTGGAGCCCCACCCGGTCGTGTCCCCGGACTCGTTGCGGACCACCGCGTAGAGGTCGCCCCGGTCGTCGAAGGCGAAGTCGGTCTCCGAGCCGCCGCCCTGGAGCACCACCGGTCGCTCCGGATCGACCCCCCGCCAGGTGATCCCGTCGTCCGACGTGAGGAAGTGCATGTTCAGGGGCTCCCCGCTGAAGTCGTACTCCCGCTCGCCGTGCTCGTAGGCGGTCATGTACGCGCGCCCGCCGAGTTCCTTCACCCGCCACGGGATGAAGCTCTCGTGAGGCCGGTAGATCGGCGTCGGCTCGGTCCACTGGCGGGGGCCCAGGTACTCGCTGACAAACATCCCCTGGGGCTCGAAGTTGAAGCGATCGGTCCCGAGCTTCGCGAAGTACAGGAACAGCCGCCCCTTGTAGGACATCAGCCGGGGCTCCCGGAGATCCGTCTGCCAGTCGTAGACCCGCTCGAAGGACCAGGTCCGCTCGTCCATGGAGCTGAAGACGTAGAGGCGGCTGTCCTCCGAGGCGTAGTGGTTCTTCCCGTTGCGGATCGCCAAAAACACGCGGCCCTGGTGGCGGATCACGTCCACGTTGTTGTTCGAGGGCCCGTGTTTTCGCTGGTACTCGTCCGGCAGCCACGGCCCCGGCACCACCTGCCGCGTTTCCTCCTGCACCGGCGCCGGGCGCACTGGGTCCGGCGTTGCTGGGCGCCCTTCGACCCTCGCCTCCCCTTCCCCGCCGCATCCGAGCGCGAGCCACGCCCAGAGCGCCACCAGACCGGACCATGAGCCTCGCGTCATCCGCCGCAGGATACCCAAAAAGGGAGCAGGCCGAGTACCGCGATGGGCATCCGGCCTGCGCCTCCTCGGTCCCCTGTTCGGGGCGCGACGAGGTGATGCCTCCTGTGGCACCTCGGAACCTGTGCCAGGCCAGGGTCGTGGACCCTTACCCTCGTGCACCAGGGCGAGCGTTGCCGCCAGGGGGGTTGCCCGGATCGTCACCGACGACCCGGCGGCACCATGCTAGCTCGCCGCGACCTCCGAGCTGAGACCTTGGTGATGATGCATGATGATCAACCCTCCTCCGGTGGTACCGGCGCCCCTGATCTTCCAGGAAAGGAGATGCCTGGAGGGATAGACGGGGCGTTCCATGCGAGCGGCCCGCGGGCCTGTGGTTGGGACACCGGCGCGGGCGAACCCGCTGGACCAATCCCGGGGCGAGGCCCCGACCGGCGTCGATAAGCCGCACTATAGCACCGGTTTTTCGTCCGTCACCTCTTGAGCCCCGACCACAGCTCGACGACCCGCTTCTCGGACACCGTCACGGAGGTCTTCAGCTCCGGCGCGAACACCTGCACACGCCACTCCTCGATCAGCCACCGCACCTCGTCGATCCGCTCCGCCTCGTGCCCCCGCGCTCGCAGCAGCGGCTCGTGCTTCACGAAGTCTTGCCAGACCTTCTCCACCGGCGCGGCCTTCGCCTCGTCCTTCTGCGGGTCCAGGGGCAACCGCTGGATCCGCACCTGCACCGCCTTGAGGTACCGGGGGACATGCTTGAGCCGGTCTCGCGGGCAGGTGGCGAACAGATCCGGGACGATCAGCCGCGCGAGCTGCCCCTGGATGTCGTCGAGCGACGCCTTGCTCTTGCCGGCCTTCGCCGCCAGCAGCGCCTTGAGCGCGGCAGCCACCTTCTGGAATTCGCTGGCGATCTCCACCGCCATCCGGTCCAGCGACGCCAGCGCCTCCGGCAGCGCCCGGCGCCCCTCCTCCAGGCGCCGGTGGAAGGTGGCCTTGTCCCGGGGGAAGGTCCTGGCCTCCACCAGCCCGAAGACCTCGTCCACGGCCCGCTGCCCCACCTGGAGCCTCGCCCCCCGGACCACCGCCGCCAGCGCGCCCGCGTCCAGCGCCCCGGAGGCGAGCTGCCCGAGCTGCCGCTGGCTGGTGCGGAGCTGGAGCAAGAACAGCCGCCGGAGCCCCGCCCGCGTCGCCGCCTCCGCGGTATCCGGAGCCTCCATGAGCTGGAGCTCCACCGAGTCCTCCCGGTCCACCAGCGCCGGGTAGGCGAGCACCGCGGAGGCCCCGGAGCGGACCCGCACGCTCTCCGGGAGGTCGCCGATGTCCCAGTTCCTCAGCCCGACCTTGCTCCAGGCGCTCTTGGGGACGCTCTCCCAGGCCTGGCGGGCGGCGAAGGCGAAGCGCTCCCGGAGCGCGGCCATGTCCCTGCTCCGGGCCAGCTCCTTGCCGTCCTCGTCCACGATGCGGCAGAGCAGGGTCAGGTACTCCGGGACCTCCTCCTTGCGCCAGGCGTCCGGGGGCACGCGCACGCCGTGGCGCGCGAGGATGACCTCCGCCAGCGCCGGCAGCATCGGGCCCTCGAAGGGGCGAAGATCCGGGAGCAGTTCCCGGGCGACGATCTGGGAGGAGCCGATCTGCTTTCGCAACGCCTTCGGCAGCGAGTCGAGCAGCAGCGAGACCTTCTCCACCAGCCACCCGGGGATGATCCAGTCGAAGACGCCCGGGTCCACCTGGGGCAAGAGCACCACCGGGATCGTCACCGTCAGCCCGTCGTCGTCCTCCCTCGGGTCGAACTTGTACGCCAGCGGCAGCCTCGCGCCGTAGAGCCTGAGCTCGTCCGGGTACCGCTCGCGGGTCAGGTCGTGGGCCTCGTCCAGCAGCACGTCGTCCAGGGTGAGCATCAGCAGCCGTGGATCCTCTGCTTCCGCCTTCGCCCGCCACGCCTCGAAGGTCTTGCCGCTGTAGACCCCGTCGGCCACCCGCTGCTCGAAGAACAGCCCCAGCGCATGCTCGTCGATCACCAGGTCGCTCCGCCGCGCCCTGGCCCGGAGCGCCTGCGCCTGCGCGATCACCCCGCGGTTGTGCTCCAGGAACGGCGCGCTCGATCTGTACTCCCCCAGGGCCAGCGCATGCCGCAGGAAAATCTTGCGAGAGGCCGCCGGATCGATGGGTCCAAAATGAACCTTGCGGTCGCGGACGATGGGCAGGCCAAACAGGGTGACGCTCTCCTTTGCCATCACCTGCGCGGGCTTCTGCTCCCAGTGGGGGTCGCCGTGGCTGCGCCTGCAAAGCGGCCCTGCGAGCGCCTCCAGCCAGGCCGGATCGATCCGGGCGGCGTTGCGGGCGAAGAGCTGGGAGGTCTCCACCAGCTCCGCCGCCACCACCCAGGGGGGCGGCCTCTTCGCCAGCCCCGACGACGGGTGGAGCACGAAGCGCGTCTGCCTCGCCCCGGCGTAGGCCCGGTGCTCCTGGTTCCAGAGGCCGATGCGGCTCAGCAGCCCCGGCAGCAGCGCCCGGTGGATCTGGTCCGCCTCCGCCGGCTTGCGGTTGTGCACCAGGTCCATCTCCCCGGCGAGCTGGGCGAGCTGGTCGTGGATGTCGCTCCACTCCTTCATGCGGACAAAGGAGAGGAAGTTCGTCGTACAGAACTTCCGGAGCTGGGCCTTGGTGCCGGAGCGCGCCGTCTGGTAAGCGTCCCAGAGGCGCAGCAGACCGAGGAAATCGGAGGACTCATCCCGGAACTTCCGGTGGGCGTCGTCCGCTTGGCGCTGGGCGGCCGCCGGGCGCTCCCGCGGGTCCTGGACGCTGAGGGCAGCGGCGATGACCAGCACCTCCCGGAGCGCCCCCTCGTCCACGCCCCCGAGGATCATCCGGCCCACCCGCGGGTCCACCGGGAGCCGCGCCAGCCGCTGGCCGATGGGGGTCAGCTCCCGCCGCTCGTCGAGGGCGCCCAGCTCCTCCAGCACCCGGTAGCCCTCGTCGACGGCGCGCCTGGCCGGCGGGTCCAGGAAGGGGAACGCCTCGACCTCCCCGAGGTGGAGCGACTTCATCCGTAGGATCACCCCCGCCAGCCCGGCCCGCTTGATCTCCGGGTCCGTGTGCTCCGGGCGCGACCGGAAATCTTCCTCGCCGTAGAGGCGGAAGCAGACGCCGCTCTGCACGCGGCCGCAGCGCCCCTTGCGCTGCTCGGCGCTGGCCTGGGAGATCGCCTCCACCTGGAGCGAGGTCACGCCGGTCCGGGGGACGTAGCGGTTGATGCGCGCCTGCCCCGGGTCGATCACGTAGACGATGCCGGGGATGGTCAGCGAGGTCTCCGCGACGTTGGTGGCCAGCACGATGCGCCGCTGAGGGATGGGCTGGAAGACCCGCGCCTGCTCGGCAGCCGACAGCCGGGCAAACAGCGGCAGGATCACCGTGTGCGGCAGCCCGTGGGTGGCCAGCTCGTCGGCGACCTCGCGGATCTCCCGCTCGCCGGGCAGGAAGATCAGGATGTCCCCCCGGCGATCCAGCTCGGTGATCTCCTCGACGGTGTTGGCGATGGCTTCCACCAGATCCTCCTCGTCGCCCCGCGGGGGCCGGTAGATCACGTCCACCGGGTACGTGCGCCCCGACACCTGGAGCACCGGGGCGTCGCCGAAGAAGGCGGAGAAGCGCTGCACGTCGAGGGTGGCGGAGCAGACCACCAGCTTCAGATCCGGCCTCCGCGGCAGGAGCCGCTTGAGGTACCCGAGCAGGAAGTCGATGTTGAGGCTGCGCTCGTGGGCCTCGTCGAGGATCAGCGTGTCGTAGGCCCGGAGCAGCGGGTCGCCCTGGGTCTCCGCCAGCAGGATGCCGTCGGTCATGAACTTGACGTAGGTGCTCGCCTTCGTCTGCTCGTTGAAGCGGATCTTGTAGCCGACCTCCTCCCCGAGGTTCACCTCCAACTCCCGGGCAACGCGGGCGGCGAGGCTGGTGGCGGCGAGGCGCCGCGGCTGGGTGCACCCGATCAGCTTGTGGACGCCCCGGCCCATCGCCAGGCAGATCTTCGGGATCTGCGTGCTCTTCCCGGAGCCGGTCTCCCCCGCGATGATGACCACCTGGTGCGCGTCGATGGCGCGGGCGATGTCGAAGCGGCGCTCCGAGATGGGCAGCTCGGGCGGGAAGCGGATCTCGTGGGAAGGCCCCGCGGGAGCGCCCCCGGAGCGAGCAGGCGGACCAGGCTCCTGGGTCATGGCGCGCCGGTATAGCACGCCCCCCTCCCCCGGGAGGCGCCGCCACGCGCCGGCTAAGTTGCCGGCGCTGTGGTTGATGGCGCCGGTGGTCTTCGCCTGCTCGACGACCTTCCCCCGGACCTTGTTCTGGTAGATCTTGAAGGCGCCGATGGAGAGGAGGGCGATCATCCCGACGAGGATGATGTACTCGACCAGGTTGGCGCCGCGGGTGTCTCGAAGAAGCCGTTTCATGATCGCACCTCCTCCGGGGGTCAGTTGCACATCCCGCACTGGGTCTTGGCCGCCTCGACGCAGACCAGATCCCACGCGATCTCGCAGCAGTACGGGTTGGCCGCGCACACCTTCTGCTGGCACCCGCCGCACTCCGGCTTCTGGGGCTTGTCGCTCTCGGCGCACACGTCGCCGCAGGCGGCGCCCAGGTCGCAGCTCGCGGTGCTGATGGTGCATTGAGCCGTACAAGTCAGGTTGCCCGTCGCGTTGGGGCTACCGGTGACCGAGGCGCAGGTCTTCCCGCCGAAGTCGTTGCCGTCGCAGAACTCCACCGCGGCGTCGATCTTGCCGTTGCCGCAGGTCCCCGAGGAAGACCCGCCGCTGCCGGAGCTGCCGCCGCTGCCGCTGGACCCGCCGGAGCCGCCGGAGCTGCTGCCGCCGGAGCCGCCGGAGCTGCTGCCGCCG
>CAZSDX010000302.1:0-8617 GCA_964605685.1 uncultured Polyangiaceae bacterium
TACCGCCGTGGCGGCGGCGGCGGCGGCGGCGGCGGCCGCGGCGGCAGCAGCGGTCGGAAGAGAAAGTTCCTCGGTGGCGTCCAGGAGAGATTCCGAGGGAAGGCGCGGACCGTCGTCGGTGCGGGTGATCTCCGGATCGAAGGGCTCCGCGGCCCTGGTCACCTCGGCGGTGGGAGCGGCTTCGGCCTTGGGCGCCTCGACCTTTGCCTCTTCGGCGATGGGAGCGACTTCGGCCTTGGGTTCCTCGATCTTGGGCTCCTCGACGACGGGAGTGGTTTCGACCTTTGCCTCTTCGACCTTCGGCGCTTCGGCCTTCGGTTCCTCGGTGGCGGGGGCGGCTTCCGCCTTCGGCTCCTCGACCTTGGGCGCTTCGGCGACGACAGGGGCGGCCTCGGTCTTCGCCTCTTCGGCGGCGGGAGTAGTCTCGACCTTCGGCGCTTCGGCCTTCGGTTCCTCGGCGGCGGGGGCGGCTTCCGCCTTCGGCTCCTCGGCTTTTGGCTCCTCGGCCTTCGGTTCCTCAACGACAGGCGCGGTTTCCGCGACGGGGGTAGCTTCGACCTTGGGTTCTTCCGCCCTGGGCTCCTCGGCGTGGGGAGGGGTTGTTTTGACCTCTTCCGGGACGACCAAGGAAGCCGCAGCGGCGGTGGGTTGTTCCGCGGGAGGGGGAGCTTCCTGGCGCCGCGCGGGGGCCGGGGTGCCTCGCGTGCGGGGGGAGGCGGCGTTGCGGGTGACGCGCGCGAGGAGCCTCTCGAGGAAGGCGACTTTTTCCTGGACAGGACGGGTCAAGAGACACCTCCGGGGGTGTGGAGCCGAGCGAGGACCTCCCCCCAGGAGACGCCACCCTGAAGCCACTCGCGGGCCTTGAGGGCGGCGATCTCGCCGGTGACGAGGAAGCGGCACTGGATGCCTCCGCTGAGCAGGACGCAGTGGACGGCGCGCCCGGTAGCGCCGAGGAGGGCCCCTTCGAGGAGCGCACCGACGAGGGAGGCGTCTTCCGCGAGGGGCGAGCGCTCGACGACGAGAAGAAGCGCGCGACCCCAGCGTTCGAGGGCGAGGGAGCCGAGGCCGACCAGCGCCAGTTCGCCCCCGAGCTGATCGATGACGGTCTCCGGCGGGGCAGCGCGGAGGGCGTCGGCGCCGGAGAGGCGAGCGGCGACGCGGGCGCCGAGGGGCTCGCCGAGGGAGCGGGCGAAGGCGGCGGCGGCCTGGGGGCCGGCGGCCTTCAGCAGGGCGAGGAGGGCGCTGGCCGGGACCAGGATGCGAGCCGAGTCATCGTCGAGACGGACGAGGCCCCGGGTGAGATCGAAGGTGACGGCCTTGGTCGGGTCGAAGGAGGTGGGCGACATGGTCTTCCGGGAGGAGGTTGGGGGGGCGCTGGGGCGGTTGTACGGTTGCGGCTGCGGCGAAGTCAAAAGAGTGACTAGCCTGGGGCAGTCTAACCGGACGAGAACAGGGCTGTCCTGTCTGTTGTCCACCCCTGGCGATGCAATTTTTGCCCCCCCTGTTGCTGTTGCTGCTCTGGTTGGCCCCGGGAACGGCGCTGGCGCAGGCGCCTCCCTGGGAGTCCTGGCCCATCGGGCGGCTCTTTGGCGAGGGGCCGCCGCGGCCTCCGGACGGGGCGTTGCGGGTGTGTTCCTTCGCGGAGCCGGTGTGCGTCCACGGGGAAGCGGCGGACGGCCCGAGGGCGCTGGAGGTGCTGGGGGAGGCGGAGGAGGCGTGTCGCTTCCTGAAGTACCAGGCGAGGCTACCGGCGCCGGAGGGGGACGGCGGGGGCGGCTCGCGCGCGGTGGATCTTTACTTGAAGCCGCTGGGAGGGGCGAGGATGCGGCTGGGGTTCGAGGTGCCGACGAGGTTCCCGAGGGATCGGGCGCCGGTCTACGGGCTGATCGAGCGGGGGCTGACCGGGTGCGCTCGCGCCACGGCGATCCACCGGGCGATGGCGGCGGCGCACCTGGCGGCGGTGGACGGGGGCGAAGCGGGAGCGTCCTTCGCGACGACGGCGGCCTACCTGGCGATGGTGGCGACCGGGTGCCACGGGGAGGTGGCGGCGGCGGTGGACGACGCGCAGGCGCACCCCTCCCGGGCGCTGCTCCCGCCGGGGCCTCCAGACGGGGACGGATCGCCGCTGCTGTGGTGGTGGCTGGACAGCACGATGAGCGAGGGGGCACCGGGCGCCATGCTGACGGCGCTCTGGTACCACGGCGTCCAGTCGACAGGGCTCGACCTGGCGCGGTCGCTGAACTTTCCGGATCTGATGGGGGTACTGAGCCGGCTCGCGGTGACCCGAAAGACCACCCGGGACGCCATGCTCCTGGATCTGGCGGTGGCGCGGGCGTTCCTGGGGGAACGCGACGCGGGCGTTCATTTCCCCGAGGCGGCCTGGCTAGGCGGGGTGGGGCGGGTGCGCTTCGAGGCATCGTGGCCTCACCGGACGCTGCCCCGACGCCTGGCCTTCTCCCCGCTGGATCCCACCGGCATGGTGTACGGCTGGGTCGATCTGGGCGAGGCTCCGGCGCCGGCGAAGCTAGGGTTCCGCGCGGTCTGGGAGCACCCAGTAACGATGCGGTGGGCGCTGGTGCGGGTGGCCAGCGATGGCCAGGAGATCTCCCGGGTGGTGGCGCCCCACCGCCGCGGCGACTTCGAGGCCACCGCCGTCGTCGAGGAGCTGGAGGGCGCCGCCGGCCTGCTGATCGTCGGGGTGAGCAACGGCGAGGTGAGCCTGGACGAGCCCTTCCGGATCGACGCCGCGCCCTACGAGCCCCACGGCGGCACCTTCCACGTCTTCGTCCCCTGAGTCACGGCAGCGCGCCCAGCAGCGCCCGGACCCGCGCCGCCGGGATCGCGTAGGTCGCGTCCACCTCCCCGGATCGCCCGTAGAAGATACTTGCCCCCTGGAGCACGTCGCTCGCCCCGAAGCGCAGCTTCACCTCCCGCGCCTTGCCGTCCTGGACGACGCGGGCCACCAGCTCCAGCGCGGGAGCGTCGAGGCCCTCCTCCTTGCGGGCGGCGCCGAGGTGGACGACCCGCTGGGCCCGGAGATCCTTCAGCCCGTCCTCCAGGGTCGCCAGGCGCGACGGCGGCAGGTTGGACCCGGCCGGCGGCTGGAGCTTCCCCGCCTTCACCTCGAAGGAGGTCGTCCCCTCGGGGCGCTTGAAGGTCAGGCGCTCCGTGTCCTCCAGGGGGATCAGGAAGGCGGAGAGATCCACCGCCAGCGAGGCCAGGGTGCCCTCCAGCGCCCGAGGGACCACGAAGACGCCGTCCACCCCCTCCAGCCGCCCGTACACCCCCGCGGGCCCGACCTCCCCCAGGAGCAGCGTGTAGGTCTTCGTCCCCGCGTCGCCCTCGTCGACCACCACCTCCGCCTTGAACCGGGGCCGGGCCAGGCCGAAGGAGCCGTCGTCCTCGTCCGCCGCCCACTGCTCCGCGGACAGGTGCAGCAGGTTCTCGGTGAGGTCGGCCACCACGCCGATGTCCACCTTGTACCCTCTGGGTAGCTCCAGGGTCCAGGCGCCGCCGGCCTTGCGGCTCATCTGCTGGAGCGCCTCGCCGTTCTGCCAGATCCGGATCGACCTCGCCTGGTCGATGGACTGCTCGATCAGCTTCGTCGACCGGAGCGCGGTGCTCCGGGGGAAGAACGGGCGGGCCTGGTCCCGGTTCAGGGTCAGGAAGAACCCGTCCTGCTGACGACGCACGATCACGGAGCCGTCCGCCCCGGGTTTGCTCAGCTCCACGGTCTCCGGGGGCCGAGCCTCCTCGTTCTCCCGGGGGCCTCGCACGGTCACCCGTGCGACCGGCGCAAAGCCCTCCGGGGCCTTCTTGCGGAGCTGGTCGCCGCGGGTCATCCCGAGGGCCTTGACCAGGGTCCGGGCCTGGTCGGCGGCGACATCGGCCTCGACCGGGGCGCGCTGCTTCCAGGCGCGGTCCTTGCGGGCGAGGTCCAGCTTCTTGTCGCCTTGCTCCATGGCGATCTCCTCGATCTCGTCGTCGCGCAGGGAGAACACGCGAGGGTCGGCGAGCTGCTCGGCGGTGCGCTGGAGCGCGTCGAGGGCGCCGCGCCCCGAGCAGGCGGCCAGGGTCGTGGGAGCAGACCGGATCACCACCACCTCGTCCGGGTGGCCGGGACAGGGCCCCCCCACGGAGAACACACCCTGGGGCCTCGCTCCATCCGCCGGGATCATGGTCACGGAGACCGGCTGGCCCTGCTGCTGGGCCTTTTTGGCCTCCTCTTCCGGGAGGAAGTGGTCCGCCTTGAGGTCGGCGAAGGCGGCGAGGATCCGGTCGAAGACGAAGCGGTCAGCCCTCGCTCCGGCCAGCTCCCCCGAGGCGACCTTCCAGCTCAGCCCGGCCAGCTTCTCCAGCGATACCTCGCCGCCCTCGTGGCGCAGGGTGAGCTGCCGTAGCTCGGTGGAGAGGTAGGGGACGAGGTTGCGCGAAAGAAAAGCCTCGGGCGCCACGTCCAGGGCCTCGAAGGAGGAGCGCTTGACCACCCGCACCGCCCCGTTATCGTCCACGTACACGGCCCCCTCGGGCCGGGGCGCCGCGCCGCCGATGGAGAAGGTGCTCCGGAGGGTCCCCATGACCAGCGTCACCCGGAACCTCGGCGGTTCCAGGCCGAACTGGGCCCGGTTGACCTCTTCCGGCTTGATGGTGCGCTCGTAATAGGCGTGCTCCAGGTTGGATAGCGCCCGGTCCACGGCGAAGGAGTCGGCCCGCTGTGTCTTGCCGTTCCAGGTGAGCATCCAGCCCCGGTCGTCGGGGCCCGCGTCCGGGCCGCTCGCCGCCCTCGACAGCCGGAACGAGACGCCATCGCGCTCGAAGCCGAGCTCCGTCACCGCGTCCCTGCGGAACACCCGGAGCACGTTGTGCTCCCTGGCCTCGGTCTCCTTCGTGGTCGGGGCGTCCCGGGTGAAGACGAGGTAGGCCGCGGTGGCCGAGAGCGCGGCGAGCAGGACGACGTTGGTGAGGTGCTGGCGTGCCGCCATGGAGGGAGAACCTTTCTGCGACCCGCGGGGTGTAAACGCAAGCAAGAGGAAGAACAAGCCCTTCCGGGGACGCTGTAGTACCTTCGGCTTGCGTGCAGAACTCCTCGATGGGTGACGGCTCCAACAGGGGCCACGAGCGTATCCATTTCCCCCGGCTCGACGGGCTCCGGAGCGTGGCGGCGCTAGCGGTGGTGGTGGCGCACCTGGAGTCCAAGAAGGAGCACTTCGGCTTCGGGGCGCAGGCGCTCCCCGGGCTGTCGTTCCTCGGGCAGACGGGGGTGAGCCTGTTCTTCGTGCTGAGCGGGTACCTGATCACGTTCCTGCTGCTGGTCGAGCGGCAGAGCGCAGGGACCATCGACATCAAGAAGTTCCTGATCCGCCGGGCCCTCCGCATCTGGCCCCTCTACTTCCTGATCCTGATCCTCGGCTTCTTCCTCGTCCCTCGGCTCACGTTCTTCGACGTCCCGGGGCAGACCGAGCACCTGGGCCGGCACTTCCTGCTCAAGCTCCTCCTGTTCCTCGTCTTCCAGCCCAACCTCGCCCTGATCGCCTTCGCGCCGATCCCTTACGCCTCCCAGTCCTGGTCCATCGGCATCGAGGAGCAGTTCTACGTAGCCTGGCCCTTCGTGGTCCGCCGGGCCAGGAGCGTGGTCGCGGTGGCGACCGCCGTCATCGTCGCGGTGGCCATCGCCCGGGGAGGCGTCGAGTTGCTCCGCGCCTTCGCTCCCCTCGGCCCCCGCCCGCGCTTCCTCGTGGAGCTGGCTTCTCGCTTCTTCCTCTACTCGCGCTACGAGTGCATGGCGGTGGGCGCCCTGTTCGCCGCCCTGGCCTTCGAGGGGCGGGCGGCCTTCCTCCGCACCCGCGCCGCCTCCCTCTTGGCCCTGGTGCTCGCCTGCCTCTTCTTCTCCTTCGACGCCAGCTTGCCCTTCGTGGGGCACTTGCCTCAGGCCTTCGGCTTTGGCCTGCTAGTCACCTGCCTGGCCCACGGCCCCCGCGAGGCGGGGCCTTTCCGCCTGCTGGAGACCCCCGCGATGATGTACCTCGGGAAGATCTCCTACGGGATCTACATGGTCCACTTGCTCTGCATCACCCCCGCAGGCAAGGCCACTGCGGCGCTGCTCCCCCCCGGCGCTCCGCCCCTCGCGGTCAACGGGCTGCTCTACGCCGCCACGCTGGCCCTGGTGCTTGGCGCCTCCGCCCTCTCCTACCGCTTCCTGGAAAAACCGTTCCTCCGCCTCAAGGACCGCTTCACCGTCGTCCGCTCCGGGGCAGAAGATCCCCCGCGCTAGCACTTGTGCGGCTACCGTGACAGGCGAGGTAAGGTGAGCAAGGATGGGCCTTGGACCACGACCCACCCCGCGTCCAGGTCAGCCGAAGACCTCGTCGGTGGTCGCAGCGGTGACGGCGAGGTCGAGCCATCGCTCCAGCGTATCGAGGTCGTTGCAGGCGGTGAGCCGCACCACCTGTTCCTCGCTGACCGCCAGCCCCCGGCGCCGCAGCACCCGCTCCACTGCCTTGCGGGCCTCCTCCACCTTGCCGGCCCTCTTGCCCTCGTCGAGCCCCAGCTTCTTGCCCTTGTCCAGGCCTCGCTTCTCCCCTTCGTCTTTGGCCTCAGCGATCAGTTGATCGCGGAGCTTGGGGAACACTTTGACCAATCCTTGCAGGATCTGCTGCCGGTTCTCCAGAACCTCAGGGTCATCCGTCGGCGGGAAGTACCTCAGCAACTCTTCTCACTGCACCTGCGTCATCGGCACGTACTGTAACATGCGCCATACCCACGCCACAGGACGCCTCTGCAACGCCCACGCGCAAAAATCCACCAGCAGACGCCCTCGCCGCGTCACCAGAAACGGGATCAGCGCCTCGTCCAGCGGCAACTCGTGGCAGCGGTAGCACAGGGGGAAGGCTCCTCCAAGAGACGCGCTGTGGGGGGTCCAGCGACCGATCACGAGCACGGGGACGCGGACGCGAAGGAGGCGAAGCCCCCGGGTGCAGGGGTGGGGTGAGCCCCTGCCGCCGGAGCCCGAGGGCGGCGTCAGCCCTCGGCGTTCCCCACCGTTTCCGGGGAGGAACCAGCAGCCACAGCTCCCCCGAGCCGAGCCGGCCATGGTCGACCGAGGAGCCTGCGGCTAAGGTGGCGGGCGAGGTAAGGTGAGCAAGCGACACGAAGCAGGCGAGGACACGCTCCCCGGAGAGGCCATCGAGTTCCTGACCGGAGCAGCGCTGGTGCTGGACGCAGACCTGAAGGTGCGGGTGGTGACCCCCGGGGCCCACCGGCTGCTGGGCTTCGAGGTGCCGCTGGGCGCCTCCGCCCCCCGGCTGCTCTGCGGGGACGCCTCGAAGCGGCCCCTGGCGGACGCGCTGGCCGCCGGCAAGCCCATCCAGGCGGTGATCCCCAGGCCCGTGGGCCCGGAGGAGACCCGCATGGTGAAGGTGCGCTCGGCGCCGCTGCCACGCCTGGACGGCTCCCGGGGGTGGCTGCTGCTGCTGGAGGAGAGCGTCGGCGGCGGGAGCCAGCCGGAGCTGTTCCAGGGCATGTGGACCCAGGAACCCCGCATGAAGGAGCTGTTCCGGGTGCTGCGGCGCATCGCCGCGGCGGACGTCACCGTGCTGGTGCGCGGCGAGACCGGGACCGGCAAGGAACTGGTGGCCCGCGCCGTCCACGATCTGTCGCCCCGGCGTGAGGGCCCTTTCCGGGCGATCAACTGCGCGGCGCTGCCGGGGAACCTCCTGGAGAGCGAGCTTTTTGGTCACGTCAAGGGCGCCTTCACCGGCGCCCACAAGGATACGCCGGGGCACATGCAGCTGGCCCACCGGGGCACGCTGTTCCTGGATGAAGTGGCCGAGCTGCCGCTGGAACTCCAGGCCAAGCTGCTCCGGGTGATCGAGACCCGCACCGTGATCCCCGTGGGCGCCCGGGAGCCCATCCCCGTGGACCTGCGGATCGTGTCCGCCACCCACCGGGCGTTGCGGCGCGAGGTCGAGGAGGGGCGCTTCCGGGCGGACCTCATGTACCGGCTCCGGGTCATCCCGCTCTTCTTGCCCCCGCTTCGGGAGCGCAAGGCAGACCTCCCCCTGCTCTGCGACCGGA
This sequence comes from uncultured Polyangiaceae bacterium, assembly GCA_964605685.1. Lineage (GTDB taxonomy): Bacteria > Myxococcota_A > Polyangia > Polyangiales > Polyangiaceae > JANWXX01. The sequence goes on from CAZSDX010000302.1 coordinate 8,074, forward strand.
TCTGCGCCGAGATGAACACCTCCTGGCCCCGGAAGATCTCCACCATCGCCCCCGCTGCCCTGGCGGTGCTGGAGCGCCACGACTGGCCCGGCAACATCCGGGAGCTCCGCAACGTCCTGGCCTACGCCTACGCCATCGGCGAGGGGCCCACACTCCAGGCGAGCGACCTGCCCCCGGAGCTGTTCGAGCAAGGGCTCTCCCTGGAGAGGGTCTGGGTGAACCCCCCTTCGCCGGACGCGAGTCAGCCCGCGGAGAAGCAGCGGATCCAGGAGGTCCTGGAGCGCACCGGCGGCAACCGAGAGCGGGCGGCGAAGATCCTGGGACTGAGCCGGGTGACGCTGTGGCGCCGGATGAAGCATTACGGGCTCGGGACGCCCGACGAGGACGAAGGTTGAATACGATGCCGGATCCGTTACGGGTACGAGCACGGGCACGGGTACGAGCACGGGGACGCAGACGCGAAGGAGGCAAAGCAGCGTACACGGAACCTCCCTACCGTGGCGAGCCCCGAGGGCCCCGCGCCGCAGGCGTGGGCGAGGGGCGG
>CAZSDX010000303.1:0-8615 GCA_964605685.1 uncultured Polyangiaceae bacterium
CTACACGACGCTCTTCCGATCTAATGAAAATTTAGGAAAATCGCTGATACGCTTTTTGCCTAGCGGCGGGAGGGCGGGGCGGCGGGGACCGACACCTTCGGCGGCGGTGGCAGCGTGGTCGTCACCGGCGGCAACAGCGGCTCCGGAAGCGGCGGGGCGCCGACCTGCGCGGCGGTGGCCCAGAAGGCGGACGCCAAGGTGCTGCCGGCGGACATCATCTGGGTGGTGGACACCTCCGGCAGCATGAGCGAGGAGATGGGCTTCGTTCAGCAGAACATGAACAACTTCGCCAAGGGCATCCTGTCGGTGGGGATCGACGTGCGGGTGGTGCTGGTGGCCGAGCATTTCAACTGCTCCGATCCGTTCTGGAACTGCACCGGCCTCATCCCGCCGGACGGGATGTGCCTGCCGGCCCCGCTGGGCAGCGGCAAGTGCCCCGAGGATCACAACCCGCCGACCTACTGGCACCCCAACGTGACCATCGGGAGCACCGACGGGCTGGAGAAGATCGTCAGCAGCTACTCCCTGTGGAAGGACGCGCTTCGACCGGACTCGGTGAAGTTCCTGGTGGCGGTGACCGACGACGACGCCCGCTCGGGGGTCTACGCGCCGGAGAACTTCCCGGATGGAGAGAAGGGGTCGGCGGCCAAGTTCATCCAAGACTTCACCGCGCTGGACCCGGCGATCCTCACCGGCTTCAAGATGTCCGGGATCTACTGCTTCACCAAGTGCCCGGCGGCGGCCGCCATCGGCAAGGTGTGGGACGAGGTCGTCAACCAGACCAACGGGGTGAAGGGGGACCTGTGCAAGCAGCAGTTCCAGCCGATCTTCAACGACCTGGCCAAGGGCGTGCAGGCGGCGGCGAAGCTGGACTGCGCCTGGAAGATCCCGCCGCCGCCGCCCGGCGAGAAGTTCGACGCGGGGCTGGTGAACGTGAAGTACACCAGCGGTGGCGGCGCGGAGGAGGACATCCTGTTCGCGGGCTCCGCGGACAAGTGTACTCAGGCCGGCGGCTGGTACTACGACGACCCGGTGAACCCGACGACGGTGATCGCCTGCCCGTCGACCTGCACCAAGATCCAGGCGGACGCCCAGGGGAAGATCGACGTGCTCTTCGGCTGCGAGACCCGCCCGGTGATCGTCAACTGAAGATCACCCACCGCCGGCGGAAGATCACCCCGCGGCGCGGGTGGGCTCCGGGCTCTGGGAGGTCTCGCCGGCGCGGTCCAGGCCCAGCTTGAAGAGCACCGGGCCCACCGCCTCGTTGAGGGTTACAGTGGCGACCACGAGCGCCCGTAGCTGGGTCGCGAACTCCGGGAACGCTCGCTCGACGAAGACTACGAGGCCAAAGGTAAGGCCCGCCTGGGCGACCAGCGAGGTCCAGCCCCAGTCGCGGACCGCCGGGGTGTCCGCGACGATCCGGCTGGCGATCCGGGCTCCCAGGAAGGAGACCAGCGCGCGCGCGACCACCAGTACCAGCGAGACCTGCCAGAGCTGCCCCAGCAGCGGCAGATCGAGGTGCGCCCCGGTGGTGGTGAAGAAGATGACGAAGACGATGCTGCTCAGTCGCTCGATGGCCCGGGAGAACCGCTCCCCTTGCCGCGAGAGGTTCTGGACCACGAAGCCCGCCACAAGGAAGGCCAGCATGGCGTCGAAGCTGAGGTACCGAAGCGCCTCCCAGACGACGAACCCGAGCGCCACCAAAACGAGCTGCATCTGCGCACCCACCAGCCGCATGTAAGCCGCCAGTAGCAGCCCCATCGTGGTGCCGACGGACACGCTCCCGAGGAGCTGGTGCCCCAGGGTCTCGAGGGCCTGCGCCGACAGCGGGATCGATGGATCGATCATCGGCTTCGCTACCATCAAGATCGCCGCAAAGATCACCGTGACCACCACGTTGGAGATCATGATGAAGGCCAGGGCGTTGTTGGTCATCGGCCCCTGCGCCCGGGTCTGGGAGATGATGGCGAGGGTCGCCGATGGGCTCCGGCTCAAGGCGAGCGCGCCCCACACGAGCGCCAACCCCAGCAACCCCTTGCTGTCCAGGCCGGCCACGAAGGGCATCAGGGGGCGGGCGAGGTAAAAGGATCCCGCCATGAGGACGAGGCCGAAGGTACTCTGGACCAGCGTGGCCACAGCGATGCTGCGGAACTCCTGTCGCAGCACGTCCAGCCGGAGCGCGGCCCCCCCGGCCAGCGCGATCAGCGCCAGCGCGAGCGAGTTGATGAAGTTCATGTCCTCGACCGCGTGGTGATCCACGAGGCCAAGCACGTGGGGCCCCGCCAGCACCCCCGTGATGAGGTAGGCCGTGAGGTGCGGGAGCTTGAGCGCCTCCATCAGCTCGCCGACCAGGGTGCTCGCCAGGAGCATGAAGCCGAAGGCCGCCAGCAGTACGTCTCGCCCGTGGGCGTGGTGCCCTCGGGAGGTGAGCCACATCAACCCCAGCAGCAAAAGCAGCGCCACGGCCATCACGGCGTGGGAGGTCTGGGGCTTCGCGCCGTGCCCGCCGCTCACGAGATCCTCCCGATCGGCGGCGGGGTCGTGGTGGCGCCGGAGATCTCCCCGCAGCGGAGCAGGGTCGCCCGGAGGGACGGTGGCCCGATGAACTCCCCCAGCAGCGTCGCCGCTGCCGCGCTGGCCAGCACCGCGTCCCCGAGGAGCCCCGGGAAGCGCAGGTCGAAGGCCAGGCCGATGCTCATCGCCAGCCCGCCCGCGGATACAAGGCTCAGCCCCATCCAGGGCTGGGTAGCGCGAGCCTCGGGGGCGAGCGCCCGGAGGCTCACCCCGCAGAGAAACTTGGCCGCCAGGCGCCCGAGCACCGCCAGCAACGCGATCAACGGGACCACCCGGTTGGTGGTCAGATCCAGGCGCGCCCCGGCCACCAGCAGGGCAGGCAGCAGCACGGCCCGCTCGGTGGGCGCCGTCATGGCGACGATCTCCATCCGGTGCTGCGAGGAGATGGACAGGGTGGCTCCCATGGCGAACATCGTCGTCAGCGGCGACATCTTCGCCTGCACCGACAGGCCGATGGTGAGCAGCGAGGCCCCGAGCAGCAGACGCCAGCTCTCGTCCAGGCGAAATTCCCGCCCAAGAAGCGCCGCCGTGATCAGCCCGAGGCCCACGCCCAGCCCCAGGCTGACCAGCCCCGAGACCAGGGGCGGGAGCGGAGCATCCGGCGCCGGGTTGAAGGCGAAGATCCAGGCGCAAGCGAGGATCGGGATCATGTCCTCCACGTCCGCCATCTCCCCCAGGAGCCGGGACAGGGGGCCGCTCGCCTGGTAGCGCTCCATCACCCAGCGCACCGCGTGGCGCGTCGTCTCGGTGCAGGCGATCGCCACCCCCGCCGCCAGCACCGAGCGCTCCTGATCTGGGAGCGGCGTGAGCGCCGGCAGCGCGAACCAGAGCAGCCCGAAGATCAGCCCGAAGGTGGTCAGCGCGATGGCGCTCCCGGCAGCGCCGCTCCGGAGCCTCACCCGGATCCCCTCGATGTGCCCGTAGTCCAGCCCCACCAGCAGCGCCAGCCAGCCCACCGCCATGTGGGTCAGCGGGTCGAAGGTGGTGATGGACTCCTGATCCAGAATCCCGAGGACCGGACCGAGGAAGAACCCCAGCACCACGTACTCCACGCTCGACGACAGGCCAAATCCTCGGATCGTCCTCGTCCCGACCAGAAACGTCCCCAGGTACGCCAGCAGCAGCAACCCCAGGAGGTGCCCGATGGATGTCACGGCTCCTCCCTGCTCTGCAAACGACCCAGCTTGATCTGGCGCCTGTGCAGCGCCGTCGCCAGCCTCAGCAGAAGCTCTCCTCGGGTCGTCGATCCCTCCACACTCACCCGGAACAGCGACCCGTCCTGGTCGAAGCGCTCCAACTCCACAAACACCTCCCCCACCTCGCTGGCAGCCTCTTTGAGCGCCTCCTGGGCCCGCCGGGGATCCTCCCCCGACGCCACGCTGATCATCACCTCCACGCCCGCACGCTTCCGTACCCGGGTCGCATGGACCAGCCCCAGCAGGTGGGGCACCCGGGTGATCTCCCCGGGGGCTCGCTCCAGGTGCGTCTCCAGCAGGTTGATCTCCACCACCTTCCCCTCGTGTTGCCCCAGGCGCACCTGATCCCCCAGGCCGAGGCGGCGGCCAAAAATTTGCAGCACTCCCACCGTCGACGCGGCGATCACCGGCGTCAACCCGAGCCCCAGCGCCACCAGCGCCACCAGACCAAACCTCCCCGCCGTCCCCTGGTCGTTCCCCGTCACCAGCGGCAGGATCACCACCAGCGCCAGGACCACCACCCCGATCTGCGCCAGCGTCCCGCTCGACGACGCGAGCTCCGAGGGTACCCACTGGGACTGGTTCGTCCCCTCCGCGTACCCCTGGAAAAGCACCCGCAAAAACCGCAGGAAGACCAGCAGAACAAAGATCACCACCAGCAGCACAACAACCAGCGGCGCCGTCGACACAAGACGCTTGACCAGCTCCGACAGCGGCGCCACCAGCGCCCCCGTCAGCCGGTCCGTGTACCCCTTCGTGGCGTCGAACTGCGAGAGCGCGAAGAGCAACCACCCGTAGGCCAAGGCCACCCTCACCAGCACGCGCCCTGCGCTCAGCGAGACGTGCAGCGTCCCCTGCAGCACCCTCGGAGACAGCAGATCCACCCCCCCGAGGCGGAAGCGCAGCCCGTCCCCTTGCTGCCCCTGGAGTCGCTCCCTCAGCCGGTCCGCCAGCTCGTCCAGCTTGCGGAACAGCAGGAAAACAACCAGCCCCGAGAACACCAGCAGCGAGACCGCAAACACTCCCTGCGCCGCACGGTGCCGCTGCCGCTCCGCCCCCAGCCCCTCCTTCACCCGCGACGCCACCGCCGCCGCATGCACCTTCAACGACGTGTCCCCCGCCGCCTTCGCGTCCTCCAGGGTGAGCTGGATCACCGGCGTCTGCCCCGCAAACACCACCGCCACGTCCCCGTCCTCGACCACCCGGACCTCCGGGTCCTCCTTCGCCTCGATCAGCGGCTCCAGCGCCTTCGCCGCCTTCTTCGCCCGCTCCTCCGGGCTCGCCTCCCCCCGGGACGCACGGATCTCGAAGATCCGCCGATCCCTCAACTTCACCACCGCCGACGACAGGGCCGGGCGAGGTGATGTCGAAGACGACACCCCAGGCGCCGACGCCGACGCCGAGGGAGAGGATGGAGAGGACGCCCCCGCCGACGCCGAGGACGAGGCGGGAGGATCCGGATCGGCGGCCCGGGCCGCCGTCCCTGTCGCACCGAGCAACAAAAACAACAGCCACACCAGGGGCGCTGGTCCCCTCGGTCCGGGTCGTTTTCCCCCCAACGTGGCCCGTGGAGCGTGTCGCATCCCCCCTGTTGTGCCTGATCTAGATGGTCAAGGCGATAGCGAAATGGTGGTACGCGCTCCCCAGGAACGACGGCATCGGCCCCGCCGTCGCGTTCTGTCCCGACGGGTTCACGTAGGTGTCCGGCGTGTAGGCGTCGCCGCTGGAACCAGAGGCCGGCGCGTAGCTCGCCTCGTAGGTCACCGAGAGCCACCTCGGCAGCGCCCACCAGGTCACCCCTAGCCCCAGCGGCACCTCGACGAACACCCCCCTCCGCTGCCGGATCGTCGACGGCGTCGTCCCCTGCAGCCGGATCGCCGGCGCGATCACGCTCCCCCACCCCAGCCCCAGCGACGCGTACAACCGCAGCGTCGGCCTCGCCTGCCAGGTCGGCTGCAGCGACCCTTGCAGCGTCGTCACCTGGAGGTCCGACGCCGCCTCCAGCACCGGCGCGCTCGTCCTCAGGGCCCCCGAGCTGAGGTCGAGCGTATGGAAGCTCCGGTTGTAGCGGAACCCCACCGCCAGCCACGGCATGAGCGTCGCCCGCCCCAGCAGCCCCGGGGCCAGCGCCGAGCGGCTGCTCACCCCCTCGGTCGGGGACGCGCTGAGCCGCTGGACGTACGCCACGTCGGGCCCGAGCTCGAGCTGGTAGGGCGGTAGCACCGGATAATAAGAAGAAGAAACTCAGCCCCAGGGAGCCGGAGAACCCCTGGGTCGGCCGGGCGTAGGAGCCCTCCCCCTCGTAGGCCGCTCCCTTGAAGGAGAAGCCCGGACGCCAGGTGAGCGAGAGCGACAGGTTGGTGTGCGCGAAGGCGGTGTAGGCCACTCCCGCACCGATGGGCGCCTCCAGGAAGCTGCCGTTGCGCACGTCGATCTTGCCTAGCTGCTGGCTCACCGTGGGGTTGACGATCCCCTGAGGCGCCGCCTCGACGCCGGGGTAATCGGAGAACACGTAACCCAGCCCCGCGCTGGCGAAGACCCCCAGCTTGGGGAGCACCTGGTGCAGGTACCGCAGGCGCCCCCCCACGCTCGTGTGGGAGGTGTACGACCGCGCGGTGCGCCCGTTCTCCGGGTTCACGAAGGTGTCGCTGAAGTAGCCCCCCACCCGTAGCCCGGCGATCGGGCGGAACTCCAGGTGCGCCCCCACGAAGGGGCCCCACGAGGAATTCGACCGGGTCCCGGTCCCTCCCTCGATGCCCATGTCTACCCCCATCGCCGAGGCGGAGCGCTCCCCCACAAACACGGCACCCAGAGCAAAAAACGCGGCCAGCCAGCAGGCTCCCGCGGAGCGGGTCTTGGTTCGATACGTCACGGGGGCGCCACGCTAGTTCCACCCGCGCCCTTTGACGAGTCCCTTTTGCAGCGATAAACCCGGAGACGGTTTCCCATGCGCTCGCTCCTCTCCCTCCTCCTCGCCACCCTCGCCGCCCTCGCCGGCTGCGAGACCTCTCGCCCCTCTCCAGACCCCGCCCAGGCCCCCGCCGCCCAGGCCCCCGCCGCCCAGACGACCCCCGCTGCCGAAAAGAAGGTCTACGGCGAGGGCGTCTCCCAGGACGTCGAACTCGTCCCCCTCGCCACCCTCCTCCAGGCCCCCGCTCGCTACGCTGACAAGACCATCCGCACCGAGGGCCGCGTCACCGCCGTCTGCAAATCCAAGGGATGCTGGCTCGAGATCGGCGACGACCAGTCCATGGCCCACATCAAGCTCGGGAACCACCGCTTCTTCGTCCCCCGCGACGCCGCCGGCCAGCACGCCGTCGTCCAGGCCCGCGTCATGCCCCAGGTCGACAAGGGCCACTGCGAGCAGGAGGCCGAGGCCCAGACCGGCAAGATCGCCAAGATCGAGCTGGATGCGACTGGGGTTGAATTGACCCAGGTCCGTTGAACCGCCGCGCTCTCCTCCTCGCCCCGCTGGCCTGGGCAGGCTGCTCGCCTCCCCCGAAGCCTGCCGCCAAGCCTCCTCCCCCGGCCCTGCCCCGGGGGACGGCGCTGGAGTTTTCCTTCGAGTCCCTGGATGAGCGCCCGGTCTCCCACGAGGCGCTCCAGGGTCGCGCCAGCTTCCTGGTCTTCCTGGCGACCTACGGCAACGACTCGCTGATCCAGGCGCGCTTCGCCAGGAAAGTGTTCCTGGAGCATACTCCCCGGATCAACGCCGCTGCGGTCTTCCTCGAACCCATCGAGAACCGCCCGCTGGTCCGCGTCTTCCGCGACAGCGCGGATCTGCCCTTCCCCTCGGCGATGGGCGACGCGGACGCCATCGCTGGCCGCGGGGTCTTCGAGGGGCTCGGGGCGGTCCCCAGCGTGATCGTCCTCGATGCGGAAGGGCGCGAGGTATGGCGCAAGATCGGCGGGGCCCCTCCAGGCGAGATCCACCGGGCGCTCAACGAGGCGCAGCGCGAGGTCTGGGGCCCTCGCTGAGCCCCCCGGGGGTATCTGGCCGCGTTTGACGGCACTCATTCCGTGAGAGCGGTTTGCGAGTTCGTCTGGGCAGCCGGGGTTCACCCCGGCTCCCGGACTCCCTTGAAAGCCGCTCTAGTTAGCGGCGATAATTCCCACGAAATCCGCTATCCGCTCCGCCGCCGTGCTACGCCTCGGGGAAATGAGGCCGCTCCGTTGTGTGCTCACCTACGGGCTCCCCCTCCTCCCGTGGCTGCTGCTGCTCGCGGTGAACCAGACCGGGGAGCCTGCTCCCCTCGCCCGCGGCGCCATCCCCCGGGAGCCCTTCGTACGCGAGCGTTGCACCTGGGCCTGCCACAACCACGGCTGCCGCCACCGCCCGCGCCTCCCCCTGGCGCTCGCCGGGGACGAGGGGCTCTACGGCGCCACGATCCGGGCCCTCCAGGCCGCCGGGCGCGCGGCTTCACATGACGAGCGCCTCGGCTACGGCGCGGCCAACTTGCTGGTCTTCTGCGTGCTCTGGCCCGGCGCGATGTACGCGCTGCTGCTGCTCGGCCTGCGCCAGCGCGCCGCCCTGCGGGAACTGCGGGCGCCCCGCGAGGAAGGCGGTCCGCGAGGATGACACGGCTGGGGATCGCGCTCTACGCCGCCTGCGTCGACTTCCTGCTGCATGCCGCCCGGCTGCTCGGCGTGACCTACCGGGACGCCAACGCGGCGATGTTCTTCCTGCTCTGGCCCGCGGTGACCGTGGCGCTGGTGCTGTGGGTCGGCTGGCAGGCCGTCGCCCTCGCCAGGCTCCGGCGGCGCAGGTCAGAGCCCTGAAGCCGGCACCCGTTCACCGGTGAATCCTTTCTGTACGTGAGCAAGCCACGGAAGCCCCGGCGTTCA
>CAZSDX010000304.1:0-8599 GCA_964605685.1 uncultured Polyangiaceae bacterium
GATCTCCCCCAGGAGCCGGGCCGACGCGCTCCGGGCCCGGGGCGCCATCCTGCGCCGCATCGGCCGCGTGGGCGAGGCCATCGAGGCCTACGCGGAGGCCATCGCCCTGTGCCGGGGCTGCGGCGCCCGGCGCATGGAGGCCCGCGCCCGCAATTCCCTCGCTATGGCCATGCTGGTCTCCGAGCGCTGGGAGGACGCCATCGCCCTGGCCCTGGAGGCGGTCAACCTGGACCTCTCCGTGGGGAGCCGCTTCCAGATCGCCAAGACCCTCACCAACATCGGCATGGCCTACGCCCGCATGGGGGACCTCCCCCGGGCGATGGCCTACCTGGTCCGGGCGCGGGAGACCCACGAGCGGTTCGGCGACCAGGACTCCTTCGCCGACACGCTGCTGGTCTCCGCCGAGGTGATCCTCGACCACGGCGACTCGGACGCCGCGCACGGCTTCTGCACCAAGGCCGCCGCCCTCAGCGCCATGACCCACAACGGCTACGACGCCGTCCATGAGAAGATCGTCCGGGCCCTCATCGCCCGCGCCCACAACGACCCGACCTCGGCCATCTCCTGCGCCTTCGAGGCGCGGCAGGAGGCCGAGAGCCAGGCCCTCGCCTCCTTTCACCTCTACGCCACCAGCATCGAGGCCCTCTCCCGGGTGGAGGCCGGGGAGCCCCACACCGGCGTCCTGCTGGCCTCCACCGCGCTGGGCGCGGTCGACACCATCCCCAGCGAGTACGGCGTCGAGATCCGGGCCCTGGCCTGCGAGGCCCTGACCCGCGCCTCCGCCCCCGGCGCCCCCGACGCCCGCGCCCGCGTCGCCCAGCACCTCCGGACCACCGCCGCGCGCATCCGCGACCGGCGTCTGCGGGACCTCTTCCTCCGGCGCCCCCTGGTCCGCCCCCTGCTTTCTGCCGTCGCCTTACGCCTCCCTGCGGTCAGCTCCTCGCGGCGATCTCGTCCTGGAGGCGAGCGATGAAGGCGTCGACGCTCATGGCGCCCAGCTCCCCCTGCTCCCGGGAGCGGACCCCCACCGCGTCGTTCTCCGCCTCCTTGGGGCCGACGACACACAGGTAGGGGTAGCGCATCAGCCGCGCGTTGCGGATCTTGGCGCCCAGCTTGTCGGCGCTCAGGTCCGCGTCGGCGCGGATCCCGCGGGCCCGGAGCCGCTCGACGACCCGCTGCGCATGCTCGTTGCTCTTCTCGCTGACGGTGAGGATGATGCACTGGCGGGGGGCGATCCACGCGGGGAAATTACCGCCGCAGTGCTCGATGTAGATCGAGAGAAAGCGCTCGATGGAGCCGAAGATCGCCCGGTGGAGCATCACCGGGCGGTGCTCCTTGCCGTCCTGCCCCACGTAGCTCAGCTCGAAGCGCTCCGGCAGGTTGGGGTCGAACTGGAAGGTGCCGAGCTGCCAGCTCCGCTTGAGCGCGTCCTTGACGTGGAACTCCAGCTTGGGCCCGTAGAAGGCGCCCTCGCCGGGGGTGATCTCGAAGGGGAGCCCCGCGGCCTTGAGTCCCTCCTCCAGGGCCCCCTCGGCGTAGTCCCAAAGCTCGTCGGAGCCGATGCGCTTCTCGGGGCGGGTCGCCAGCTTGATGTCGATCTGCTCGAAGCGGAAGGTGCGGTACACCTCGAAGAACATCCGGAGGAAGCTCGCCAGCTCGACGGCGACCTGCTCCCGGGCGCAGAAGATGTGGGCGTCGTCCTGGGCGAAGGAGCGCACCCGCGAGAGCCCGTGGACCACCCCGCCCCGCTCGTAGCGGTGGAGCCGCCCGAAGTCGGCCACCCGCATCGGCAGCTCCCGGTAGGAGCGGCGCCGGGAGCCGAAGAGGACGCAGTGGCTCGGGCAGTTCATCGGCTTGAGGGCGAAGGACTGCTCGTTCATCATCTCCCGGACCCGGGCAAGCAAGAAGGCGTCTCGCTCCGGGGCCGGCTCCAGCTCGTCCTCCGTCCAGAGGCGGTACATGTTCTCGTTGTAGTTGCCCAGGTGCCCGCTCGCACGAAAGAGCCTGGGGTGGAACGCCTGCGGGGTGATCACCTCGTCGTAGCCGTCGCGCTCGTAGAGCGAGCGCATGTGGTCGACGAGGCGGTTGTAGAGGAAGGCCCCCTTCGGCAGGAAGAAGGGCATCGCGGGGGCCACCTCGTCGAAGAGGAAGAGGTCCAGCTCCTTGCCCAGCTTGCGGTGGTCCCGGGCCCGGGCCTCCTCCAGCAGCCGCAGGTGCTCGTCGAGCTGCGCCTTCGTCGGGAAGGCGGTGCCGTAGACCCGCTGGAGCATCGGGTTCCGCTCGTCGCCGCGCCAGTAGGCGCCGGCGACGCTGGTGAGCTTCACCACGCCGATATGGCCGGTGGAGGGGACGTGCGGCCCCTCGCACACGTCGACCCACTCCTTCGAGCCGCCGTGGCGGTAGAGGGAAATCTCCTCGTCTTCCGGGATGGACCGGATGATCTCGCACTTGAAGGACTCCCCCATCCCCTCGAACATCCGCAGCGCGTCGTTGCGGCCCACGACCTCCCGGCGGAAGGGGGTGTTCTTCCGGATGATGTCGGCCATCTCCCCCTCGATGCGGGCGAGGTCCTGCTCGGAGAAGGCGCCGTCGGTGCGGTGGAAGTCGTAGTAGAAGCCGTCCTCCACGGCGGGGCCGATGGTGACCCTGGTGCCGGGGAAGAGGCGCTGCACCGCGTCGGCCATGACGTGGGCAGCGGAGTGGCGGATCACCGCGAGGGCCTCCGGATCGGAGGCGCGCACCGGGGTCGTGTCGGCGGTCAGCAGGGCCGTGTCGACCGGCGTGTGCAGGTCCACGAGCTTCTTGCCGATCTTCACCGCCACGATGTCGTCGCTGAGCCTTCCTTCGGCGGCCAGCCATTCCCGGGGAGTCTTTCGTTCCATGAGGGCAGCCACCCTAGCACATGCGCCCAGGTTTCACCCTCCAGCGAACGAGATCCTCGGCGCCGTCAACCGGGGATCACGCCGGCAAAACGAGCCACCGGGAGCGGCTCCGCCACCATCCGCGAGGCGATCCGGAACAGCGCCGAGGCGATGGCGCCGGGGGTCGCCCTGCCGGGGCCGACGGCCTTGCCCTGCGCCGCGTAGAGCTTCAAGAAAGCTGCCCACCCCCCGGTCTTCTCCAGCGCAGGGACGAGCCAGTCCGTCCGGGCGTCAGGCGCGTCGAGCAGGCTCAGCAGCGGCCCCTCGCCCTCGGCGACGCCGAGGGCCCCCAGCGAACGGATCGCATGGTAGCGATCCTCGGGGCTACGCACGAGGCTCTCTGCGAGCGCCTCCCTGGCGACCACGATCCCCGGACCACCCACGCGGCCCAGGGCATCCAGCGCCGCGCGCCGCACATCCTGGTCAGGGTCGGCGGCCCACCGGAGAAGCCGAGGCAGGTCGCGCTCATCCTGGAGCTGGACGAGTGCCAGCGAGATGCCGCGTCGACGGGCCGCCGTCCAGGAGCCGAGCACGCTCCTCGCCTTGCTCCCGTCGTCGCCGCAGATCTGGCCGAGCGTCCTGGCGTTCTCCAGGCCGTCAGCGGCCCGGAGCAGCCCGTCGAGCGCCTCCCTGGCGCCGGGGGTCCTCATGCGCCCCAGCGCCTGCACCAGCGCGCTCTCCTCGGGGGGAGAGGTCCGCTCGCAGAGCAGCCGCCGAAGGACGAAGTGCTCCGCCCCGGCCCCCTTGAAGTAGGGCAGGACCGAGAGGTTCTTCGGGCCGCTCCCCCACCACTCGGGGTCGTCGTAGAGGCGGGCGAAGAGCGCGAAGGACTCCGGGCTGGAGAAGAGCGCGAGCGCGCGATCCAGCGTCGCCGTGTAGTCGCTGTCCACCGGGCGCTCCTTCCTTCGCTTGCGTACGTCCTCGATGAGCCCCGCCACCAGGGGGAGATCCGCCGGATCTCCCCGGTACCCCAGCGAGAGCGCGGCGTAAGGCAGCGCGTCAGGGGGGCCCTCTCGCCTCCGCTGGAGGAGCGCCGTGAGGGCCGGAAGGGCGCTCGCGCGAGCCACCCGCGAGAGCACGAACGCGGCGTACTCCCTCGCGCTCTTGCCTGCGGCGTCCTCCGCGGGTGGCCCCCCGAGGATGTCCGCCATCGCCTTCACCACGGCGTCGTCGTCGAGGGCGTAAAGCTCCGGCAGCAGGGCGAGCCACTCGCCCGGGGCCCGCGCGATCCCCGGCAGCAGGGGGCGCACGCGCTCGTGGTGCCCGTTGCTCAGGAGCACCCGGGCCGCATGCTGACGGAAGCTCCGGACCAGTTCCGGCGGGAACCGTGGCTCCCCCGGGGACGCGGCCTCTTCCTCCAGGAACTGGAGCGAGTCCGCCGTCCCGGACTGCGCCAGCGCGGAAAAAGCGTTGGCCACCGCCTCGGAGGTGGCAAAACGACCCGTCGATTCGCCTTCCTTTTCCTCGAAACGTCCAGCTTTCTTCCTGTCTGCGTCCGTCCCCAGGCGGCGATACCAGCCCCGGATCGGGCCGACGTAGATGTCGCTCGGAGCCCGGGCGGCGACCTGAAGGAGCAATCCATCCTGAGGGCCGTCGCCCTCGATGCCGTCGATCACCCAGCGGCGGACCGCGGGCGTCGAGAGCGTGCTGAGCGCCAGGACAGCCTCCGACGAAACCCTGGCGTCCTGGTGCCTCGTCAGCTCGAACAGGAGCGACTCCAGGTGGCGCGTGTGGCCCGGGTCTACCTCGCCGTTCTGCACCACCCAGGCGACCTTCCTCAGCAGGGGAAGCCGGGGGTTGAGCAGCGAGAGATGCCTGCCGCGCTTGCGCAGGAGCCCATCGACCTCGCCATAATCCGCGAGCAGCTGCCCCGCCAGCTCGCTCGCCCTGGGGTCGATCCCCGCGTGGAACGCGAGCAGATCGTCGCCGCCCTTCAGCAGGAAAGAGAGGCGCTCGCCCTGCGGGAGACCGCTCGCGTAGGTGGCCGCGCAGAGCGTCAGGACGTTCTGGTCCACGAAGTCGACCTGCACATCTCCCAGCGAGCGGAGCACGCCGTCGGCCACGAGCCGATCCACCAACGCAGCCCCCGCGTCCCCCTTCCCCGCGATCTCCAGCGCCCTCCTCCGCTCGAGCGGACCTCCTTTCCTCACCCGCTCGTGGGCCAGCGACCCCAGCAAGGTTCGCCTGTCCGCCGAGGGCCCCCCGCTCCGGGCCAGGAGCACCGAGAGCAGGCGATCGTAGATCGAGGCGAGGCTCCTGGGAGCGGACCCCAGGAGCCGGTAATGATCCACCAGCGACGACAGGACCAGAGGATCCGGGAGGCCCCAGCGCAGCAGGTTGTTCTCGACGACGCGCTCGGCGAACGACGGAGAGGTACGCTCGCGGAGGTACGCGAGCGCCTGTGGCCACGGGTACTCCGCCGCCGAGAGGAACCTGTACGACGGCGCGACCTTGCTCAGCTGGACCTCGCCGCTCCTCGTGGAGACGGAGATCACCGCCCGGCACCGGGGGTACTGGGCCAGGAGCGCCTCGATCTTGCTCATGCTCCCGGCGACCCCCGCGCCGTCCAGGTGCACGAAATAAAAGGAGCACTTCCCCTCCTGGAACAGCGCGCGGACGCCGTCCGGCCGGAAGAGCGCGGCCCGATCGCCCGTGTAGCCGGCGATCTCCTTGATGCCGTCGAGCGCCTTGCTCTCCAGGGATGCCCCGTCCCCCTTCGAAAGATCCAGCTCGACGGCGATCCGACCTGCCCTGGTATCCTCCAGGATCTCCTTGCGCAGCGTCACCTGGAGCAGCAGAGCGCTCCGGGAGAGCAAGGCGAGGCGGCTCGCCCCACGGTGCGCGTCCAGGCGCCTCGCCACGCGGTAGTCCGAGAGCGGCCGCCCCTGGAAGTAGATCCCCCTCGGATCCGTCCCCGCCTCCGCCGCCAGGGCATCGGCGGTCACCTCGTGCACCAGGAGCGGTGGGTGGGATCCCAGGGCCTCTTGCAGCGGATCTGCCTCGATCCGCTCTCGCTGTCGGTGCAGGAAGAACCGGGGGGTGAGCTCCCTGTCGCGAACCTTGCGCAGATCACCTTCGACGCCGGCGCGGTGGGCGATCATTCGCTCGCGGAGCAGCTCCAGGGTGAAGGACGATTTCGCGGGGACGCTCACCTTGGCCAGCGCTGCCTCCGCCTGGCTGAGCAGGGCGTCCGCCTGGTTCAAGCCCTGGATGTCTCGGCTCCCATCGAGCTGCTTCTTCACCGCGGCGAGCCGGTCCAACACCGGATCCACCTGCTGAAAATAGGCCCGCCTCTCCCGGTAATTCATCGCGCCCGCGATCGTCGCCGCGAACGCGAGCAGGCTGAGCGCCTTGCCGACGGTCATCTTGGGGAGCTGGTTGAGCAGGCCCCCCAGCAGCGCGACCCCCGGGACAAAGATGAGCACCGGCTTCACGTCGAAGGACGTGTTCATCACCCGCTGAAAAAGCGTCTCCTTGGCCGGCGGAGGCGCCACCAGCGGCGTCTTCTCCACACCGAGCGCGGTCGCCAGTCCCTCCACGTATTCCGGCAGCGACGGCACCTTCACATGCGTGAACGCACCCAGGTGCTCCGCCATCCACTCGAGGACCGGCGTATCCTCCGCCCCGACAGGTTCCTCGATCCAGAGGACCGGGAGCGCCGGGAAAACCTTCAAGACGTCGACCACCGCGCGGTTGAGATCGGACCACTGCGGGCGCTGGCCCACCACCAGGATCGCGGAGCGTTCGTCGATCATCCCCGCGAGCCTCGTCCGTACAAAGTCGTTCTCCCGCGAGCGGTGATCCTGCGCGTCCAGGAATGCGCGATCATCCCACTCCCGCAGCACGGGCAGCGCCTTTCCCTCGCCGTACCCGGGGGAATCCACCGTGATCTCCTTGAAAGCGACCCCAACCCGGTTGAACGCCCGCAAGAGCAGGCCGTCGAACGCGTCCGTCAGGACAGCGCCGAACAGGCCCGCCTTGGCCAGGTCCGCGACCCGGAGCACCGGCGTGTGCGGCGTCAGCCCGCTGAGCAGCCCGTCGAGCCACTTCTGCTGACCCTGGAGCGAGTCCGCCACGAAGCCTAGCGGCGGGTGGCCGGACTGGATCGCCTCCTCCACGTTCACGAAGATCTCCCGGCTCTGGGTCCGGAAAATATGGTGCTGCACCAGGTCAGCCAGGCTCGGCGACCAGCGCGTCCGCCTCGTCGGGAGAGGCACCCCGCTCGAAACACTCAACCGCCCTCCCGTGACCAGAACCCACCGCCCTTGGTGCGCCTTGAGCCGCGCAACGACTTCGTCCTGTTCCATCCGTTCTGAACCCTTCCTCAACCAACCTTTATCGCTGAAGGTTTCCCCCGGAGAAAGAAGATACGCACCAGCATGCCTCGGCGCCGCTCGTTCGCAGGAATGGCGACCGATGCCAGGATCGACCTTACGTGAGCCCCCAGCGGTTGGGCGGTTCGCTCGCGAAGAGGTGCGCGAAGCAGCGGGCCAGGTCCATCCCCACGAAGGGCAGCCCCTCCAGCGGGATCACCGTGGCCCGGAGCATCAGGCGCTCAAGGCGCATGGCCCCGGCGTCCGTGTTGCCGTGGGTCACGATGATCCAGAGCGATCCCGGATCAAGGCGCACCTCGTAGCTACGCCACCCTCCCGAGCGATCGACGGTGACGATCCAGCAGCCCCCGCTGCGCTCCGCGGTCCAGCCCGCAGGCAGCGCTCGCCGCAGCTCTCGCTCCACGAATGCCTCCGCCGTGGCGCGGTTCTCTCGCAATTCCTGCAGTCCGGTCTTCATCTTCGGAACGTCCTCCCCTCGCAAGGATCGGTGGCCCCCCACAGCTCGGGTTCCAGGAGGCAGGATCGCACAACCCCCCACCACCGTGAGCGTGAACCTTCAGGGGGCGCTCGCGGGGGGCGTCACCGCACCCTCGACCTCGCTCAGCTCAAGCTGCTGGCCAAAAAGATCCACCGAGGCCCCCGCCGCCGTGAGCCGGAGCCCTCCCTGCTGCGCTCGCACCGGCCCCCGCAGCTGCACCCGGCTCCGCTCCAGCTCGAAGGTCGCTTCTTCCGCCTCGGCGCGCAGCTCCGGCGTCTCGACCAGCACTCCTCCGGCCCCCCGCGCCCAGAGCACCTGCCCCCGCTCGTCGAAGCGCAGCTCCAGCCGCTGACACCGCAGCGTCGCCCGCTCCCGGCGTAGCTCCACCCGCCCCTCCAGCAGCGCGCTGCGAGCCGGGAGATCCACCCGGAGCCTGTCCGCCCGTAGCTTCAGCGGAACCCCACGCCAGGAGAACGGGGACGAGGAGGAGGGGAAGGACGACGCAGCGGGGACGGGCACGTCCACGGCCACGGCCACGACGGACGAAGACGAGGACGGGGACGGGGGCGAGGACGGAGACGCGGACGGGGACGCGGACGGGGACGGGGCGGCGGAGAGGACGCCGCCGCAAGCGAGGGACAGGGCGCCGAGCAGGGCCACCCAGGAGGAGCGATCACGGAGCATGGGCGGCGGTGGGGGCGAGGGCGTCCATCAGGGCAGCGAGGCGCAGCGCGAGGGCGCCGGCGCCGGTGGCAGAGCGGGGAGCCCAGCGGGCGCTCTCCCGCTGGAGCGCAGCGGCGCAGGGGATGGTCACCGCCTCCAGGAGTCGCTCGGGCGGGAGCGCCGCGATCTCCGTGGGGCGGGCG
>CAZSDX010000305.1:0-8580 GCA_964605685.1 uncultured Polyangiaceae bacterium
CACCGCCGAGATCACTCAGGGGAAGTCCAAACACCTGAGCAACCTGCTCTGGTGCTCAACGCCCGAAGGCATCACCGCCGAGATCACCCCGGTGGGTGGGAGTAGCCAAGATCATGGGAGATTTTGGGGGGAAGATCAAGGACCTTCTGGAGGGGAGGGGCTTGCAGGAGCGGGGGAACTCTGGGAGGAGGCATCGGGTAGGAAAATTTCCCAGGATCATGGACCCCTCGAGAGGCTTTCGGGGGGCCGAGGCCGTGGTTGACGCGGGTTTGCTTGTCAAAGAACAGGGGGCCTTGACCAACACAGGGGGGTGCTTGATTGGCCCGGTGTGGTGGAGGGTACCCCCTGCGAAACACGACCAGCGTATCACGCTGCATGGGCATGCCTCACAAAATCTTGCAATTCTGGATCTCCAGGTCAAAGGGCTCCAGTTGTTCGCCCTTGACGGAGACGCGCCCGGCGCACCCGGGGCAGAGACGCACCAGGAGGAGTCGGTCCTCCGGTTCCATCACCCGCGCCAGCTCGAACTCCAGGCGTGCCAGCTCCCGATCCGTGCCACGCACCCGGAACACCGAGAGCTGCACCGGGTGTCCCCAGGCCAGGCAGAGCTTGTGGACCTTGCGGAGCCGCTTGTCGTCCCGCACGTCGTAGATCAGCAGGAACCAGTGGCGTTGCTCGGCCATCGCGTCACCGGATCCGGAAGGTGGCGAAGAGCCCGGGTTCCCCGGACCACTCCTTCTCCAGGAGGCGAACCTCCAGCTCCATCATCCGGGCGTAGGACAGGGAGAACCCCAGCAAGTCGTGGCGGTACTCCTCGTGCTTTCGCCGCTCGTGGATCTCGATCATCTTCTTGCGCCCGCTGTCCGAGAGCCACACCTGCTTCTCCGTGACCAGGAAGTCCTCCGCGGGGTGGAAGCTCCGCCGGTTGACAGCCCCCAGGACCGCCATATCCACCACCGGGACACGGAACAGTTCGACCAGATCCAGGGTCAGGGGGAAGGCCGCCGAGCGCGGCTGGTGGAGCAGGCCGAAGGAGGGCTCCAGCCCGACCCGGAGGATGGCGCTCTGCACATCCTTGTAGAGCAAACCGTAGCCGAAGGAGAGCAGCGCGTTGAACCGATCCTGCGGTGGGCGGCGGGAACGTCCCGACGGTACCATTTCTTCGCCAGCCTCCGGGAGCACCAGGGAAGCCAGGGCACCGAAGTAAGCCCGCGCCGCCAGTCCTTCCTGGCCCATCAGCTCCTCGCGGGAGGTCATCTCCTTGCAGGCCCGCAACGCTCCGCGCATGGTCGCGATGTGCGACGCGACGGTCTCGCGCAGCTCGGAAGCCTTCCGCGACCCCCGGAGGAGGTGGCGGAGCTGCATCTCGATCTTGGCGGAGACGAGACGCCGAGCCAGCTCCAGGGCGACCTTGTCGTCCGTCAGCCCGCGGAATTGCCGGATGCGCCGCTGTACCCCGCCGCTCGGCCCGTGGAAGCTCCCCAGGTAGGCGCCGGAGGAGGTGACGAAGTGGACCGGGATCTCCTGATCCGCACAGAGCCGGAGCGCCTGGGTGGTGATCTGGGCGTGACCGTGGAGGACGATGTCGCTGATTTCCCGGGGGCCGACGCGGACGGGAGCGGTCTCCAGCTCCGAGACTAGGAGCGCATCCCCGGAGCGCCCCACGCGGGCCCCGTGGGTGAGCACGTGGAGGGAGCGCTGCTCCTGGTCGGCGGGGTAGAGCCGGACGGGGGTGGGTTCTGCATCGGTCCCGTGAGCGCGGGCGAACCTGGCCTCCTCGGGCAAGCAGACCGGAGCCAGGGAGCACCGGACGCACTTGCGTTCGTGGGAGGTGATGGGGGGTCGGGTGGGTTGAGCGGCGATGAGCCGCGCCCGGGAGACGGCGTCCTGGACGTCGAGCCGATCTGCGTACCGGATGGGCAAGCGCACGGTGACGTTGTCCTTGTGGTAGCGGATGCGAGCTTCCTCGATTTCCTGCCCGGAGTGCTCTTCGAGAAGAAGAGCATAGGCGGCGACCTGGATACGGTCGGTCTCCCAGGCAGCGGGTTTCCCGTCGGTACCGCGCATGGCGCGCCCCCGCTTGTGTTCGACAGGAAAGAGAGAGCCATCCCGGCGCCGGACTGCATCGACCTTGCCGCGGAGGCCAAGATTGGTAGACTCAAGCGTCAAGGAGAGGAATTCTCCATCTTCCTTCAGTTCTTCATGGAGAGTTCTTCCTGCAAGGACAGCGGCATCAGCGACGCGAATTTCTTCGACCTCTTCGAGATAAAAAAGCCGCTCGCAGTAGGCGAGTGCATGGAGTGCCATGATCCGGATGGGCGGGGTGTCGGTCTCTTCATCGAACACGATCGATCCTCCTCGCAGCAGGGCGGTTTCGCAGCGCCCAACGCCCGAAGGCATCCAGAGGACAAGCAGAAAGCTCGACTCAGCGTGGAGGGATCTGGGGGAGGCGCGAGGGATGAGGGAAATCCGCGGTCTCTTCCAGACAGCCGACAGCGTGGCGAGTGCCGGAAGAACCTACATGATCAACCCAGACCGGAAGGGAAATTTCCCCCGGAGAGGAAAGGAGAAAAGTCCGGTAAGGGTGTGGAAGAGGGGAGGTTTCATGGAGCCAGGCATCGTTGATGAGGTGCGTTGACTCTCCGAGGGACCAGCCTCCGAAGCGATCCACGGACGAAGGATCACGGAAGGCTTGACGAACGCGGTGCTCCAGTCCCGAGGCCGGATCGATCTCGTCGCTACTGTCGCACCAGATCACCAGACGTGCATCGATGACGAGCTGCTGGAAGTCTGGCCGAGCGTTCTCCTTGTTTCCCTGGGGTGTCTTGCCATCCTTGATGCGCCAGAGCGTGCGGAGCACCGTGCTTCGCCCGGGTTTGTAGTCCGGCACCTGGAGCAGCCCTGCCGAGACCTTGCAGCCCCGGTGGCGCTCTCGATCCGTCTCGCCCACGAAGGACAGCAAGGCACCGTAGCAGGTAGCAGGAGGGGGAAGTTCCTCGGTCTCCAGCAGCTCCCGGGCAGCGCCTTTGCGCCAGCAGGCGATGGGGACAGTGAGCCCCAGGGCGATCATTTCCTCGTGCCTCCCGAGGGCAGGCGCTTGCAGACCTCCTCGCAGGCCGCCACGACCCCCGGGAGCAGGATCGCTCCCTCCAGGCTCTTGCGATCCTGCTCGGAGAGGGACTCCACGACCATGCCTCCGATCACGAGTTCGCTGGCCTTGATGTCTCCAGCTTTGACCTTGGCGATAAGGTCCGGGATGTGAACCCGGCGTTCGTCAAGGGGACGGAAGCCATAGAGTATCCGCGGGGCGGCCTCCTGGGTGATCCGGAAGACCGCCGATTCGGGGCTGAAGTCGTAGAGGAAGCGACCATGGTTCCCGGCGACCTCCCCGAGGGCGCAGAGGTGGCGCAACGCCACGGCAGCCCGGGAGGGAACGCGGAGCCGCTCGGGGGTGAGTGCGATGCCATACTGGTAGCGCGTCGCGTGGATCTCGGCCTGGTAGGGGACGGGGTTGCTGGCACCTTTCTTCTGTGCGGAGGGGGTCGCCCCGGGGCTGGCAGCGTTGAAGGTTGTGTCCCCTGGCCAGGGGGTGAGGCTGACCGCGCGGGTGACTTCCAGGACCGCCCGACGGACCTTGGCAGATCC
The DNA here is from genome assembly GCA_964605685.1 of uncultured Polyangiaceae bacterium. Classification (GTDB taxonomy): domain Bacteria; phylum Myxococcota_A; class Polyangia; order Polyangiales; family Polyangiaceae; genus JANWXX01. Next base: position 3,646 of record CAZSDX010000305.1, read on the forward strand.
CTTGCTGCCTTCCTCTTTGGCTCCCTCGGCAGCCATGAAGCCGAGGAGATCATCGTCGGTGAAGACCTGCTCCTTTGCTTTATCGCTCCAGCGTGCGAAGGTGGGATCTTCCCACTTGTTGACGCGTTCGTTGTCGTCGTAGGTACGGTTGCAGATCTCTCCCCCCTCGGTGAGGCGCCGCCGGAGGGCAAAGCGGATTGCCTCCGCCGAGACCGTGGTGTGGACCTGCTGTTCCCAGATAAGCTTCTGGAGGGTGGTGGTGTTGCCCTCGTTCTCCCCGCGGTTGTTGGAGGCGGTACCGAAGGGAGTCACGAAGGCTGCGAAGAGATGGATCGACATGGTTCTGTTCTCCTGGTGGTTCACAAATCGGAGTCGTCGTTGGTTTGCTCATCGCCGTCGCCGGCTTCTTCTTCCTCGGCTTTGCCGCGGTAGCTGGCGAGAGCGACCAGGGCGAGGTCTCGGGCTCTGGTCCACTGGCTGGGCTGGAGGAGAGGGAGCAGGTCTTGCCAGCGTTCCTTGAGTTCCTTGTTGGAGCCTGCCCTGCTCCAGAGGTCCGCGAGGGCTGCGCGAATCTGCTCCGGGGTCTTGGCCTTGGCGAAGGCGAGGCGCCAGCGTTCCCGCTCGCCATGGAGGCGGTTCTTCCGGGTCTGAGCTGCAAGGTTCTTGGTCTCGTCCCCGATGGCCCCGAAGCGTTGCCGGAGGGCCGTATGCACGCTGTAGATGAGGATCTTTTCCGGGTCCTGGGTGGTTTCGATCATGATCCAGAGTCCTTTCTTTTCCCCGGGGAGGAGCGCCCCGAGGTTGTCTTTCTGGCGGAACTGGTGGAGGTAGCGGGGACGCTTGAGCCCTACCTTGGCGGTCGCAAATCCCTGGAACCAGGGGTTTCCTGCGGCGAGGTTCTCGGCAATGAAGCCGCGCAAGGCGCTGGCGGAGGCAAAAAATCCGGTGGACGTTTCCTCCTCGGTGCTCTTCCCCGAGGCTCCCTTGCCCTTCCCTTTGGCGTCCTTCGAAGGCTGTTTGAGGACGACGATGCGAGTGGGGAGTTCCTGCCTGGCACGCTCGTAAACCTCCAGGTTTTGCAAGAATCGCTCGTCGCTGGTGTTGAGGAGTCGCATGGTGCTGACTCTACTTTTTTGCTGAGAGGCCCAGGCGGTTGCGCGCAGCGTGACCCCGTGCATGGACGCGATAGCTGGGCTGCTGGTCTGGTGTGCCTTCAATTCCAGGGAGGTACCGAGCACGGCATCCGAGGTACCTGCTACGTAGACATCCCGAGGAACACGGGGCGTGAGGCTTGGCCTGATCTGGGCAAACTGGATCAAGTCGGATGGCTCCGGGATGATGAGCGCCCCCATGCTGCTGTCCCCTGCAATTTGAAAACTGAGGCAGCCCACGATGGAAAAAAGGGTTGCGATGGTTTGCTCTACCGAGTAGATCAGTTCAGTAGCGCTGAAAGCGTTATGGCGCCCCACGGCCCCAGGGTTGGCCCATCCGGCTAGCTTGGTCCCTCCCTTGAAAGCTGTCAGCACATCTTTCCAGGCATCTTGATGTGCAAAGCTACTGTACGGCTGCAACGGTACAGGTACCTGTACATCATCATCGGGTTGCAATGTCACGACCCGCGGAGTTCCGCCTTTCTGGGTCGATTTCCCGTGCTGGAGGAAGGTCAACTTGAGCGCCCCCTGCAGCACGGAACCAAGGTTGATGTTCCAGGGACGGCTTGAACTGAACATGCCCGGCAAGTAGATCAATCCCTCACGGATCTGAAAGGATTGCTCAAACAGATGCTGGAGGAACGGACTGGGATCCTGATCTCCCCAGTGCAGGGTCATCTTGCGTTTATCAACGCAAGCCCAACCAGGATCGATGGAGATACGCTCGGGCCAGGAGGATCCCTTCGCTGTGCGCGAGATGGCGAACAAGGAAGCTGCGAGGCCACCCAGCCCAGCTCGGAGCATGGGCGTCATACCTGGAGCGTCCAGATCCAGGACAAGCGATCCTGGTGGAATGTTGTTCAATTGTTTACCCATCGGGCACCTTCCTTGGGGTCATAGTGGATGGCCTCGGGGGGAGGGACCGGGAGGTAGCCCGTGTTCTTGGAGCGTTCCCATTTGGTCCAGTCCAGGCCACGAGGGGGGCGATTCATGGGGACCGCAGCCTCGGTTGCTCGGATGCGGCGCGCGATCACCGCATCGTAGTCCTGAGGAAGCAGGATCGTGATGCCATCTCCCGCCTGGCGCAAGGATTCGCTGCAAGTGCGGAATCCACCATCAAGCCAGGCGCTTGTGCAAGGAGAGGCCACGCCATCCTCGGGCTGGTTCCATGCAGCCACCAGATTGGCCTGGTTCAGATCACGATCCTTCAAAGCTTCCAGCCAGCGCCTGGTCTCGTCCAGTGCGGCCCCGGTGTAGGGTAGGTCCAGGTCGGGTTCGAGCACCAGGAAGTGCTTGATGGATGCTGGAGCCTGAGGGGTGCTGCGGCGATTGAGGCGTCCGAGGCGCTGGATCATCGAGGGGATGGGAGCGAGGTCTGTTATCAACAAATCTGCGGAGAGATCCAGGCTCATCTCCGCGACCTGGGTCGTGCAAGCAACGACGAAGCCCGGATGTTTTTTCGGATCAAAGGCTTCGATAACGTCGCCGTGACGGAGAACGCGATCCCGGTACCGAAAACGGCTATGATAGATCAACGTCTCGCCGAGCTCTCGGGAGATCCGGGCGGCCTCCATGCATCGGTTCACGGTGTTGCTGACCCAGAGCACCTTGCCGCCCTGAGCCTCGATCTCTTGGATCTTCTCCCGAGCTTGCTCCAGAGAGGAGATGGGTTCATGCAGCCGGTACCTGGGCAATTTTTCCAGATCTTCAGGACCCGCGATCCCCGCAAGGGAACGTCCGTGGACACGTCGACAGATTTCTTCGAGGGCACGCTGGCGGAAGACAGGGAGGCTCGCTGTCATCAGAAGTGCAGGAACTCCGGGGAGCGCTTCCAGAAAGCGTAGCAGTGCCCCAAAGAGCTGATCGTCGTAGGCATGGATTTCATCGAAGACCACAGCCCCCTGAGCAATGTTTGGCCAGGCGTAGGTTCCACGGCGGTTGTTCTGGATGAGCCCGAGGACAGTGTCGACCGTGCAGGTGACGACATCCAGGCCCCACTCCCGCAAGGAAGCGAGTCGATCCTGGTGCCGTGGGCCTTCGTCCTCTCCATCGCGTAGATCGAACAGTTCGACATCGACCTCGGCACGTCCGTGGATCAACTTCCCGTGGAGCTCTGAGGGATCCACGTAATCACGAAACCCTTCGGTGGCAGTGCCCGTCGTGGGGTACGTGAGCCAGAGGCGCCGACGGGGGTGCTGTCGCGCCGCCCAGGCAAGCGCTCCCACGGTCTTGCCGCTCCCACAACCGGCTTTGACCAGCGTGATCGGCGCGTCGCTGGAGGCCATCGCTTCCTGGAAGGGTCGGAGACATCTCCCTGCCAACCTCTTCTCGATCACCTGGGTCAAGCCTTCCCTGAGATCCTCATCCCGGAACTGCTCCTCTAGCCATCTCGCGGATTCATCGGCGCGCAACTCCCCCTTGGGCAGGGCTGAACCAGCGACGTCTGCGCAGATCAGGAGCGCCTTGGTGATGGAGAGCAGGATGCTGGAAGCCTGACCCGGAGGAAATTTAGCCTCGCATTCGTTCTCCCATTTCCGGAATAGCTTTTCAGGGGAATTCGAACTGATGGAGCTATGTCGGATGGTAATATCATGGAACTCGGGTAGATCTTGGAGATTGAAGATCTTCTTCGCAAGGCGAAGGTTGTCCTTGAAATCTTTGTGAGAGCAGAGAAACTTCATTTCAGAACCTCCCCCACTCCCTTCAGGAGCGAAGGCGTGATCCCAGAACTTCCTGTGGTGAGCCGCCGCTGCGATCACAGCAATAAGATAGTCTTCCTCTGTTGTCACGGCTCCACAAAGCCATGCTGCAAGAGGTTGTCCGGGCCAGCAGAGCCAGAGAGAAGCCGCTTCATGCCGAAGCAACTGCCCCTTCTTCCCACCCCTCACCATTGCCTGGAAGTGATCACTGCACTTTCCAAGATCGTGAATGAATGCTGCAAGTAGCAGAACGGTCCGCAACCTATCCTCGAAGACCTCAGGGGACAACCGGACCGCTTCCAGAGCAGACTTTCCCCTTGCCTGCGCGATCACCCTGGTAGCCTTGATGACCTCAGCGGTGTGGCCCTGGTAGGATTCTCCAGGCCGGGGGTTGTCAGGCGTTTGGGTCGACTTGGCAAGGAGCCTCTTGTACGAGGTCATCGTTCCCCCCTTGCTGGGCGGGTTGCAGGCCCAAAGATGCCGCAGCCGAATCGCTGCCGTCCTCCGATGCCCGTATACTGGATGGCGAGGGAGTCCTCGTCGCTCAGGCCCAAGAGGCGCAGACCGAACCCCACCACCTTGTCTCCTGCCACGGTCACGATCCGGCGGCGGCCTACCTCGACGGTTGCCTTGATGTTGCGGGATTCCAGCTCCTTCTTCACGCGATCCTCGAAGGGGCCAGGTTCCGTGTAGCCCTTGAGGGTCACCATCCGGGAGGCGAGCTGTGCCGCAGGACGTAGCACGTAGAGCCGGGAGACCCCCAGCAAGATCCTGGTCCCTGCGACCACCAGCGTCTTCCCCGCCAGCACAAGCACCTCCGGGATTCGATCCGGGGGTACCCGTAGCCGAAGCGCAGAGACACGAGGGCGCAGCACCACGGTGTCCCCCAGGGGTTGCCCGGTGAGGGGGGGGATCGCCAGCCAGTCCGCTCCGTGGTAGCGCTGGTCGAAGTGGCTGAGGGCCGCCAGCAGCGGGTAGCCGTGATCCTGGGGGATGGAACCTTGCCCGGATGCCTGGAAGGCAACGTCTATTTTGAGCTGAACCGGCTGGGTCATCGAAATTCTTCCCGTCAAAGGTCTTCTGAG
>CAZSDX010000306.1:0-8555 GCA_964605685.1 uncultured Polyangiaceae bacterium
CGGGGGCTGGGCCGGCGCGGCCGCTGCCGTCTGGGCGGCGGTTGCGGTCACGGCCGGCGCGGCGCCCTCCTTCTTGTCCTCCTCGGCGTCGGTGTTCGCCACGAGGAACGCGATCCCACCGGCCAGGAACAGGGCGGCGCCCAGCAGCGGCAGCCACCAGGGTGACTGGGGCTCCTCCGGGGGAGGCGGCTCGTGGTGATCGTCGTGATCGTCGTGCGCCTTGTCGTGATCGTGGTGGTCGTCGTGCGCGGCGTGGGCCATGGCGGGGTTTTCGCGGCGAGCCCGTGCCCTGTCAAGGGAAGAACATAGAGCGGGCGCGCCAGCCCGGGTACCTCGTCGACGGGAACCCTCCCCGTGGACAGCCCCGTGGACGGTCTTGGGAACAAGGCCGCGATCATGGCTCCCGGCGGGGGGAGTTAATTTCGACGACATCAGCAGCTTTTTCCGGATGTTCTTGATCTCGGTGGAGCCCGGCGGAGGGGCATCGTTGCTGACCCAGTAGAGGTCAAAGGAGACGATGCGGTCGCCGGGGGGGCGCTTCTCGATGCGCTGCCAGTTGAGGAGGTAGCGCTTCAGCTCGTCGCGGTAGCCCTTGTTGCCGTCGAAGGAGATCTTCAGGGTCCAGTCGCACTGGAGCTGGCTGTGGAACCAGGGGCCGTGGAGGGGGGCCTCGAAGTCGGGCTCCTTGCCGGTGAGGGGGTCGAGGTGGCGACCGTCGACGGTGACGCCGTCGACGACGAGGGTGCCGTCGGTCTTGGGGGCCTCCGGGGAGAACATGCTCCAGCCCTGGAGCAGCCGCGGGTAGAGGTTGATGGGCCTCAGCGCGGCGGGGACTTCGAGGCGGTATTTCGGGGGGATCCACCAGTTGTCGTGCATCACCTGGAAGAAGGCGGCGAGTAGCACCACGGAGACCATGGACTCCCGCAGGACGACCAGGGTGGAGGAGACGTGCTCGCGCCAGGGCGTCATCTCGAAGCCGGGCTCGTGGGGGTCGCCGTCGTGGTCGAAGCGACGCCCCGGTTCGAGGTAGTAGGAGGCCACCCAGCGGGCGCGGCGGCGGAGCAGCATCCGGAGGAGCCCCTGGCCGGCCCCGTTGTCCAGCAGCAGGCCCCAGAGCCAGCCGAGGGGGAGGCTGCGGGCCGCGGAGGCGATGGCGGCGGTGCCGACGGCCCAGCGCTCGTTCTCCTGGTCGAAGACGGCGACGGTGGCCCGGGGGGCCTTGGGGGGGAGCTTGTCCTTGTCGGCGCTGTCGACGAAGGTGAGCAGCTCGTAGGTGTCGAGGCGGGAGAGGATCCGGGCGACGTGGTGGATCCCCGCGTCGGTGGGGTCGTAGACCACCGTGCGCCGGGTGAGCCCCTGGCGGATCTTCCGGGAGAGCCAGTCGAAGACGTTGGACGGCAGGGCCATCCCGTTGAGGGCCACCATCACGTAGGAGAAGGGCCCCAGGGTGCACAGGGCGGCGATGCCCAGGTGGAGGCTCGTGGTGAGGAAGAAGTTGAGGGGACGCGTGAGCCGGTAACCGACGGGGGTGAGCACCAGAAGGGCGGCGATGCCCTCGATCACCAGGGCCCCCTTGGTGGCGAACCAGGAGAACCCGGCGGGCTCGTGCATGCGGAGCCAGGCGGCGAGGTTGGTGGCGATGCGGTTCTGCCAGAGCACCCAGTGGACCGCCTCGCCGTTCTTCCAGGTGAGGCCGTGCTTGTGGACGGTGTTGAAGAAGTAGCAGACCGCGATCTGGAGCAGGAAGCACAGGGCCACCAGCGTCACGTGAGGGGTGGTGTCGGGGCGGATCCCTTCCCGGTCGTTGAGGGACGCGGCGGTGAAGTCGCGCCGCGCCCGGAGGCTCCTGAGCACCGCGTCCACGGAGAAGCGGTCCCCCAGCGGGAGGAACATGCTCCAGCAGGCCACCAGCGCCACCATCACGCACCCGCCGTTCTCCACGAAATGGTTGCGGGTGTTGAGGCTCGTGTAGAGCACGAAGGAGACGATCTGGGCCACCTTCGTCCGGTAGCCCACGATGTAGAAGCAGTGCGCGAAGGCCGTCAGGACGAAGGCGACCTTCACCTCCGTCGGCGTGGAGAACGCCGTGAACAGGGAGAAGTACGGCTTGATCATCGGCGCGTACAGCGAGAAGTGGTTCGAGAGCACCCCCTCGTTCGAGTAGAAGAAGGTCGCCTCCGGGATGCGCCGCAGCATGTCGATCAGCAGCAGGAACCCGAAATAAATTCGGAACAGCCCCAGCAGCCGCCGATCCATCGAGAAGTAACGCTCCCGCAGGTAAGGCCAGGCGCCGGGCTCCGTCTTCTCTCGCTCCGGGGCGTGCTCCTTGTCCTCCTCGTCCTCTTCTTCCTTCGCCTCCTTCTCGGGGGCCGCCTCGTCCGGGGCGGGGTCGTCCGCCGCCCGGGGAGATTCTTCAAGCGATTCTGCTGCCATGGCGCTTATCCAAGGCGGAAATCGCCCGCATAGCAAGGTCAGAAACCTCCCCGCGGAGCCTGCGAAACCCTTGCCGTGCAGGGCGCAACCCCTGCGTCCCCGGTGGACCGTTCAACGGAAAGCATTGACCAGGAACAGGAACGGGAGCGCCATCACCTGGGCGTCGAGGTGGGCGGCGAGGATCAGGGTGCGCTCCCGGTCGTCGTCGAGGCCCAGGCGAGCCTCGACGGAGATCCCGCCGGCCATGCCGTAGCGTCCGTGGTAATTGAAGCTGCGGCTGCCCCAGAAGAGGGCCCCAAAAACCCCGGGGTGCGTCCCCTCCTGGAGCCGAAGGTAAGGCCCGCCCTGGAGCACCACCGGCAGGTACTCGCTTACCGGCACCAGGACGCTGGCACCCACAGCCAGGTTCAGGTCGCGGAAATGGTTGGTGGAGACCCCAAGCAGGGGGCCGTACCCCCAGGAGAAGGGATCCTTGCGTCCCCAGAGTAGGTCGCCCCGCAGCCCCCCGTGGAACAGCGTCTCGTCCCAGAAGGCGCCGCGCCCCTGGCCGGCCACGCCGAGTTGGAGCCCGCCGTTGCCCTGCCAGGAGGGGACCTCCCGGGGCTGGGCCTGGGCCCGCGGGGCGGCGAGCAGCGCCGCCAGCAGCAGGGGGCCGATCCGGGGCCTCACTCCCCGGAGCATCCGTCGAGGCACTTCTTCTGGCGGAGATCGCAGCGGGTCTCGCAGGCCTGAGGGGCGTCGTCCTTGCAGTCCCGGAGGCACGCCTTGTAGGCGTCCCCGCAGCCCTGGCGGCAGTGGGACTGGGACCGCTCTCCCGGAGAGCCCGGGGCATCGTCCGTCGCCCCCCGGAGCCGCTCGCAGCCCGCCAGGCCCACCAGGCTCGCCAGCCCTATCGCCGAGAATACGCGCCTCATGGCCGCGCATCGTACACCATCCCGCTCACTTGCAGCGCGCCGAGGGAGACGTGCTGGCGCAGTGGAAGACCGGGGTCTTCTGCTTGTTGAGGGCGCTGCTGGCCAGGACGACGCGGCCGTCCTTGCGGAAGGCGGCCACGGCGGTGCCGACCCGCTCCTCGGCGGAGGACGAGGAGAGGAAGAGGTGGCGAGGGAGGTCGCCGCCCGGGCCCAGGCGGAAGATCGCCAGGGCGCCGGCGTTGGGGACGCCACGCACGTTGAGCCCAGGGGCCCCGACGATGACCTCGGGGGAGCCGTCGTCGTCGAGGTCGGCGGAGGCCAGCGCGTGGCCGAAGGCGCCGTCGCTGCACCCGGTCACCTTGTCGTCCTCGGCGCAGCGGAGGGCGCCGACGATGGCCTCCTTGGGGGCCTCGGCGCAGCCCTCGGACGGCGGAATTTTCGACGGATCCACCACGTCGACGATTCCGTTCCCGTCGGAGATGGCAAGGCGGGGTTTTCCCCGGTCCGAGAACCCGTGGAGCACCACGCCGTAAGCCCCCGGGCGCCGCAGGCAGGCGCGCAGCTCACGATCAGGCCCCCTGGCGTCGAAGAGGTAGACGCGCCCCTGGCCTGGGGCCCCGACGGCGAGGGTCAAGGGCTCACCCCCCGCCAGGGCGATGCTCCGGGCGAAGGACCCGTCGGCGCCCGGCGGGGCCGGGATCTCCACGGGGAGATCCACGGAAGGATCGAGGAGCATGGCGAGGGAGCGGTCCGGGGAGCCAGCCGCGACCAGCGTGCCCGCCGAGGCGACGGAGAGCAGCCCCGGGAAGACCGCCGCCCCGGCCCCGGGCTTGAAGAGCTTCTCGACAAAGAGCTCCCGGATCGATGGGGAAAGGGCCAGCTTGAAGAGCTGCCCGGTGGCGCAGCCCCCCAGCAGCCCGATCTCGTCGTTGAGCCCCGGAGCCCCCGCCCCGACCCCGTAGAGGAAGCACCGGTCGCCGCCCGCACGGTCCGCGACCGCGACCGGCCCCCCCAGCAGCCGGCACCGGGCCTGGTCGTCGCAGGCAGGGCGGAGCAGGGGAGAGCCCCCGTCAAAGGAGAAGAGTACCCCGCTGGAAAGCAGCGGGTAGCCCCCCACAAGCAGCGCATCACGCCCGGGATCGCCCGCCATCACCGAGGTGTACCCGCCGAGGATCCAGGCCGGTCGGTCGAGCAGCTCGACAGGGGCGTCGACGACCTCCTCGTCGAAGCGGTTCCAGAGGCAGGAGGGCAGGGCAGCGAGGGCGGTGAGGGCGGCGAGGAGGAGGCGGCGCATCAGAAGGCTCCCTGGAGCATGAGCGCCCCTTCGCGGTGGGAGAGCAGCGGCGTGATCCGGATCGAGGAGACCGGGCGGTGGGGCCTCTTGGAGGCGGGCGGGGACGCGCCGAACTCGTAAGGATCCCCCACGCCCACGAGGGAGGGCGGCGTGGGATCCCGCAAAAATCCGTAGGCGGCGACGCCCGCCAGGAGGAAGCTCGCGGTGAACCCCACGTTGGCACTGATGGCGTAGATCTTCCCCTCCCGGACCCGGTCGTCATCCGGGGCCAGGTGCCCCGCCTTCCGGTCGGAGCGCATCTCCGAGAGGATCGAGTTGGACCGCAAACCCAGGTAAATCCCCGCGCCGAGCGTCACCGCCGAGAACGCCGCGGCCCCCCAGGCCATCCCACGTCCAGGGCGGCTGCTGAGCACCACGTGGATCTCCCGCGATTGCCCCGCGGGCACCTCCACGTCCCCCTCGTAGGGCTTCTTGCCCTCGGCCTCGGCCCGGAGTCTGTGGGTTCCTTTGGACACCTTGAGCTTCACGGGGCCATCGTCCGGGTGGTAGACCCCCACCTGCTCGCCGTCGATGGAGAGCTTGATGGTGCTGGCGTTGCCGTCGACCATCAGGAACCCGTAGCCGACCCGCTCCAGGGTGGCCTGGAGGGTCTTCTGCTGGCCGGACTCGATGGAGAATTCCTCGGAGTAGGGCTCGTAGCCGGGGGCCTCGATCCAGATCCGGTGCTTGCCCCGGGGGATCAGCTCGCCGTGGGGGGTGACGCCCCAGGGTTTTTTCTGGTGAGGCGGGGGGTCATCGAGGAAGATCTGGGCGCCTTCCACGTCCTCGGCGGTGACCCGGAGGAAGCCCATGAAGTCGCCCTGGGAGAGGTTGGTGCGGTACTGGACGATGCGGCCGGTGGCGACGTCCACGTCGTCGTCGCTCCGGTTGAAGGCCTTCCAGCGCTCGACCGAGACGTGGTAGCGCCCGGGGACGAGGGTGGCGACCAGCGGGGTGGGCCCGCCGGAGACCATCTTCCAGCCCTTGTTGTCGCCGTCCGGGGAGAAGGGGGGCGCTGCCGGGTCGGTCTTCTGCCACACCTGGGCGGGGGCGCCGGGGGGGTTGCTCTCGAAGACCAGGAGCGAGTGCATGACCTCGGGGGTCTTGGAGTCGTCAGGGGGTGGGGTGGGCGGGGCGTTGGGGGCGCGGCGGGCCTGGATCTGGGCTTCGAGGCTCTGGATACGCTTCTTGAGAGCGTCCGCGTCCGGAGGGTTCGGGTCGGCGGCCAGGTAGCGCTTGAAGGTGGCCAGGGCGCGCTCCAGCTCGTTGGCCTTCTCGTAGCAGACCGCCTCGTTGAACAGGAAGGCCGCGAAGGGCTGGGCGGTGTAGGCGAGCTGGAAGGCCTGGGCGGCCTCCAGGTAGCGCTTCTGGGCGTAGAGGTTCTGCCCTTCTTCCATGTGCTTCCGCGCCTTCTCCAGGCGCTCTGCGCTGACCGGAGCGGGCTGCTGGGCCAGCGATAGGGCCGGGAAGCCGGGGCCCGAGGCCACCAGAGCGCAACCGAGACCCGCGACGAAGAGACGGCGGAGAAAACCCACGGGAGCAGCCTCACCCGAGGGAGGGCCAGGACGCAAGCCTGCTCTCTGGGGTGACCTGGAGGCGCCGGGGGGGCTATGCTCACGCCAGCCGTGCCTACCCCGAGGCTTACCAGCGATCCAGACGAACCGGTGCTCGCCCCCGGCGACGTGCTGGCGCGCAAGTATCGCCTGGAAGAACCCCTGGGCGAGGGGAACATGGCCGTGGTGTGGGTGGCCCAGAACATGGCCCTGGAGACCCAGGTCGCGGTGAAGATCCTCAAGGCGAGCCTTGCCGCTGATCCGCGGGTGGTCGCCCGCTTCCGCCAGGAGGCCAAGGCCACCGCCGCCATCGCCCACAAGAACATCGTCCAGGTCTACGACTACGGCGTGACCGGCTGGGGGGCGCCCTTCATCGTCATGGAGCTCCTCCAGGGGGAGACCCTGGCCCAGCGCCTCAAGAGCCAGGGCCCCCTGCCCCCCGAGGAGGCCGTCCGCATCCTGATGCGCGTGATGAAGGGCGTCACCGTGGCCCACGCCAAGGGCGTGATCCACCGGGATCTCAAGCCCGAGAACGTCTTCCTCGTCCAGGAAGAGAATGGCACCGAGCGGCCCAAGGTCCTCGACTTTGGCGTCTCCTTCGTCGCCCGCTCCGGCAGCGACGACCGGCTCACCAAGGCCGGCGGGATCATCGGGACGCCCTCTTACCTGCCCCCGGAGGCCGTCGAGGGGGACAACCGCGGCGACGCCCGCGGCGACGTGTGGGCCCTGGGGGTCATGCTTCACGAGACCCTCAGCGGCCGGCTCCCCTTCCAGGGCCGCACGGTCCACGCGCTGCTGGAGGCCATCTGCAAGGAGCCTCACCCTCCCCTCGAAGGCCGCGTCGACGGCGTCGACGGCGCCCTCCAGCGCATCCTCGACCGGGCCCTGGCCAAGGATCCCCAGGAGCGCTTCCCGGGGGTCCGCGAGTTCTACGACGAGCTGAACGGCTGGCTCGGGCGCCGCGGGCTGCTGCTGTCCACGATGCTCCCCAACGCGGCCTCCGCCCTCGGCTCTGCGGGCCTCCTGGCGCTCTCCCCGGACCCCATGGTCGACGAGGATGGTCCCACCCTGGTCGGCCCCTCCCTGGACTCCTCCGGGCAGATCCCCGCCTCCCACCCTCTCCCCCCCCCCAGCTCCCCCCCTTCCCCGGAGAAAAGCCCCAGCCCCCCCCGCGAGATGATCACCCCCGCTCGCCCCTCCGATGGATCCGCCTCCCCGGAGCCGCCGCGGGTGACCGTGTCCCCTCCCGCCCCTCGCTCCGGGGCTGCCTGGGTCTGGGCGGGGGGAGCGGTGCTCCTCGTGGTGGTCGGGATCGGTCTTCTCCGGGGGCCTTTCCGGGCCAAGGCGGATCCCGGTGTGCCCGCCGGAGAGGTCGTGATCGACCCCACGCCTTCGGCTTCCGCCGGGGCTTCGGTTTCGGCGGCGCCGACGGCATCCACCGCGCCGGCGGCTTCGGCGGCGCCGACGGCTTCGACTTCGGCGGCGCCGACGGTTGCGGGGGAGGAGGTGACGCTGGACGTGCTGGGGCTTCCGGCGGGAGCGCTGCTGAGGGTGGACGGTCGGAAGGTGGAGCAGCTTCCGGTGGCGCTGAAGCGAGGGCAATCGGTGCTGGTGCGGGTGGACGCGCCGGGGCACGAGCCCTGGCAGCAAGAGCTGGTGGTGGAGGGGTCGCTGAAGCTCAGGTACGCAGCCAAGCACCTGATCCTGTCGCCCCGGACGACGGCTGGGTCGAATTACCGAGACGTTCCCTACTGAAACGCCGCTTGCTTCGCCCGGAGAGGCGGGGCATACGCCGGGTGTTTGACCTGGACCCCTCCAAGCGCCTAGCTTCAGAACGACACCCGTCAGGCATCCTCATGCGAACGTACGCCCCCATCCTTACCCTCTGCGCGCTGGCGCTGGTCCCGACCCTGGCGGCGCAGGCAGCGCCTTCTCCGGTGGTCTACAAGCCCTGCGACAAGAAGCCTTCCGCCGAGGACACGGAGGCCGCCCGGGCGCTTTTTTTGGCCGGGAAGACCTCGTACAACGAGGCGGATTACCCCAAGGCGATCCAGTACTGGAAGGACGCCTTCGAGCGGGATTGCACCGCGTTGTTGCTGCTGCAGAACCTGGCAAACGCCTACGAGAAGGCGGGGGACATCCAGGCGTCGATCACGACGCTGGAGACCTTCCTGGCGCGGGATCCCCAGTCGTCGGACGCGGCGACGATCCAGAAGCGGATCGAGAACATGAAGAAGGCGCAGGCCGCGGCGACGGCGACGACGACCGCGCCACCGGCGGCCTCCTCGGCGGCGCCGGTGTCCTCGGCCCCGCCCGCGCCGA
>CAZSDX010000307.1:0-8549 GCA_964605685.1 uncultured Polyangiaceae bacterium
GGGCCGGCGCAGGCCGGGGGGCAGGCTCCGGGGCCCGCGGCGCCACCACGGCCATCGCCCGCTGGCCCACGACGGTCGGCTCCCCGAACCCTCCGGTGGGTTCCTGCAACGAGCCTCGAGGTGGGCCGGCGGCGGGCTCCGGGCTGTCCCCTTCGACCCGCCCACTCGGCAGCGCCTGCACCTCGCCTCGCTCCGCGGGGGTTGCCTCCACCGTCCGCACCATCTTGCGGTGCCGTGCCTGCAGCGCCTCCAGCGACAGCGACGCATGGATCTCCTGCCGCGAGTCCGCGTTGCCCTGCACGAACTCCTTCAGCCGCACCATCGTGTTGAAGTCGGCCGGGTTGTCAAAGCGCACGCGTCCCTCGCCCAGGGCCTCCTCGAAGCCAGCAAGGTAGCGGTCGATGATGCGCAGTTCATCGTCCTTCGACAGGGCCAGCGCGGTGGCCCGGTGCTCGATCAGCTTCTGCTCGGCCTTGCTCTGGATGCGGGCCTGGACCTCCTTGCGGCGACGCTGGATGTTGTGCTTCTTGGCGTACTCCGCGATGACCGTGTGCGAGACACCGTAGCGGTCACCGAGCTGGCGGTAGCTGGGGAAGACGACCTGCGTGTTGTCGCTCCCGTCGTCGCAGGGGATGACCTCGCCGAAGACGAGCAGGCGGTCGACCTCCTCGTAGGGAACCCTTGGACCTTCGCTCTTGCGCGGACGGCCTCCTCGGCTTCGGTCGGGGGTCATCCGGCCTTGCTCCGCAGCCCCCACCACTCGCCGACCAGCTCGAGGAAGTCGTCGAGGGCCAGGGTCACCGTCGCGGGCTCGCGGTCGTCCTTGCACACGGCGATGGGCCAGAGCCCCTTGCCCACCGAGGCCTCGCGGGCCTGGGCCAGCGCCCCCTTGGCGTGGGTGCGCTGGCCGCGCTTGGCCTCGACCCAGAACACGGGCGTCTCGACGTCGGGAGCGTCGGTACCGTCGCGGTACTGAAAACCCCGGCGGACCTTGTCCTCGCCAAAGACCTTGGCGAACTGCTGCACCAGCGTCCGCTCGAAGTCGTGGCCCTTGCGGCGAGAGCCGGCGCCGCTCACGACGTGCCTCCGAAGCCCAGCTTGCCGGTGAAGGCCGTCCACCGGGACTTCAGCTCGGCCACCGCGCGGTCCTTGAAGGCCGTGAAGGAGGCGAGGTTCACGCGGTCCTTGAAGGCCGTGTAAGCCTGGCGGGCCTGCTCCACCAGGTGCCCTGGCGACAGCTCCAGGATGACCACCCCGGGCGGCGCCGCCGTCGAGCCCAGCCGCTCCACCAGCGCCTCGAGCAGCGCCCGGTCGTTGGGGGCCAGGTGGGCCAGGCGCGAGAGCTGCTCCTGGCGGTCCTTGAGCTGGCGGTAGACCTCGCCCACCACGCGCACCTCCTCCAGCGAGCAGGCCTGCGGGGCGAAGGTGATCTCCAGCGCGCTGGCGATGTCCTCGAGCCGGGCGCTGCGGGCGTCGCCCACCATGGCCAGCATCCAGGCGAGCGACTGCAGGTCGAGGGTGTTGGGCGCGAACTCCAGCGGCGCCAGCTCCCAGCGCAGGCACAGGTCGTCGAGGAAGGTGCGGGTGACGGAGGCCTCCCACGCGGTGAAGACACAACCGCGGCCCAGCTCCCGGATGTGATCCATCGCTTCCTCCAGCGGCACAGCGTCGGAGGGCGCCGCAGCCCCGCGCGAGGTGCGGACACGGGCCATGTACACGTCGGAGTGGGAGCCATCGGCGGGGTCGCAGCGAGCGACGGCGATCTCGATGAGGTCACGGGCGGGCTCGGAGCCCTCGGTGCGAACGGCGACGAGAAGCAGAGGGGTCATCGGCGGATCTCCTTGGCGGTGAAACGAGGCGAAACGGTCCGCTCCGCGAGCGCCTCGAGCTCGGCGCGGAGCAGCAGGTGGGTGGGGCGATCGAGGTCCCTGGCGAGGGAGCGCACCAGGGCATCGAGGGCATCGCGATCGATGACGAGCAGGCGCTCGAACAGCTCGACGACGGGCAGTGCGGCGCGCTCCTGGAGGACCTTGAGGGTGCGCCCCGTGGGGTAGTGGACCGCGGTGGTGGTCGGGGTCAGCGAGTAGCGCGTGCCCGCGAGGACCAGCTCGTCGCGCTCGCGCAGGTGGTGGCGCAGCACCTCGTCCAGCTCGTTCTTGCGGGCGAAGAGGATCTTGCTGAGCCGGGCAACCTCCTCGCGTTCGCGGGCCACTGCCTCCAGGTCGCGGGGATCGGCCGTGATCGTGCTGCGCTTGCCCTGGAGCGCCTCGGCGTAGGCCGGGCAGTTGGCACGCTGGTCGCAGGTCGCGCAGTGCGAGCCAAGCCGCGCCGGGAAGCTCTCTGCCTCCTCGGTGGCGCGCCCCATGGCTTCGACGTACTGCAGCGTCGCTGCCAGCTGCTCTGGCGTGCGCGAGGTGTGCTGCTGCAGCCCATGCCGCAGCATCTCGAAGGTCAGCTTCACCCGCTTGGCCCAGGGCCAGATGCGCCTCGCCGCGATCTCGTAGAGGGCCAGCTGCAGGCTGCCGTCGACCTCGTCGCGGGTGAACAGCTGGCGGTTGGTCTTGTAGTCGATGACCTCGATGGTCTCGTCGTCGAGCCGGTCGACGCGGTCGATGTAGCCCAGCACGGTGAAGGGCCCGGCCTGCAGGCGGAATTCCTGCTCGACGGCCAGCACGTTGGAGGCGGCGACGTGGTGCTGCCTGCGGGCGTAGTCGCCCAGCATCAAGGCACCCTCGGTGAAGAGGTTCAGCCCCTGGAGCCCCTCGCGTTTCCAGGCCTCGCTGAAGTCAAACAACAGCCGCGCCTCGGGCAGCGGGCCGTCGTGCTTCTGCTCGATGAGATCGCGGTAAAACTGCTCAAGAGCGGCGTGGACCACCTTGCCGAAGCGCAGGGGCTCGGGGAGCGGCTGCGAGACCGGGAGGCGGTCGATGTAAGAGAGCTTGAACGAGAGCGGGCACTGTTCAAACCGGCTGATGCGGCTGAACGACAGGTGCGGGTTGGTGAAGGCCATCATCGAAGGCAAAGCCACCGGTCCTCACCGGGGGGACGGCACGGGCTTGCGCACGAAGGAGGCGACGCTGGCACCAGGGAAGGCCGAGCAGATCGCAGCCAGGAGCGCCGCGTGCTCGACCGACAGCTCGGTGCGGTCCTGCCCCGTGTAGGCCGGCACCAACCAGACCTCGCCGACCTGCGTGCCGACCAGCTGAACCTCCACACCAAGGGCCTTGAACGACGCGATGTCGGCGTCGCTCACCGTGAGCAGCACCTGGGCCTGGGAGGCCTTGCGAGGCAGCAGCGCCAGGGGCCTCGTGGGCACCGAGGGCGCGGAGGATGGGGGCGCTGGCGAGGCAGGCGCCGGCGAGGCAGGTACCGAGGTCGACCCCGGGGCTGCGGTCGCTCCCGGGGCCACAGGCGACGAGGGGGCCTTCTGCGGAGGCAACACGGGGAGGGGAGACGTCGAGGGCGAGGGCTCGACGGGCATCGGGTCTCCGAAGAAGTTGTGCTTGATCGGCGGGGGGACAGGTCCAGCGGGCGCAACTGGATGGCCGTTGGCCTTCAGCCACTCGACGCACATGAACTCGTCCGGCAACGCACAGGCGCCTCGGCCCCCGTAGTGCCGGCAGCGCCGTCCGTCGTGGTCGGCCTCGTACTTGCAGCAGGTGATCGGCAGCCGGGTCTTGGCTGCCGTCATCGGCTCCCCTCGTTGGCGACCGAGGAGGCGTTCTTGGCGGCGCGTTCCTGACGTTCTTCTTCGAGCATTAGCCGGTAAACGGCTTCGGTGAGCAGCTCGACGACGATGCGGTTGCGTTCCTGGAGCGAAGGGCGGCGAGGGGTCGTGGTGGTGGTCACATCAAGGCAAAGACTCGGCGCCTTGCAGGTGGGACACTTTTTTTGCAGAGGGCCACTCGAGCGGCAGCGTCAGCGCCGGAGGGACGAGCTGCCGGAGCTGTTGGCGGCGTTCTTTGGTGCTCGGCGCCTGGGGCGCCGCCGGGGGGACGAGTTCACGGAGCCGAGACACCACCTCGATCGGCGGAACCGTGTCGCCTCGCACGTAGCGACGCAGCATCCGGGGGTGAACTGCCAGCCTCTTGGAGGCCTTGGGGACCCCTCCCAGGCGCTGAACACTGGCCTTGATCTCGCTCAGCGACATCAGCTCGGAGCGCCTGGGTCGACCTCGCGCACGGGTCGTCTGCGAGACAAGGTTCTCCAGGCGCACAGCGAGGGATGCGTCTTCAAGACCCGCGAAGTGCCAGCGCACCACCTCGGTCTGCGCCTGTTCCAACAAGCGGGCGACACGAGCGGTCCCTCCGGCAAGGCGAACGAGTTCTGCGGCACGGGATGCGTTGAGGTGGTCGTGGTTGCTCATCATCCAAGGCAAAGCCCCCGTCTTCAGGGGTGGGGACGTCGTCGGCTTGGTCCTGGAAATTCGTTCGGCTTACCCCCCTGTGCTCGCGGACGTGAAATCTCACCCTCTTGTTAAAGAATCTAATTAACAAGAGGGTGAAAATTCTTGTCCCTGACACCTGCGTGAACCCCTTTCTTCTCGGGGTTTTGAGACGAAGACGCCCCTTCGTACGGACACAAAAGAAGATCACCGCCATGCCCCTGACCTGCCTCACCCCCGGTCGGCTGTCCTACCTCTCCCCCAGGACACGAAACCGTTACCTCTGTGCTGGCTCACGAGGACAGAAAACCCTCTGGATGCCATGTTCGCCAGGGGCTCGATCAGTCGGGCAAGGCGTAAATTCCCGCGTCAGGGGCTCCTTGAGCTCGAGTGGTTTCGGCTCGTCGTACCTGGACCTGCCCGGCGCTCCATCCGGGGCCTCCTGGCACGATGGCGCCGACGTGGAGTGCTCGGCCGGGGCGGGTCCGATGGATGGTCCGCAGCCGGCCATGGGCCTGTTCCAGTTCCGCGCGACACTGGGCTTCGTACCGCTCCTCCCAGTCCGCCAGTCCGAGGTACATGCAGACGTGCTTCACGTCGTCGAGGTTGGCCCACGGGTCGCCCAGCGTGATCAGGTTGTCCGCCTCTGCCATGGTGTCGAGGCCTCGCGTCGCCCCGTAGTGCCCGAGGCGGATTTCTCCGGGCCACTGCCGCAAGATGGGGGTCAGCGCTTGCCGGGCTTCGCGCAGCACCTCCGAGGACTGCTGGGCCTCTGCCCACCGGGCCTCCAGCGAGGCATCCTCCGGCGCCAGGCAGGCCTCCAGCAGCAGGCGCACCAGGGGCAGCGTGAGAAGGGCCAGCAGGCCGTTCCCAGGGGCCTCCAGGGCCCACGCCAGGGCCTGGCGCAGACCGTGGCGCAGGCTTGGGGCCAGGACCAATTTCCCCTTGGGTTGCCAGCTGGTTCGCGTGGCGGAGGCGTACCGCAGCAGCGTCCTCTCGATGGGAGCGCCATCTGGGGCATAGAAGCGCTGGATGTGCCGTTCGTAGCCGACGATCCGGTGGTACACGGGGGCCCACAGGTCGACGTTGGCGTCGAGCACGATCACCGCTCCTTGGCGCTGCAGCGTCTCGCAGAGGATCTCGTTGGGGGCCGTGACGTGGACCTGTCGAGCTTTCCCTCGGCCTTCGAGGCGAGCGGCGATCATCGCCGTGGAGGCCAGCGCCTGGTGCAAGGTCTTCAAGACCAGCGACGCCTTCCCCAACTGCTGGGCGCGAGCCCGGTTCTTCTTCGCGGTTTGCACCTCCATCCATCGCAGCGGGGGCGCCTTCGGTCCCTTCTCGTTCAGGGGAGCCTCCACCGCACAGGTCACGGCATCGCCCCGACGCTGCCGTGAGGAGCGTCGCGCCTGTTCAAGCACTTCCGGCTTGAGGAAGGGCTCGTAGAGCTGCACCACCGCCTGCAGCGTGGTGGTCTGGCCGACCACGGCGCATGTCTTGACCCACTCCACCATGGCGTCCAGCGCGGGGCGCATGGCGCCGCCGTAGGCTCCGTCGAAGGCATCGAGCACCTGTTGGGTCAGCTCTAGATCGGCCACGGAAAACGTCAGTGTTTCGAGGATGGCGGGCGGCTCGTCGATGATCAACACCCCCGTGGTTCCCGCCTCCTCGTCCAGCCTGGGGAGCAAAGCGTGGGGCCCAACGTGCACCCGCGGGTTCTGGGGACCTTCGTAGCCAAGCCGTGCAGGGCAGGTGTCATGGTGCTCGCACGGGTCGAGGCCCCGACCCTTGCAGAGCTCCCAGAGCACGGACTGCCCTCCTTCCACCAGGGGGACAGCCACGTCGTGGTAGCAGCAGACGGGGGTGCCATCCTCGTGTTTGCGCGCCAGCGGACCGAAGTGCCACCCTACCGGGGTGTTGAGCACCTCGAGATGGCGAACGACCTGGCCGGCGAGTGCATGCTTGTCGACCGAGAGGCTGGTCTTCGAATCGACAGGGGCCCGCTTTCCCTCGGCATCGGGGCTCGTATAGGGCTTGAGGGCGCGTTCTGCGGCGATGCGTTCGGCCGCGCGGGTTTTCCCGAGGCCGCAGCCCGCTTGCAGCAAGGTGAGTCCATCCGGAGCACGGCGGATGGCCTGCTCCAGGCGAAGAACGGTCTCGGCGAGGTCTGGCTCGGAGGCTGGTGCGACAGCAGGGGGAGCCGCCAGGACGGCCCGTGCGTGGGCTTCCTGGCCGCGCGCCAGGGCCTCCTCGAGCGCGAGCGCCGCTTGGGGCCAACGACTGCGAAGTTCGCGCGCCCCGGTGGTCTGGAAGCCTGCTTGCCAGCGCTCGACGGTGGAGCGTGCGGCCACCACACGGTCAGGGGTGCGATCGTCGCATCCGGTGAGCACCGAGATGGCATGGCAGAGCGCCGGGACATGCTCGGGGGGCACCTTCCTGGAGAGCAAGGCGCCCGCGATGGCCAGGAACAACGAGTGCCACTCCGTCTCCACCTGCCGCACCTCCTCGGCGATGCGCTCGGCGACGGGGCGCCACACCTCGGGCAGCTCCGTGGTCCACTCGAGGGGGCCGACATGCCCGCGCCGTTCCCGCGGTGCAGAGGCGCCCGGAGGCCGGCGCTGGCGCTTCGAGGGCGAGTCGTCCTCCTCGGCCTGGAGCGGCGCAAGCTGGATGGGCACCATCCTCGCAAGGTCGAGGCACCGAGAGCGCCCTCCGGCTTCGCGGGGCACGTTGGGAAGCCTGAAATGCCGGGTCCAGTCGCGGCAGTTCCAGTCGACGACCAGACCCTCGACCTCAAGCTGCTTGAGCCACCGACGCAGAAAACGCTCGACCACACGCACGTCGAGAGGCTCCACGAGGGGCTGAACAATGCGGCGGCCGCGGCGCGTGTAGTAGATGCCGGCGGTCTGCAGGCTGGGGAGCGCGAGGTCCTGCTGGCGAGCGGCCTCAAAGGTCTCGTCGGTCCAGAAGGCGTGGGCGGGGTTGTCGACGTCGCAGAAGAACACCGAGACCCAGAGCCGCTTGCCGAACGCGTCGAGCCCGGGCTTGTTGATGCGCGGCTGCCGCGTAGCCCCCTCGACGAGGTAGGTCACCAGGTGGGCCTCGGTGAAGTAGACGTGTTCGAGCGCCTCGCGCAGCTCGACGACGCGATAAACCTCGCGAGGCTTCTCCTGGCCGGTCTGGAAGCCGCGGGCGTACTTGTTGGGCGCCACCGCGATCCGGTGGGCGCCACCGGAAGAGGGCAGGCTCACCGGGTTGTGCCTGCACGGATGGCGTCGAGCTGCTCCCAGGTGACCTGGCCTCCGCTGCGGGCGGCCTGGCGCAGGAAGTCGAACGTGGCCCTGTCGGCGTGGTACTCCGGCCGGCGGAAGGCTGGCGTCTTGCGCGAGGGCGGAGGGGTGAATTGCTCAGGCCTCGCCTCGACGAGCTCTTCGGGGGACTCCGCAGGCAGGGGCACGGTAGCCACCAGCGCTGTGGTGCAGGCGGGGCACACGCGCACCGTGGGGGCCACGACGAGCTGGCAAGACGGGCAGACGCGGGGTTCGCGTGGCTTGCGCTTAGAGCGGGCGGGGTCGTCCTTGTCGCCATCGAGGGAGAACTCGCGTTCGTCCTGGGGGAGGCCGTGCTCGACAGCGCAGCCTGCGTGATCGAGCAGGAGGGCAGGCTGCCCCTGCCAGGGCCGCAGAATGCGTCCGGCCTGCTGGAGGTAGAGCCCCGTCGACTTGGTGGGCCGCGCCAGGATCGCGCACTTCACCGAGGGCTGGTCCCAGCCTTCCGCGAGCACGCCGCAGTTGCTCACCACCAGGGTTTCGCCTCGCTCCAGACGCTGGAGGATCGCGTCGCGTTCTTCTGTGGCCAGGCTCCCATCGAGGTGTTCAGCCGGGACACCTGCCTGCTGAAAGCTAGCGGCGATGTGCTGCGAGTGAGCGATGGACACTGCAAACGCGACCGTGCGAACCCCAGCGGCCAGCTTCTGCCAGTGCTCGACGATGTTCCCCACCAGCCGCTGCTGGTCCACTGCATCCGCCAGCGCTCGCTCGTCGTAGTCACCGCCGCGCACACGCACCCTGCCCAGATCGGGCAGATGTGACGCCGGAACCGTGAACACCCGGGGCTCGACGAGGAACCCCTCCGCGATGAGCTGCTGCATCGAGGCCACCAGCACCAG
>CAZSDX010000308.1:0-8519 GCA_964605685.1 uncultured Polyangiaceae bacterium
GAGGCAAGCGGAGCCGGCGGCAGCGGCGACGCGGGCGCAGGCGCCGGAGGCGGCGGGGGTGCGGGGGGGAAGAAGCTGGGAGGGCAAGGCGAGCAGAAGATCGAGCTGGCCGAGGCCTCCCAGGAGCAGGAGGGCTGCGCGGTGGGGCCGACGGGGCGCGGGCCAGGGGCGTGGGTCGTTTTGCTGGCGGCGGGGTGGCGGATCGGAGCGCGGCGCCGTAAGAAGAGGCCGTGATCACGATCCGAAGGGCGAGCTGGATCCTGGGCGGGCTGCTCCCGGCGCTGCTGCTGGCGGCGGCGCCGGCGGCGACGGAGGCCCGGACACGCCCCGGACCGAAGAAGAAGACGGCGGCGGGGAAGTGCGCCGAGCAAGCACCGCAGAAGTTCCTGATCCGTTCGAGCTTCGTGGTGAAGAACAACGTGTTGCCTGGGCCGCACCTCAAGGCGCTCCGCTACCGGATCGAGCAGTACGGGCGGGTGGAGGACAAGGGCTCGGCGGACTGGAACCCCGACGAGGCCAGCCGTTTCATCCGGAACACGACCTTCTTCGGCCTGCCGATCAAGATGCACGAGAAGGTGATTCCGGCGCTGGCGTGCGCCGAGGCGGCGCTCAAGCGGAGCTGCACCGGCAAGAACGCCTACCGCCCCCAGGCCATCGGCGGCCACCGGGACCACAACAGCTACCGGGGAGGCGAGGTGACCAACCACCTCTTCGGCATCGCCCTGGACATCGATCCGGAGCGCAACCCCTGCTGCCGCTGCGTGGAGCCCTGGCCCGATCACCCCGCCTGCCAGGGTGACAAGAAGACCATCTACCAGCGCACCGCCCTGCCGAAGTGCTGGATCGAGACCTTCGAGCGCCACGGCTTCTACTGGCTCGGGCACGACCGGCTCCAGGACACGATGCACTTCGAGTTCCTGGGGAAGCCCGAGAAGATCCTCCGCTGACGAGGCGGGACGCCGGGCGATCCGTGGAGCCGGTCGCCGGGGGTGGAGGGCTCCTCGTCCTCGCTTCCCTCCTCATCCTCGCTTCCCTCCTCGTCCTCGAACCCCAGGAGGGGCGGGGGTGGCGCGTCGTCGAGGGCCGAGGGAGCCTCGTCGTCGAGGGGCGGCAGCAGGAGAGGAGGCAGGTGCTCGGGCTCCGGTTCTTCCTGGAGGTCGTCGTCCAGGGGGGGGAGCTCCCCGAGGAGCGTCGCTTCCTCCCGGAGGTCCTCCTCGTCGCCCAGATCTCCGCCCGCATCAAGGACATCGACGGGGAGCAGTTCCTCGACGGGCGCGTCCTCTCCGCCATCCGGGAGCGCGTCGTCGAGGAGAGGAAGGG
The DNA here is from genome assembly GCA_964605685.1 of uncultured Polyangiaceae bacterium. GTDB lineage: Bacteria > Myxococcota_A > Polyangia > Polyangiales > Polyangiaceae > JANWXX01. The sequence continues at coordinate 1,321 of CAZSDX010000308.1, forward strand.
AGCCCTCCGGATCCGCAGGGTCGTCGTCCGACGGGGCGAGCGGAGAAGAGGATCCACCGGTGGTGCAGCGGCGGGAGGCGTGGGTTCGCGGCAGGCAGAGTTCGGGAGACATTTCAAGCTTGGCGCTGGCGGGTGGGTTTGCAACGCTAGCAGCTCATGGGCAAGGCCGTTCCGCCTCTTCTCGGGGAGGGTCTCCTGGTGCGCCGGATCACGGTGCGTCCCGGGGACGTCCTGCTGGTGCGCGCCCACCTCGAAGCGAGCGAGGGGCTGGCCAACCTCTTCGCCGAGCAAGGCGGGGACCTCACCCTGGCCACCACGGAGGAGCAGCTCGGCGAGCTGGATCGCTTCCTCGAAGACCTGTCCACCGAGATGCCGATCTGGGGGCCCGACGCCCCGCGAGCGCGCTGAGCCATGGCGCTGGACGAAGCGAGGGCGCCCTCGGCGCTGCGTGGGTTTGTCTCCGGCGGCGAGCGGGTGGTGGCGCTGGTCTGGGCGTCGGAGGACGGGGGGCATGCGTTCCTGTGCCGCTACCACCCGACCCGGGGCTTCCGGTGGGCGCGGCGCGAGGATCTGACGGAGCACGGAACGCTCACCGAGGGGGAGAGGATCGACGGGATCCCCCTGGAGCGTACCCCCCTCAAGCCGGTCCTGGAGGAGCTGGCGCATGCGGTGGTCGCGCACCGCCGGGCGGGGGCACCGCTCCCTCCGGAGCTGCAGCTCCTGGTCGGCCTGCTCTCCCCCGGGGAAGCCCTCCTTTGACGGGGGACGGGACGGGGGGTAAGCCTGGTCCCGCCTCACCATGATCGCAAACCGCACGCGCCTGCCGGGGGTGCTCGGCGTCGTGGCCTCGTCGCTGGGGATCTTCTTCAGCGCCTTCTCCACGCATGACTACGCCCTGCACCTGGACCGGCAGCTCCACAGCACCCACTGCTCCTTCATCCCGGGGTTGGCCGAGGCCACCGCGGGGGCCAACGCCTGCACCGCGGCGATGTACAGCCCCTACTCGGCGCTGCTCCGCGACCGCTACTGGGGCGGCGTTCCCATCAGCCTCTTCGCCCTGGGCGCCTACGCCTTCTTCCTCGCCGCCTCGGTCTACCTGCTGACCGCAGGCAACGCCGCGTCGAAACGTGCCTGGCAGGGCTTCGGTGTGGCGGCGATGACCCCCCTCGTCGCCTCCGCGGTGATGTTCTTCCTGTCGCTCACCCGCCTCGGCGCCTTCTGCAAGCTCTGCGTGGGCCTGTACGCGGCGTCCGTGCTCCTCTTTGTCGCCGGGGTGATCGCGCTGCGCAAGGCCGGAGGAACCCCCGTCTCCGCCGAGGATACCCTGCCGGACCCCAACCCCTTCGGTGCCACGCCACCCGGCTACCCGGAGCCGGCCTACGCGGTCCCCTCGGAGCCCGTGCCGCCCGCCGCCCTCGCCACGCTCGCCGCCCTCGGGGCCGTCCCCACCGGCCACGCGCTGGTCCCCCTGGCGATGCTGGCGGCCCTCGGCGCCTTCGCCCTGGCGCCCGCGCTGGTCTACGTCGCTGCGCTCCCGGACTACAGACCCCACCTGGCGAGCTGCGGCAAACTGGCGGACCCCACGGACAAGCACAACGCCCTGGTGAAGATGACCGGGACACACCCCCGCGAGCAGGCCCTGCTCCTGGTCGACCCGCTCTGCCCCACCTGCAAGAACGTCCACGAGCGCCTTGCCGCCGAGGGCATCCTGGAGCGCCTCGACGCCCGCGTCGCCATCTTCCCCCTCGACAGCGAGTGCAACTGGATGCTGGACCGCCCCCTGCACCCCGGCGCCTGCGTCCTGGCCAGGGCGTTCCTCTGCGGCGAGCCCGCGGGCAAGGCGCGGCTCATCCTCGACTGGTCCTACGCCCACCAGGAGGAGCTGGCCGCCCTCGGCAAGGCCGGCAAGGATCAGCTCGCCGCCCGGGTCCGCGCCCAGTTCCCCGAGGTGGACGCCTGCCTCGACGCCAAGGAGACCCGCAAGCGCCTCGATCATGTCCTCCACTTCGCCGTCGACAACAAGATCCAGATCTCCACGCCGCAGATCTTCCTCGGAGCGTCCTACACCCGCGTCTGCGACGAGGACACGGACCTGGGCCTCCGCTACACCCTCGGCGTCCTCGCCCCTCGCCTCGCGGAGCCCTCGCCATGAAGCACGCCCTCCCCCTCGGCCTCCTCGCCGGCGGCCTCGCCCTCGGTGCCTCCCTCGGCTTCGTCCACAAGGAGGTCAGCGCCGCCGGGCGCCGCCTCGCCGAGCCCGCCCGCAAGGACCCGGCGCTCCAGGCCGCCGTCGCGGATCATACAGAGGCTCCCTACTGCACCCCGCCGTTCAAGGAGGTGCTCCAGCGGGTCATCAACGCCTGCGGGCTCGCGGGGCAGGAGTCCCGCCGCGGCTGCCAGCCGGCGGACGTCAAGACCCTCGCCAGCATCAGCGACGACGACTTCAACGCCCTGTTCACGCCCCTGGCCCAGCGCGGCGCCATCCTCCTCTTCGACGACGCCTCGGAGAAGCTCGACGAGGAGGCCAAGAAGATCCTGGCGGAGCGCTGGGAGGACCGGCGCGGCGCTCGCTACTTCTTCGTCGTCGCCCGCGCCTCGAAGACCGGCTCCGCGGAGATGAACCGGGCGCTTTCTCACAAGCGTGCCAACTCGGTGCAATTCTTCCTCCAGGAGCGCTACAAGGAGCAGGAGCCTGACCTCGACAAGCAGATCGGTCTGCTCTGGCTCGGCAAGGAATTCGCCCAGCTCTCGAAGAGCTACTGCACCGAATGGACCCACTCTCGCTCCAGCAAGCCCTGCAACGAGGAGGCGATCAACCGGAGCGCCTTCATCTCCTGGGTCGACTGCCGCCTCTGATCCACGCCATGACCCCTCTCCGCTGCCTCGCCTTGTCGCTTCTCGTCGCCTTCCCTGTCGGCTGCGACGACAAGGCACCCAGAACCACCCCGCCTCCCCAGGGAAAGCGCAGCGAGGTGGTCCAGGCCAGGACCACCGCCGCCCCGCCCGCCTCCTCTCCCGCCGCGACCCCTTCCCCGCGCCCCGCCGCCCCACGCCCTCCGGTCTGCTCGACGGCCCCCGCCGCCGCGGGGCGCTCCTTGCCGGCAGGCGCGCTCCCCCACCTGGAAGCCCCCGGCACCGCGCCGCTCCCCGGTCGCATCCCCACCGGCGGCGGCCAGTGGACCTGGGTCAACCTCTGGGCCGCCTGGTGCAAGCCCTGCAAGGAGGAGATCCCTCTGCTCCGCTCCTGGGAGGCCCAGCTCGCCCAGGCCGGCACCCCCTTTCGCCTCGCCTTCGTGAGCCTCGACGACGACGAGCGACAGGCCCGAAAATTCCTCGAAGAGCAGCCCCCCGGCGGCCTCCGGGCGAGCTGGTGGCTGGAGGAAGGCAAGGGCCGCGTCGCCTGGCTGGAGGCGTTCCAGTTCCAGGGTGACCCCAGGCTCCCGCTCCACTTCCTGTTCGATCCGAAGGGGACGTTGCGTTGCGTCATCGACGGCGCCGTGGAGCCTGTCGACCTCCCCGTGGTGCGCGCCCTCCTCGTGCGGCGTTGAGGCCGGAATCCTGGCGTCACGCTGGATTTCTCCCGCATCTTTTCTCGGTACGGTGACCAGATGACCCTTGCGTGGAGGGGTCGGGCGCGAAACGATCCTGCGCCATGCGAGCGGCATTTCTTGGTGTGGCGTTGGTGCTTGGGCTGGCGGCGTGTTCCTCGGCGGGGGGGGCGGGAGCAGACGATCCTCCCGGGGGCGGAGGGACGAGCAGCGGGACACCAGGAGGCAGCGGCGGCGAGGGCGGCGAGGGCGGAGCGGGCGGGACGGGCGGCGGCGTCAACCTGGCGGGGAGCACCGGGGCCGGCGGGGAGAAGGAGTGCCAGGCCAAGGAGACCCCGGGCAAGCGGGTGCCGGCGGCGCTGCTGGTCGTGCTGGATCGCTCCGGCAGCATGAACGACGCCGGGAAGTGGCCCGCCGCCACCTCGGCGCTCAACCAGATGCTCGCAACGGCGGATCCGGAGCTGAGCATGGGTCTCTCACGCTTCCCGGAGGGTACCCCGGCCCCCTGTGGCCTCACGGACATCGCCTGCCAGGTGAACTTCGAGTGCACCGACATCAAGGACATCCCCAACGTCCCGGTGGGTCCGCTCAAGGACACCAAGGCACAGATCCAGAACCTGATCGCCACCACGAAGCCGAACGGGGGGACACCGACGCTCTGGGCGCTCCGCAAGGCGTACAAGTACATGCAGGAGCTCCAGACCGACAGCGAGCGCTTCGTGCTGCTGGTGACGGACGGGGTACCGACCTTCGTGACGCCGCCCTTCGGCGGGTTCCCGGAGATGGGGACCAACTGCGGGACCAAGGCCGAGCTCGGAAAGGAGACCTCCGACGCGCGCAAGGGCAACCCGCCGGTACGCACCTTCGTCATCGGCGCCCCGGGCAGCGAGGAGGGCCTGGAGATCCTCTCGGGGCTCGCCCTCAACGGGGGCACCTGCCGCCCCGGCGGCTCTCACAGCAGCTTCACGTGCCACTACCAGATCGGCGCCGCCAACTTCGAGAAGGAGCTGGCCGATACGCTGACGCAGATCGCCGGCTCGGTGAGCAACTGCACCTACGCGGTCCCGGTGCCCAGCGACGAGGAGGTGGACCCGGAGAAGGTCAACGTGGTGGTCACCACCGCCGAGGGAGAGACCGTCGTCCTCAAGGACACGAACCAGCAGGACGGCTGGGACTACACCGACGACAGCAAGACCAAGATCGAGATCTTCGGCCCCCAGTGCGAGGCCATCAACAAGGGAACGTCGGCCACCGTCAAGATTGCTCTCGGCTGCCAGACCAAGGTGAAGTAGGACCGAGGGCCGGAGGTAGTTCCTCATGGCCACCAAGCGCAAGCCGACCACCCAGGCGAAGGCCGCCGTCCAGACCCACGAGACCGACGAGGTTCGCAAGGGCAAATCTGCCCTCGCCAGCAAGACCAGGGCGAAGAAGCAGAAGAGCGAGCCTGCCATGTCTCCCGAGGAGGAACGGGCGCTGCTGCGCCTGCTCGCCATCCTGGAGACCGGATTTTTGGCCACCATGGCCGACGGCGTGGTCGAGCCCTCCGAGTTCGACAACCTCGGCGCCAACTTTGCCATCTGGCTCGACCAGGACCTCACCGGCGACGACCTGCGAGAGATCCTCGAAGGCTTCCTCGACCACCTCAGGGAGGATGGCATCGACGGGCGGCTGAGCTACCTGGCCCAGGCTCTCGACAACCCCTCCCGCCGCGTGGCCTTCGACTTCGCCGCCATGCTGTCCGCCTGCGACGGCGACGTGGCCGAGGAGGAACTCGGCATGCTGGAAGGGATCGCTGACGCCTTCGAGATCCCGAAGAAGGAGGCGCAGCGGCGCTTCAACGAGATGTGCCGCCTGGTGCTCAGCGACGAGTGAGCGGCGCGTTCACGGGTCGCAGGTCGGGGATACCTGCGTGCTCCCTCCGCCCCCGGCGGCGCCTCCCTGCCCGGAAGTTCCGGCTCCCGCGGCGCCCCCACCCACCCCGGAGCCGGCGCTTCCGGACGCATTCCCTGCGCCCCCGGAGCCGCCCTTCCCGGCGCTCCCGCCGGTGCTGGAGGAAAGTACCCGAAACCTGGGGCGGCTCTCGCACCTGAAGGAGCAGGGGGTGAAGTTTCGGGTTTTGATCGGCGGGGTTTGGGTATACTTGCTTGTTGGTTCGAGATGACGACGGATACAAGCGAGGGGAACGCGGGGTCTATTTCTCAGTTTGGCAAGTATTCCCTCTTTGCCAGGCTGGGGCGCGGCGGGATGGCCGATGTCTTCCTGGCGGTCGCCCGCGGACCCATGGGGTTCAACAAGCTGACGGTCATCAAGCGGCTGCTCCCTTCGCTGGCCGAGGAGGCGTCCTTCCGGGACATGTTCCTGGACGAGGCGAGGCTGGCGGCGCGGCTCAACCACCCCAACGTGGTCCAGACCATCGAGGTCGGCCAGCAGGACGGCGCCTACTTCATCGCCATGGAGTACCTCGACGGCCAGCCGCTCAACCTGGTGGTCCGCGAGGCGAGCAAGCAGCAGAAGCCGCTGGAAGCGGCCTTCTGTGTGCGTTTGATGTGCGACGCGCTCCAGGGGCTCCACTACGCCCACGACCTGAGCGACTACGACGGTACGCCGCTCGGGGTCGTCCACCGGGACGTGAGCCCGCACAACATCTTCGTGACCTACGACGGCCAGGTGAAGCTGGTCGATTTCGGCATCGCCAAGGTGATCAATTCGTCCGCGCAGACCGAGATCGGTGTGCTCAAGGGCAAGGTCTCCTACATGGCGCCGGAGCAGGCTCGCGGCGAGGTCCTCGATCGCCGCGCTGACGTCTTCGCCGCAGGGATCGTCCTCTGGGAGCTGCTCGCCGGCAAGCGCCTCTTCTCCGGGGAGTCCGCGGCGATGCTCCACCGGCTGCTCTACCTGCCCATCCCCCGGCTGAGGGAGGTCGCCCCGGGTGTCGACGCGCGGCTCGACGAGATCGTGGCCAGAGCGCTGGAGAAGGAGCGAGACGCCCGCTACCAGACCGCCGCCGACCTGCGGAACGACCTGGAAGCCTGGCTCTCCGAGCAGCGCTCCCTGGTGCGCCCTGACGAGCTGGGGCGCCGGGTCAACGAGCTGTTCCACGACGCCCGCGAGACGATGCGGGCCCAGATCAAGCAGTACATGGGTTCCCTCGGGGCCAGCGAGAGCTCCCAGGTGGTCAACCTGGACGAGCTCAAGGGGCGGGTCCCTTCCTCCACCAGCAGCCTCCCGGTGCTCCGGGCCGACGACGATAGCTGGAGCGGCGCCGAGCGTACCCCGTCGAGCACCTCGAACCCCAGCATCCGCAGCGGCTCCGTCAAGGTCGTCCCCGTGGCGGCCTCCCTCCCCGCGCCTGCCCCGGAGTCCAGGCCCGCGCCCACCCGCCGCAACGGCATCCTCCTGGTGGCCGCGTGCCTCGTCGCGGCGCTCGTCACCGGCTGGTTCCTTCGACCCGTTTCCTCCCCCCAGCCATCCGGATCTTCCGGACATGCCGCCATCCCTTCCGCGACCGCGACAACGACCACCCCGGTTGCGCCGGCTTCCGAGACCGCGACGCCGGCCCCCACCGCCAGCGAGCCCCCGGTCGCCTCCGCGGCGACCCCTCCCGAGCCCTCCGCCGGGGTGGGGGCGGCCCCTCGCTTCGGGGGGCCCCTG
>CAZSDX010000309.1:0-8508 GCA_964605685.1 uncultured Polyangiaceae bacterium
GCTCGTCGTCGGGGCCACCGCGCTCGCTGCCGATGGAGGGGGCGCGGGCAGCGCGACGTCCTCCGTCGTCTTCACGGGGGCAGCCGGCGCCGTCGTGGACGGCGGCGTCCCGCAGGCGAGGAGCGCAAGGATCGCCCCGGCGAGCGCTGAGGCGAGGGGGCGTGGAGAGGAGAAGGGCATGGCGGTAAGACGATCTCCCGCCAGGAGGTCATGCAGGGAGGGCCGTCGGCGAAGGCGTAGCGAGCGAGCCCCCGGGGCGCGACGGCGATCACGGTGGAGGAGCGGGTCCCGTAGCCGCGGTCGGTGTGGACGCAGAGGGCCTGGAGCGCAAGGGCGACGGGGCGCAGCTCCTCGTCGCACACGGGAGGGTCCGGGGGAGGCGGCGGGAGGCGGTGGTCCGCCAGGGCCGCCCCGAGCGCCGGGAGGAGGTCGCCCCACGGCAGGCTCGCCAGGGGCGCGAACAGCTCCTCGGCCCGGAGCGCCTTGGGGTAGAGGGGCGAGCCGAGGCGATCGTTGGCGAGCACGTGGAGCCCGGGAGGAAGCTCGACAGGCTCGATCCGCGGGGCCTCCCAGGAGTAGGCCACGAACAGGCGCTCGGCGTCCCCCAGGAGCAGGTTGAAGGGGTTGTAGAGCGCAGGGTCAAGGCCGCGGAGCAGGCGCAGGGCGCCGTCGAGGGAGCCTGCTTCGAGGGCGGCGAGGACGACCTCCCCCCGGGAGCGCGGCGCGGGCGGCAGCAGCCGCTCAGTGTGCTGGTTGGTGAGGCCGACGAAGAGGCCGTCGCTGGTGGCGCCCATCCAGGTCCCGCCTTTCTCCAGGTCGACCCCGGCGAAGAGGCCGGGCCGTAGCTCTTGTGGGGGGAGGGCAGGACGCCCCAGGAATTCATCCCGGTTGGCGGCGATCAGCAGGGGAAAATCCGGGTGGAGGCGGGAGGCCGCGACGATGGTGCACACGGGGGGTAACTTCCCGGGGTCGGGCTCTGGCTCCGGGGCTGGCGCCGGAGGCAGGAGCGGGGTGGGGCGAGGAGGGGGCGGGTCCGGTTGCTTCTGCCAGGGGTACTTGATGCGGCCGTGGCGGGCGTTGACCAGGGCGTCGGCCATCCGGTTGACGAGGATACGCAGATCGCTGACGGAGAGCCCGCTGTCATCGAGCTGCCCGGAGCGCAGCTTGGTGAAGAGGATGCGCTGGATCATCGCCTCGAATTTCTCCCGCTCTGGCGGGTCGATGGTGCGGCTGGCCGCCTCGATGGAGTCGACCAGCATCAGGATCGCCGTCTCCTTGGTCTGGGGCCGCATCCCCGGGTAGCGGAAGTGGTCCTCGGTGAGCCCCTTCGGGTTGCCTTGCTCCTGGCATTTGTGCCAGAAAAACTCGACGACCTGGGTCCCGTGGTGGGTGTAGGCGAATTCGACCACGGGCTCCGGGATGCTCCCTTCCCGCAGGATGCGCGTCCCCTGGATGACGTGCTCCAGGATCACCTCCGCGCTCTCCTCGGGGGCGAGGTCGGCGTGGGGGGTCTTCTCCCCGTGGGCCAGGTTCTCGACGAAGAACCCGGGGCGGAGGGTCTTGCCGAGGTCGTGGTAGTAGGCGCCGATCCGCGTCAGCAGGGCGTCGGCGCCGATGGCGCTGGCGGCGTCCTCCGCGAGGTTGGCCATGGCGCGGGCATGCTCCCAGGAACCCGGCGCGTCGCGGGCCATCTTCACGAGCAGCGGGTGGTCCAGGTCCGAGAGCAGCAGGAGCTGATCCCGGGAGACGTGCCCCAGCAGCCGCTCCACCGGCTCGCGGAGCAGGTGCGCCAGGAGCCCCGCGGCGGCCCCCCCTCCGGCGCAGGCGAGGAGGTTCGATCCCAGCCCGGCGGAGAGATCCGAAAGCACCGGGAAGGTGCCGTCGTAGACGACGCGCACGGCCCCGTAGACCACCGCCGAGGTGACCCCCGCGAGCAAGCCTGCGCTGATCATCTGCCTGGGGCGCTTGACGCTGAAGAAGAGGACCGTCGCGGCCATGCCCCGGGCCAGCAGGACGAACAGCAGCAGCACGTCGTAGCGGAGCATCGACGCCATCAGCACCGCCAGCACGATGTTGACCAGGAGCGCGGTGCGTCGGTCGAAGGAGAGGGCGATCCAGAGGGCCGCCGCCGCCTCCGGGATCCAGAACTCCGGGAGCCCGGTGAAGAGCAGCATCAGCTTGGCGGCCAGCAGCGTCAGCAGCATCACCACGAAGATGCCCACCTGGGTCCGCAGCAGGCGCGTGCGGCTGTGGCCGAAGGTGCGGAGGTAGGTGGTGAGCATCAACCCGAGCGCGAGGTTGATGGCGGCGTAGGCGCCCAGCTTGGCGGGGCGAGGGGGCCTGCGGAGCGACTCGTAGGCGAAGGCGACCGCGTGGTCGCTGTTCCCTTCGAGCAGGGGCGTCCCCGGCGGGATGAGCACCCGGAGCTGCCCGTAGGAGAGGCTGCTCTCGGCGGGGTCGAGGGCCCGGGTGATGCGGGTGCTGTAAGGCACCCGGAGCGCGACCGGGGTCGGGTGCCCCAGCACCGGGCCCCAGGCCGGCACGAAGACGTCGAAGACCCCCACCACCGTGAAGAGGAGCGCGAAGAGCGCGCTCAGCACGACCCCCGCGGTGACACTGGCTCGGATTCGTGTGCGTAGCATGGGGCGGCGCCGCGCTAGCTAGCCGCGGGGAGGCCCCGGCGGCAAGGGCCGATTTGGCCAGGAGTTCCGGAAAAATAGCCGGGTAGGCTTGCTGGTACGTTCGTTGCCTGGTAGCGCTGGAGTGTGAGCGATCCCCGGGGCGTGTTGCTGCGGTTGCTGGCCGACAAGAGGCCCCTCTTGATGGGGATCCTCAACGTCACGCCGGACTCGTTCAGCGACGGGGGAGCCTACCTGGGGGGAGGCTGGGAGCGCCGGATCGACGAGCTGCTGGAGGAGGGCGCGGATCTGATCGACATCGGAGGGGAATCGACGAGGCCCGGGGCCGATCCGGTGGCGGCGGACGAGCAGCTCGCCCGGGTCCTGGAGCCGGTGCGAATGGCTTCCGCCCGGGGAGCCCTGGTGTCCATCGACACCACCTCGCCCCTGGTTGCCCGGGAGGCCAGCGAGGCCGGAGCCCTGGTGATCAACGACGTGTCGTGCCTGGCCAACCCGGGGCTGGCGCGGGTCGCTCGCGACTGCGGCGGGTGGCTGCTGGTGATGCACAGCCGCGGCGCCATGAGCGCGATGCGCGGCTTCTCGACCTATCCGGAAGATGGCTACCGGGATGTCGTCGCGGAGGTCCGCGACGAGCTGGCGCAGGCCCGGTCCAGAGCCATGGCCGAGGGGTTGGCGGGGGACAGGGTGTGGATTGACCCCGGTCTGGGGTTCCACAAGAGCGCGGCGCACTCCTACGCGCTGCTGCGGGGGCTGGAGGCGTTGATGGGGCTGGGGCCGGTGGTGGTGGGGGCCAGCCGCAAGTCGTTCCTGGCGCGGGACGTGGGCGGGCCTCCGTCGGAGCGGCTGGGGGGGACGGTGGCGGCGTGCCTGGCGGCGGCGCGGCGGGGGGCCTCGGTGCTCCGCGTCCACGACGTGCGGGCGGTGCGGCAGGCGCTCGCCGTGGAGCGGGCGATCCTCGGGGGAGGGTAGGGATGCTGGAGGGGATCCAACACCTGTTCTCCCGGAGGCCGCCCGGGCACATCGCCCGCGACATCCTGGACATCTTCATCGTGGCGTGGGTGCTCTACCGGGCGCTGCTGGTGCTCCGGGGGACGCGGGCGCAGCAGGTGGCGGTGGGGCTGCTGGTGGTGGCGGGGGTCTACGGGGCGGCCAAGTGGGGCGGGCTGGTGACCCTGGTGAACCTCCTGGATCTGGTGGTCTCCGGGCTGTTCTTGCTGCTGATCGTGGTGTTCCAGAACGACATCCGGCGGGCGCTGATGCGGGTGGGGGACAAGGCGCTGCTGCCTGGCTTCGCCCGCGCCCGGGAGGCGGCGGTGGTGGACGAGGTGATCGCGGCGGCGACGGAGCTGGCCCGGCACCGCACCGGCGCCCTCATCGCCTTCGAGCAGAACGCCACCCTGGACGAGTTCGTGGTCGGGCAAGGCATCCCGCTGGACGCGGTGGTGAGCCGGGAGCTGCTGGTGACGATCTTCCAGCCGGAGAGCGCCAACAAGCTCCACGACGGCGCGGTGCTGATCCGGTCGCTGCGGATCGCCAGCGCCGGGGTGTTCTTCCCGATGCCGGAGGCGCGGAACATCGACGCGAGCCTGGGGTCGCGCCACCGCGCGGCGCTGGGGGTCTCCGAGGAGACCGACGCGGTGGTGCTGGTGGTGAGCGAGGAGCGGGGGACGATCACCGTTTGCTACCGGGGCAACATGATCCCGAACCTGGATGGGCAGCGGCTGAAGACGGTCCTCTACGATCTGATGGGGTACAAGCAATCCCAGCGGGAGGCGAGGAAGGATGAGAAGAGCGCCAGGAAGGACGAGCGGCGGGAGGATCCTCGCAAGTCTGCGCCGCCGATCCCGCCGCCGCCGCCCTCCATCTCCGGGCTCCAGGGGGCAGCCACCAGCACGCCCCGCACCCTGGCGCGCACCACCGAGATGCCCCAGGCCCCGCGCCCTGGGGCCCCGATCCCGATCCCGGGGGATAACCCGTGACGCCGGCGAGCCGGGTGGTCCGGTGGATCCGGGGCGGGCTGGCGGAGAACCTGCCGCTCAAGCTGTTCTGCCTCCTCGTGTCACTGCTGTTCTACGGGCACCTGCACGGGGCCCAGAACGCGCAGCGCTCCTTCTCGATCAGCGTGGTGACGCTGCTGCCGGTGGATGACGAGCGGGTGCTGATGGTCGACCCTCCCTCGACCGCCCGGGTCACCCTCACCGGGAGCCGCCCCATCCTCGACGACCTCAAGAGCGACGAGTTGGGGAGCATTCAGCTGGATCTGCGCCAGGCTCGGGGCACCTACGCGCCCCTCGACATCTCCCGGCTCAGGGTGCCGGCGGGGCTCGCCGTGGAGGTCGATCCCCCCGGGATCTTGCTCGCCTGGGACGCGGTGGTCTCTCGTCCGATCCCGGTGCAGATCCCCCTGGCGGGCCAGCCTGGCCGCGGCTTCGCCGTGCAGGGGCCGCCGGTCGCCGAGCCCGCGGTGGTATCGGCGCGGGGGCCCCAGACGCTCGTCGAGATGCTCCAGTTCGCCCGCACCGAGCCCTTCGACGTCGAGGGGCTCACCGCGGAGGGCACCCTCAAGCGCAAGCTCCCCCTGGAGATGCCCCCGCCGCGGGTCATCTTCGCCGAGCGGAGCGTGCTCGCCGCGGTGACCGTCGGTCGGGCCCGCACCGAGCGTGTCTTCCAGAAGCTGGCGGTGCAGGTGGTGGGGGTGATCCGCTCGACGGTGGCCCCCGGCGAGGTGGACGTGCGCGTGGCGGGCCCCCCCGAGCTGGTGGAGGATCTCCGCCCCGAGCAGATCGTCCCCATCGCCGACGTGCACTCCCTCGCCGGCGACGCCCGCACCGGATCGATGCCGGTCCCTGTCTCCGTCGCGCTCGACGGTTGCTCCGCGCAGGTGGTGCCCCCTACCGTCGTCGTCCGATGGTGATCGATCCCCCGGGTGCGGAGCCCGCCCCTGCTCGCCGCCGTGCTCCCTGGGCCGCGGCCCTCGTTGCTCTCCTGTGCGCCCTCCTCTGGTGGACGCTTCGCCCCGCGCCCACCGGGGATCTCCGCGGCGTCCGGCTTGGGCTCTCGGCGGCGGACACCCGCGCCATGTTCCAGGCCCCCGCGGCGGGGAGCTGGGCGAGCGAGGCCAACCCCGAGCCGATCCTCCGCTGGCAGGGCCCCCCTGGCGCACCGATCTCCCAGGCGATCTTCGAGTTCCACCAGGGGATGCTGGTGGCGATCCGGTTGCGCGTCTCTCCCGGGAGCCCCGAGGCGGCTGGCGCCGAGGTGGAGGTGACCTCGACGCGGGTGATCGCCCGCAAGAAGGAGCCCTCGGGGGAGGTCTCGGTGACCGTGATCTCCCGGAGCTGTCCTGCTCACTCCGCCGAGGTCGCGCAGCTGTTGCGCGGCAGATCGTGAGGGTGGATCTTTACCGGGCGCGGGGGTCGTCAGAATTTGTCGACGGCGGACCCCCGCCCGTGCGATAGGGCTTCCTGGGAAATCGGCAAGAGTCAAGCCTCAAGAGGGGCTTGCCGCCTTGTCGGAAGGACTCTAAACGCCGCCCCGGCACCTCCATGCAAATCTTTCCGCGCTGGACAAACAAGCTCCCTGCGCTCATCGCGGCTGCGGTGACGCTCGGCGGGCCCGCGTTGATCTTCATCATCTGGTACTACTTCTCCCCACGCCACACGGACGTGGGCTACCAGCCGAAGCAGCCGGTCCCCTACAGCCACAAGCTCCATGCTGGCGACCTTGGCATCGACTGCCGCTACTGCCACGTGGGGGTCGAGAAGTCGGCGGTCGCCATGGTGCCGCCGACCCAGACCTGCATGAACTGCCACTCCCAGGTCAAGAAGGAGAGCGCCGCGCTGGCGCCGATCCGCAAGAGCTGGGAGGACGGTTCCCCGGTCGAGTGGGTCCGCATCCACAAGGTGCCGGATTACGCCTTCTTCGACCACAGCGCACACCTGTCCGCGGGGGTGGGCTGCTCCAGCTGCCACGGCCGCGTCGATCAGATGGTGAAGATGCGCCAGGACCAGCCGCTGAGCATGGGCTGGTGCCTCGACTGCCACCGCGATCCGCTGCCTCACCTGCGCCCCAAGGACAAGGTGACCCAGATGGACTGGACGCCTCGCTCCCACGAGGAGGTGCGCAACGACCCCCACGTGAACGCCAACGTCAACCCCCCGCAGAACTGCACAGGTTGCCACCGATGAAGCGCGTCCCGCTCTTCAAGCCCGAAGCCGGCCCCCCCACCTACTGGCGGAGCCTCGAGCACCTCGCCGAGGATCCTCAGGTGAAATCGATGATCGAACGCGAGTTCGCCGATGGAGCGAGCACGCTGCCTCCCACCGATCGTCGCACCTTCCTCACCCTCATGTCCGCCTCCTTCGCGGCCATGGGGCTCGCCGGCTGCGTCCGCCGCCCTGAGGAGAAGATCATCCCCTACCAGAAGATGCCTGAGAACCTCATCCCGGGCATCCCTCAGTTCTACGCCACCGCCATCCCTCAGAACGGCGAGGCGATGGGGCTCCTGGTCGAGTGCCACGAGGGGCGCCCCACCAAGATCGAAGGCAACCCGGAGCACCCCGCCAGCCTCGGCGGCTCTCTCCCCTGGCTCCAGGCCCTGCCCCTCGACCTCTACGATCCGGATCGGCTCCCTGTGCCGGTGCGCGTCGAGGCCGGCGAGGCCGCCCCCGCGGGCCCAGGCGGCGTCCAGGTCGACCCCCGCAAGCCTTCCAAGGAGCTGCCCTTGCCCGGCCACCTCGCCGGCATCAAGGCCACCCGCTCTTCCTGGGAGGACGCGCTCCGCGAGCTGTCCACCCGCCTCGACGCCCTGGAGAAGCGCGGCGGCGCCGGGCTCCGGGTGCTGATCGAGCCGACCTCCTCGCCCTCCCTGGCGCGGATGCTGAAGGCCCTCCAGCAGCGCTTCCCCCAGGCAAAGGTGGCCCGCTACACCTCCGTCAGCGGGGCCAACGCCGCCGCCGGGGCGAAGATCGCCTTCGGTGAGCCCCTGTCCGCCCAGATCTCTTACGACAAGGCGACGGTGGTGGTGGCGGTCGATAGTGACTTCCTCTTCTCCGAGCCGGGCGCCATCCCGGCGGCCAAGGGCTTCGCCAAGGGCCGCAAGATCCGCAGCGAGAAGGAGCGCCCCAACCGCCTCTACGCCGCGGAGCCTGCCTTCTCCGTCACCGGCATGAACGCCGACCACCGGCTCCAGGTGCCCGCCTCCCAGGCGGAGGACTTCCTCGTGGCGGTGGCGGCCGAGCTGGGCAAGAAGGGGGTCTCCCTGGGCGCCCTCGCCGGCAAGCTCAAGCCCTCCGGCTCCCTCGACCCCAAATTCATCGCCGCCGTGGCCAGCGATCTCGCCAAGAACCGCGGCGCCAGCGCCATCGTGGTCGGCTCCCGCCAGCCCCCTGCGGTCCACGCCCTCGCCCACGCCCTCAACGGCGCCCTCGGCAACCACGGCAAGACCATCCAGTTCTTCCCGGCCGCCGAGGTGCTCCTTGACCACGCCGCCGAGCTGAAGACCCTCGTCGACGAGATGAACAAGGGCCAGGTCGACACCCTCCTCGTCCTCGGCGGAAACCCGGCCTACACCGCCCCCGGTGACCTCAAGTTCGACGAGGCCTACGGCAAGGTCGCCAACCGGTTTTACCTCACCTCCCACCTGGACGAGACCGCGCTGATCAAGGGCGGCTGGGCCTTGCCTCTGGCCCATGACCTCGAGTCCTGGGGCGACCTGCGGGCCTTCGATGGCTCCTTCTCCGTCCAGCAGCCGCTCATCGCGCCCCTCTTCGACGGCCGCTCTTCCCTGGAAATCCTGGCGCTCGCCGCCAGGAGCAAGGAGCGGAAGGGCCACGACATCGTGCGCGCCACCTTCGCCGAGCTCGGCTTC
>CAZSDX010000310.1:0-8495 GCA_964605685.1 uncultured Polyangiaceae bacterium
CACCGCCCGGGAGGCTGCTGGAATTCGACCCCAGCGAGCCCGCCCCCACCGCCTCCGCAACCACCGCCCAGGCGGCCCCCGGCAAGGCCCCCGTCGGAGGCGCCAAGGTCGGCGGCCCCCTGCCCAAGCCCGGCGACAAGCCCGCTGCCAAGCCGGCGGACAAGCCGGCGGACAAGCCGGCGGACAAGCCAGCAGACAAGCCCAAGCCCGCCGCGAGCCCCTGCGGCTGCGCCCCGGCGGACCTCATGTGCAACATGAACTGCTCGGCCAAGAAGAAGAAGTGACGCCCTGGCCGGGGCGGGGCGGGCTAAGCTCGTCTTTGCCCCGGTCTTCTTGCGGCTGGCCGCGCGGGTCGCCTTGAGCACCTTCTCGACCCCGGGTGTCTTCTTCTCGCTGGCCTTGGCGATGATCTGCGCCGCCTTCTCCGCCCCCTGGAAGCCGCCGATCTGGTGCTCGCCTCCCTCGATGTTGAGGATGGTGCGGAAGAACCGCTCGATGGAGACCAGCACCCCCGGCGAGAGATCGCCAAGGTCGTGGACGTCGTGGTGGATGCGCGACACCAGCGGGACCGCCAGCAGCCGGTCGTTGACGACACCCTCCTTGCGGGCGCGCAGCACCCCGATGGGGCGGGCCCGGACGACGCACCCGGGAAAGGTCGGCGCGTCGGTGAGCAGCACCACGTCCAGCGGATCATCGTCGCCGCTGCGGGTACCCGGCGCGAAGCCGTAGTCGAAGGGAAAGCTGGCTTCGTAGGGGAGCACCCGGTTCAGCCGGAAGAGCCCCAGCTTCGGGTCGTACTTGTACTTGTTGCGCGAGCCTGCGGGGGACTCGACCACGACGTGGATCGAACCGCGGGCCGAAGTGGGGGAGAGCCGATCAAAGGGGGTCTTGGCTCTGATTTTTTCGGGCATGGAACCGTCAGGGAGGGCGTGGTGAGCCGTATCGTTGCGCAGATGCGCGAGGGTGACAACCGTGTGACACGGAAAACTCAGGCGAGCTTGAGGTGCTCCAAGAGCACCTTCTTCTCGCCCCAGCTCGGGAAATAGACCGTCGCCCGGGGGGGGGAACTCGTACTGTCCACCGCGGAGATGGTCCCGGAGCCGAAGCGCTGGTGGGTGACCCGGGTGCCCTTGCGAGGGATGCCGCTCTCGTCCAGGAAGGCAGACGGATCGGGGTCGACCAGCCGCTCGTCGGCAGCGGGGCGCGAGGGTGGGGCGGAGGGGGCACGCGCCGGACGGAAGCTACTCTTGGAAGACCAGGAGGGCATGGGCCGGATGGGGGCGCGCCCCCCCGGCAGCGCCGCGTTCTCGGTGACGATGGGGGAGACGTCTTCCCGCGGGAGGTCGCGGAGGAAGCGGCTGGGCGGGTTGGGCCGGGAGAACCCGAAGAGGGTGCGGTTGGCGGCGCGGAGCAGGAAGAGCTGCTTGCGGGCGCGGGTCAGGGCCACGTACGCCAGGCGCCGCTCCTCCTCGATGTCGGTGCCTTCCTCGTCGCCGGGGCGCTCGTAGGGGAAGATGCCGTCCTCCAGACCGAGGACGAAGACGTGGTCGAATTCCAGGCCCTTGGCGCTGTGGATCGACATCAACGACGCCTGTTTCTGGTCCTTCGCCTCGTCGGCGGAGGTGCTGAGGGTGACGCGCTCCAGGTAGCCGGCCAGCGTGGCCGTCTCGCCGGCCTCCTCCATCTCCTCCTCGTACTCCTGCAGGGAGCCGATCAGCTCCTTGATGTTCTGGAGCCGCGCGTCCGCCTCGGCGCTGTCCTCTTCTTCGAGGCTTCGCTTGTAGCCGGTGTCCGAGAAGATCAGCTCCGCCAGCTTCGACGGCGCCAGCGTGGCGGCGAAGCGCCGGTAGGAGTCGAGCAGGTCCAGGAAGGCGGCGAGCTTCTTCCGGGGGCCTACGGCGAGCGCCGCGCTGTCGGCGGCGGGCCCCAGCGCGTCGTGGAGCGAGCTGCCGCGCTCGGCGGCGATCTCCGTCAGCCGGGCGATGGTGCTGTCGCCGATGCCGCGGGCTGGTACGTTGATGATCCGCAGGAGATCCACGTCGCTCCGCGGGTTGAGCAGCACGCGGAGGTAGGCCAGGATATCCTTGACCTCGGCCCGGTCGAAGAAGCGCACGCCGCCGATGATCCGGTAGGGGATCTGCGCCGCCCTGAGCCTCTCCTCCAGCACGCGGCTCATGGCGTGGATCCGGTAGAAGACCGCCACCTGATCCGGGCTCGCCCCGCCGTCGAGGATCTGCCGGACCCTCCCCGCCACGTAGGCCGCCTCGTCGTGCTCGTCCCGGGCGGTGACCACCGCCACCCTCGCCCCTTCCTCGTTCCGGGTGAAGAGCTGCTTCGGCTCCCGCTCCAGGCTCGGGCTGATCACCGCCAACGCCGCCCGGACGATGCGGGCCGTGGATCGGTAATTCTGCTCCAGCTTCACCACCGTCGCGTCCGGGAAATCTGTCCGGAAGTTCCGGATGAGCCGCACATCGCCGCCGCGCCACCGGTAGATGCTCTGGTCATCGTCGCCGACGGCGCAGAGGTTCCGCGTGCGCAGCGCCAGGGCGCGCACCAGGCGGTACTGGACCTGGTTGGTGTCCTGGAACTCGTCGACGAGCACGTGGTCGAAGCGGTCCCGTAGCTCCTGGCCGGAGGCGAGGGTCTTCGACTCGGACAGGCGCATGACGTGGCCGATCAGGTCCTCGAAGTCGACGGCGTTGGCGAGCTTCATCGCCTTCTCGTAGCCGGCGAAGACCTCCCGGAGCGCCTTCCCCTGGAAGCCCGGGGTGACCACGTCCGCGGGCCCGCGCCCCTCCTGCTTCTCCTTCAGGATGCGCCCGAGCATCCCCTTGGGGTTCACCTCCCGCTCGTCGTACTTCAGATCCTTGATGACGCGGGCGACCATGGCCCGCTGGTCGCTGTCGTCGTAGATCAGGAAATCGCGGCTCAGCCCCACGTCGGCGGCGTACCGCCGGAGCAGCCGGGAGCAGGTCGCGTGGAAGGTGCCGACCCAGACGTCGCGGGCCACCTGCGGATCGAGCAGGTGACCCAGGCGCTCACGCATCTCGCCGGCAGCCTTGTTGGTGAAGGTGACCGCGAGGATCCGGTGAGGAGCGACCCCGTGGTGGGCGATCAGGCTGGCGACCCGGTAGGTGATCACGCGGGTCTTCCCCGACCCTGCTCCGGCGAAGACCAGCAGGGGGCCCTCGGTGTGGCTCACCGCCCGGGCCTGGGGAGGGTTGAGCTGGGCGGCGAAGGGAGCGGCCTGGGTCATGGGCCCCTCGGTGTACCTTCCCTCGGGGGGCTTGTCACGCTCCGGGGGTGGGCCACGATGGCCCTCCTCGGCGAGGTAGCGTCAGGCGGGATTCGGTTCCCCGGGGGCGGCGGAGAAGCGGAAGGAGTAGGCTTCGGGGGTGTCGATGTCCGGCAGGGCGGACTCGCGGAGCAGGAAGGTGCGCACCGCCCAGAAGTTCCGGAAGATGCGGTAGCGGATCGCCGTCTGGTCGAGATAATCGACCCCCGAGGAGCCCCCGGTGCCGATGCGGCGCCCGATGACCCGCTCGACCATGCGGGCGTGGCGCTGGCGGAAGAGGAGGAAGCGCTGCTCCAGCTCCACGATGGTGTCGACGACCTCCCGGGGCCAGGCCAGCAGCGGCAGGTCCCGGTAGCTCTCGATGAAGATCAGCGCGGCCCGGATGCGGGAGGCGCGGCGGCGCTGGTCCTCGGGGGTATCCTCCGCCAGCAGGAAGGCGCGGGCCTGGTCGACCTCCGCCCGGTAGCGCGCCTGGAGGCGGGCGGTGGCGTCCTCCGAGTGGGCCTGGAGGGGGGCCGCCTCTTCCAGGCGACGGCGGGCCTCGCGGTCCACCGCGGCGAGGTAGCGCTGGAGGAAGACCTGCACCCGCTCGTCATCCCCCGGCTGCCCCGGGGAGGAGCCGTCGATGGGGGTGCGGAAGAGCCACTCGTCCAGCACCTCCCGGAGCGGGGGGCCGCCGGCGAGGCGGGCGGTGACCCGGTGGTGGGCAGGCGAGGGGGCGTCGCCGTCCTTGAGGGCGTCGAGGTAGGAGCCGCCGGTGCCCAGGGCGAGGCGCTCCCGCTCGTCGAGGCCCAGCAGCACCTCGATCTCCCGCATCTGCGCCGACTGGAAGCCGCTGGCGGGGATGAGCCGGTCCCGGAAGGCGAGGAAGTCGCGGGTGGTCAAGGTCTCGATCAGCTCGAAGTGGGCGACGGCCTGGGCCAGGATGGCGCTCACCCGGCGCAGCGCACGGACCGACGAGGCCAGGAGGTGGTCCGGGACCGGGTTGCGGCGGAAGAAATCCCGGGCCTGGGTCAGCTCGCGGAGGATGAGCTTGAACCAGAGCTCGTAGATCTGGTGGACGACGATGAAGAGCAGCTCGTCGTTGTTCACCGTCCCCTCATCGCCATCGACCCCTCCCTGGAGCTTGAGCAGCGGCTCGACGGCGATGTAATCCCAATAGTTGACCCGCTTCATGGGGTCATCCTACCCCAAGCTTGCCGGAGGGGGGTTGCGTCGCGGCGGGTGATCCACCACCTAGAGAGGCGGAGAGCATGTGGACCAACGACACGCGCGCCCGGGCCTGGGCGGAGTTCGATCGACCCTGGGATCTGATCGTGCTGGGAGGAGGGATCACCGGGGCCGGCGTGCTGGCGGAGGCGAGCCGGCGGGGGCTCCGGGTGCTGCTGCTGGAGGCTCGTGACTTCGCTTTCGGCACGTCGAGCCGCTCCAGCAAGCTGGTACACGGGGGGCTGCGGTACCTGCGGCAGGCGCAGATCCGGCTGACCCGTACGTCGGTGCGGGAGCGGGAGGAGCTGCTCCGCGGGGCCGAGGGGCTGGTGGCACCGCTGGGGTTCTACGTCGCCAACTTCCAAGGGGACACCACCAGCCCGTGGATGTTCGGCCTGGGGCTGGCGATCTACGACGTGCTGGCCAGGAAATGGGCCCACGAGAGGCTGGAGGTGGGCCGGATGCTGGAGAAGCTCCCGGTGCTCCAGGGGGCGCCGCTGGTGGGCGGCTACCACTTCTACGACGCGCAGACCGACGACACCCGGCTGGTGATGCGGGTGCTGCTGGAGGCGGCGCGCCACGGCGGGGTGGCGCTCAACTACACCCGGGCGCTCAAGCTCCTGCGCGACGGAGCCGGGCGGGTCGTCGGGGTGGTGGCCCAGGACGAGAGCGGATCCGGGAAGACCGCGGAGATCCGCGCCCGCGCCGTGGTGAACGCCACCGGGGTGTGGGCCGACGAGCTGCGCGCCTCCATGGGGCGACCGCGGCGTCTGCGGGCGATCCGCGGCAGCCACCTGGTGTTCCCCGCGAGCAAGCTGCCGGTCCCGGAGGCCATCAGCCTGCTCCACCCCCGGGACAGCCGCGCCGTCTTCCTGCTGCCCTGGCAGGGGACGACGGTGATCGGGACCACCGACGTCGATCACGGCGACGACCTCTGGCGGGAGCCCTCGATCTCCCCCGCGGAGATCGACTACCTGCTGGAGCTGGTGCGCCACGCCTGCCCGTCCTTCAAGCTGACCGCGGACGACGTGCTCAGCACCTGGGCCGGCGTCCGCCCCGTCATCGACACCGGCATCGCCGACCCCTCCAAGGAGTCCCGCGAGCACGTCGTCTGGAACGAGGACGGGCTGCTCACCGTCACCGGCGGCAAGCTCACCACCTTCCGGATGATGGCGCGCCAGGCGCTCCAGGCGCTCCAGGGGGCGCTGCCGGAGCTGAAGGCCCCCGCCAGCGCCGAGCCCCTCCTGGAGCAGCAGGCCCGCGCCGCCGACTGGCTCGCCCCGCTGGACAGCCCTGCGCGCCAGCGGCTGCTGGGCCTCTACGGCGCCGACGCCCCGATGGTCTACCACGCCTCCCCCGGGGACTGCTCCCCCATCGAGGGCACCCCCGCCCTCTGGAGCGAGCTGCGGTGGGCCGCCCGCTCCGAGGGGGTTGTCCACCTCGACGACCTGCTGCTGCGCCGGGTTCGCCTCGGCATGCTGCTGCCGGAGGGCGGCGCCGGGCTCCTCGCCCGCATCCGGACCCTGGTCCAGCCCGAGCTCCGCTGGAGCGACGAGCGCTGGGCCGCGGAGGAGGAGCGCTACCGGGCCACCTGGCGCCGCTCCTACGGGCCTCCGTCGGTGGTCGGGGGCTGACGGGGGTGCGCCCCAGGCTCCAGCCGATCGCCCTCTTCCCCCGGGGCGAGCCGGCCGATGGCTGGCGGAACCGGCTGATCCACGGGGACCTCCGGGCGGTGCTCCCGCTGCTCCGCCGGGAATTTCGCAAAAAGATCAACGTGATCTACGTTGATCCACCTTTCGACACCGGGGAGACCTTCGCCTGCAAGGCCACGGTGCGTGGGGAGGGGCAGGGGAGGCAGGTGGCCTACGAGGATCGGTGGGTCCGGGCGGAGTACTTGGCGTGGCTGAGGGGCGCGCTGGTGGAGCTGGTGGAGCTGCTACACCCCCGCGGGAGCCTGTTCCTGCACCTGGACTGGCGCGCGTCGCACCACGGGCGGCTGATGCTGGACGAGCTGCTGACGCCGGCGGCGTTCCGCGCGGAGATCGTCTGGCGGTACCGGCGGTGGCCGACGAGGACGGCGAACCTCCAGCGGATGCACGACACGCTGCTCTACTACGGGAGCGGGCCCGGGGCGGCGCCGGTGTTCCACACGCTCTACGAGCCGCTGGCGCCGTCGACGAGGAAGACCTTCGGGACGAGGAGGCAGCGGGCGGATTTCTCCACGGGGACCCGGCGGCCCGGGGTGCTGGAGGAGGAGAGCCCCGGGGCGCCGCTTTCGGACGTGTGGGACATCTCCATCGTGGCGCCGAGCGGCCGGGAGCGGATGGGGTACCCGACGCAGAAGCCGGAGGCGCTGCTGGAGCGGGTGCTGCGGCTCTCCTCGGGCGAGGGGGATCTGGTGCTGGACTGCTGCTGCGGATCGGGGACCACGGCGGCGGTGGCGGAGCGGCTGGGTCGCCGGTGGATCGCCTGCGATCTGGGGTCGGTGGCGATCCAGACGACGCTGCGGCGGCTGCTGGGGGGCCCCGGGCCGAGGCCGCTGCGGGTCGAGCGGATGACGGGGGCCGAGGCGCCCGGGGGCGGGGCGCTGTCGGTGCGCACCCGGGTCGAGGGGTTGACCGCGGAGGTCGAGCTGCGGGGCTACCGGGCGCCGGGGGGGCAGCGCGGGCTGTCGTGGCTGGGGGCGTGGGCCATCGATGGGCTCCACGAGGCGCCGGTGTTCCGTGCGGACGGGTGGTTCGGTCGACCGCACCGCGGCGGGGCGATGCCGCTCCGGGCGCGCCTCGCCTTCCGGAGCGCGGGGGTGTACCCGATCGCGCTGCGCGCCCAGGATTTGCTGGGCAACGAGGTCCGCTGGGAAGGCTCGCTGGCGGTACCCGGTTTTCGCCACGGGCCGGCTGCGATGCGCTAAGAGAGCCTGCGTATGGCCTGGGTACTGACCAGCTTGCTCGCGCTTGGCCTGGGGCCTCTCCTCGTGGCGCTGGCGCGCAGGCAGCGGTGGGTGCTCGGGGTGGTCGACGGCTTCGTGGTGGTCACCATCGGCGGCATCGTGCTGCTGCACATCCTGCCCCACGCCTTCCTGGTGGGGGGATGGGCCATGCTGCTGCTGGCGGCGCTGGGGCTGGTGGGCCCCGCGCTGTTCGAGCGGGTGGTGGGCCCGAGGCTCCCGCTGGTCACCCGTTGGATGCTCCCGCTGGCGCTGCTGGGCCTCTCGCTCCACGCCTTCATCGACGGCGCGGTGCTGGCGGAGGCCGCCGGTGGCCACGAGGGCCACGGTCACGACCACGGCCACGAGGGGGAGGCCAGCGGCTGGATGGCGCTGGGGGTGGTGCTCCACCGGGTCCCCGAGGGGCTGGCGAGCTGGTGGGTCTTCCGCCACCGCCACGGGCTGCGGGGCTCGCTGCTGGCGCTGGCCAGCGTCGGGGTGGCGACCACCCTCGGCTTCGCGCTGGGGGGGCGGCTCGAAGGGCACCTCGGCGCGCTCCACGGGCTCCAGGCGCTGGTGGCGGGCTCCCTGCTTCACGTGATCTTTCACCGCTCCCACGACCTGTCGAGCGGGGCGGCCGACCCCGCCGGCACCGGGCACGCCTGCGATCTGGACTTCTCCCCTGCCTCGCCTCGCCCGTCCCACCCCGGCCACGACCTCCTTGATGCGCTGGTCCTTCCCTCGGAGGATGCCGGCATGTTCCGCCATATCCCGGCGGCGCTGGGGGCCCTCCTGGGGGCGGCGATGCTCTGGGGTGTCTCGCTGGCGCACCCCGCTTCCCACCGGATCTCCTCCGAGATCGGCATGGGGGCAACCTTCCTCACCCTGGCCCTGGAGAGCGCCCCGGCGCTACTCCTCTCCTACGGGGTGGTGGCGCTGACCCACGCCTTCTGGCCCGGCGGCGTGGCCCGCTGGCTGGGGAGGGGCCGGCCGGCGGGTCAGGCGCTGCGGGCGCTGGCGCTGGGGCCCCGGGGGCCGGTGTGTTCCTGCGGGGTGATCCCGCTC
>CAZSDX010000311.1:0-8477 GCA_964605685.1 uncultured Polyangiaceae bacterium
CTCCCCCCGCGCCCGCGTCCCCTGCCGCCCCGGCGCTCCCGCCGAAGATCGGACCCCCGCCGAAGCTGCTGGAGGAGCCGCCAGCCCCGAAGGAGTTTCCTCCCTCGCCGGCGGCCTGGGAGCCTCCCTGTCCGGCGGGCGCTCCGCCGCCGCCCAGGCTCCCCGAGGGGAACGGGCTGGTCCCGGCGGTGCCGCCTGCGCTTCCCCCCGCGCCCCCCTGGCCCGAGGCTCCTCCGCCGCCTCCGGTGTTCTTCTTGGGCCCCAGGGTCCCGTCGGAACTGGAGTCTCCGTCCCCGGACGCGCACGAAGCTCCCCAGCCGGCCAGCGCCAGCCCCAGGAAGAACCACCGGATCCGGTGAGAAGAGAAGAAGACCATACCTCCACCTTACCATGCCTGGTCGCCGGTCGGCAGCGAAGAGTCTGCGCGGTGACCCCTCCCGGTGAGCGGGGCGCTGCGGTCATGCTCCTCGTCACCCCCCGGGGTCACTCTTCCAGCAGAAGGCGCCGCTCCCTCGGGGGCTGCCCGGTGGTACCTGGGGCAGGAGCGCAGTAGCCCAGCCACCAGATCCGGTCAGAGACGATGTGGTCCTCCGGGGAGCGACCCCGCCAGCGGCAGGTGGCGGCGGGGTGGGTCCGCCGTGGGGGCGATGGGGAGCTTCTTGCCGGTCAATGGACCACCGCCTCGGAGCCCTCGTAGATCTCCACGCGCTGCGAGGGAGGCGTGCGGCGCAGCGCCAGAAGCTCCCCGGTCTCGCAGGACGAGGCCACGGTGGCGGAGCTGGTGGTGAGGATCCACTGGACCCGCGGCAGCGCCTGGCGGAGCGCCGGAGCGATCTGCCGGGCCACCGGGGTCTCCTGGTGGAGCCCCACGTCGTCGATCAGCACCACCGCCTCCGCCTGGTGCGGCGGCGCCTCGGGGTACGCCGCATGCACCGCCCGGAGCGTCAGCGCCCCGAACGCGGCGAGGTTCCGGGTGCCGGTGGGCAGCTCGTCGAACAGCACCGCCTCCCCCGAGGGCGACCGGAACAGCGGCTCGAAGGTCAGCGGGTCCGCC
This sequence comes from uncultured Polyangiaceae bacterium, assembly GCA_964605685.1. Taxonomy (GTDB): domain Bacteria; phylum Myxococcota_A; class Polyangia; order Polyangiales; family Polyangiaceae; genus JANWXX01. The sequence goes on from CAZSDX010000311.1 coordinate 1,055, forward strand.
CCGAGGAAGGGGTAGCCCGTCAGCCCCGTGAGCGCCGTGACCACCTGGCGCATGACCCGGTCCAGCTCCAGGAGCCTGGCCCGCTGCGGGTGCGCCGGATCCCGCAGGCAGAGCGCCGAGGCGATGGAGGCGTAGCTGAGCGCCTGCTTGGTCTCCCGGGCCAGATCCCCCCGGGTCGCGTCGTCCGTGTTGGGGCTGGCACGCACGTCGTAGCGCGTGATCGTCCGCTCCGGCGCCGTCAGCAGCACCGGCGTCCGGGAGAACCACCGCACCGACGGGAAATGCACCAGCACAAAGCCTCCCTCCGCCGCTCGCTTGTCCACCGCCGCCTGCTCCCGGCGGTGCAGCAGCGCCGTGTCCTCCGGCTCGTCGAGCTGCGCGTTCGGGCTGAGCACCCGCAGCGGGTGGAGCCTTCCGGGTTCATCTTGACCCATGTGCCAGTGGGTCATGGCGTGACCCTGGCGGGTGGTGCGGCTGCGGTGCTGGACCACGGCGTAACCGGGGCGAGTGCTGGCGATGGCGCCGAGGAGGGTGGTCTTGCCGACGCCGCCGCCGCCGAAGATCACCGAGAGAGGTCGGGGAGGGGAGCCGTCCTCGGCGAAGGAGAGGGAGAGGTCGTCGAAGGGGCCCAGGCCGACGAGCCGCACGCGGGCGAGGTGCATGGCGAGGAGCTTAGCGCCGAAGGCGCCACGGTCACAGGCGTCGCGCGAGATCGCGGAGGGCGTCGAGGGTCTCGGCGCCCTCGAAGAGGTGAGGGAGGTAGACGCGGGGGACCTTGACGTCGGCGAGGCGAGCGAGGCTCTGGGCCTGGACCGTCTCGCGGAAGGAGCGGCGCGCCCCGGCGGCGAGGGCGGCGTGGCCCTCGTCGAGGGGGTCGAGGGGGTGGGGGCGGGTGAGCTCGGCGCGCTCGGAGGGGCTGAAGAGGGGGGGGAGCATGGAGTTGACGACGATGCGCTCGACGGGGAGCTGGAGCTCCCGGTCGAGGCTGCCGAGAAGCTCCAGGGTCTCGTTGACCGGCATGTCCTCGGGGAGGGTGACGACGACGACCCCAGAGCGCTTGCTGTCGCGGAACATCCCCCAGGCCCGGTCTGCGTCGCGGCGCAGGATGCCCGGGGGGACGATGTCGACGATCACCTTGGGCACCCGGAGCATGTCGAGGCCGTGGCCAGTGGCGGGGGCGTCGAGGAGCACGAGGTCGAAGCGGTTGCTGCCGTCGGGGTTCTGCTCGGTGGTGTGCCACCAGGCCTTGCCCAGCATGGCCCACTCGTAGAGCCCCGGGGTCGCGCGGAAGAAGCTCCGCACGTAGCGGTTCTCGAAGACCGCCATGTAGAGCGCCCTCGACTTGAGGATCATCATGCCGTACTCGGCCATGGCGACCGCGGGCTCCATGTTGACGCCCCAGATGTTGGGGGCGAGAGGGGTCACCTCCGGGCCCACCGGGGCGACGCCGAACAGCGTGGAGAAGCGCTCCTTGGCGTTGCAGGCGGCGCACAGGACCCTCCGCCCCTGGGCGGCGAATTTCAGGGCCAGCGCGGCGGTCACGGTGGTCTTCCCTACGCCCCCTTTGCCCGTGACGAAGAGGAAGCGACGGTCGAGGAGCGAATTCATGGCGACCTGGGCCCTATAGCCTCGCTCCCGGTGCGGCGACAAGCCGCGAGCCACGGGCGGAGGGTCATGCTAAAGGGCGGCGGTGGACCGCGTGAACATCGAAGACCTGCGCGCCGTCGGCCTCTTTGGCGGTCTCTCCGACGAGGTCCTCGAGTTCTTCAGCGCCTCGACCACGCCGGTCCTCTACGCCCCGGGGAGCGAGGTCTTCCGGGAGAACGAGCCGGGCACGGCGATCTTCGTGGTGCTCTCGGGTCGCCTGGAGCTCACCCGGAAGGACCGCCGCGGCGTTGCCGTGCGTCTGGCCCTGGTGCACCCGCGGGATTGGGTGGGGGAGGTAGGCCTCATCGACATGAAGCCCCGCTCCTCCACCGTCCGGGCGCTCGACGAGAGCGCGCTCTTGCCCATCTCGTCGTCGCTGCTCAACGGGCTCTACCGCCGGGATCTCAAGGCGTACACGCTGTTCGTGCTCAACATCGCCCGGGAGATGTGCCGCCGCCTGCGCGCCATCGACGAGATCCTTGTCGAGTGCGTGGCGGCGGGGGGGCAGATCACGCTACCAGGGGAGGGCCCGGGGGGCTGACCCCCGGTTCGGCTCAGCCCTTGCTGAAGTCGCCCAGCTTGCCCTTGAGCAGGTCGCCCAGGGTCGCCTTGCTGGAGCCGGCGGGCTGCATCTGAGCCGCCTTGGGCACCGAGCGGGTGGTCTCGCCGATGTTACGGGCGCTCATGATGAGGCGGCGCTCGATGGTGTCGATGTTGGCGATCTCGGCCTTGAGGTTGTCGCCGATCTTGAGGGATTTGAAGGTCTCCTCGTCCACGTCGCCCACCGCGATGAAGGCCTCGACGCCCTCCCGCAGCTTGACGAAGCAGCCGTAGTCCACCACCGCCAGCACCCGGCAGTCGTCGATGACGCGGCCCGGGGGGAACTCGGTGAAGATGGAGGGCCAGGGATCATCGAAGAGCTGCTTGATGCCCAGGCTGACCTTCTTCTCGTCGTGGTTGATCGAGAGGATGATCGCCTCCACCTCGTCGCCCTTGTGGAACATGTCCGACGGGTTCTGCACCTTCACCGTCCAGGACAGGTCGCTCTTGTGCACCATCCCGTCGACGCCCTCCTCGATCCCGACGAAGACGCCGTAGTCGGTGAGGCTCCGTACCTTGCCGACGATCCGGTCGCCGGGGGAGTACTTGTCGGTGAAGACGGACCAGGGATCCGGCTCCAGCTGCTTCAGCCCCAGGCTGATGCGCTTGGCCTTCGCGTCCACCTCGAGGATCTGGCACTCGATCTCCTGCCCCGGCTCCAGCAGCTTGCTCGGGTGCTTGACCTTCTTGGTCCAGGACATCTCGCTCACGTGGATCAGGCCCTCGATCCCCGGCTCCAGCTCGATGAACGCGCCGTAGTCGGTGATGGACATCACCTTGCCGCGGACCTTCTTCCCCGGCGGGTAGGCCTCCTCGGCGTGGTTCCACGGATCCTCCTGGGTCTGCTTGAGGCCCAGGCTGACGCGCTCCGTCTCCGGGTTGTACTTCAGCACCTTGACGGTCACCTCGTCGTTCACCTGGAACACCTCCGACGGATGCTGGATGCGGCCCCAGCTCATGTCGGTGATGTGCAGCAGGCCGTCGATCCCGCCGAGGTCCACGAAGGCGCCGTACTCGGTGATGTTCTTGATGACGCCCTTGACCACCATCCCCTCGGTGAGGTTCTGTAGCGTCCGGGCCTTCATCTCGTCCCGCTCCTTCTCCAGGAGCACGCGCCGCGAAAGCACGATGTTGCCGCGCTTCTTGTTGAACTTGATGACCTTGAACTGGTAGGTCTGCCCGATCAGCTTGTCGAGGTTCCGGATGGGACGCAGGTCCACCTGGCTCCCGGGGAGGAACGCCTTGACGCCCCCGCGGATCGACACGCTCAGGCCGCCCTTCACCCGCTGGTTGATGGTGCCGTCGATGATCTCGTCGCGCTCGCACGCGCTGGAGATCTCGTCCCACACCTTCATCTTGTCGGCCTTCTCCTTCGAGAGGGCAACGAGCCCTTCGTCGTTCTCCCGCGACTCGATGTACACATCGACCTTGTCGCCGGCCTTGACCGTGATCTGGTTGTCGGCCCCGGCAAACTCGTTCAGGGGGATCACCCCCTCGCTCTTGCCGCCGATGTCCACCACCACGTTGTCGCGCCCGACATGCACCACCGTGCCGGTGACGATCTCTCCCTCGCGCCCGAGGTCCGCCTCGGCCATGCTGGCCTCGAACAGCGACGCGAACGAATCTCCACCGCTCAGCTCCGTTACCTGCTCATTACCCATGAAAAAGCCTCGATGAGGTTACTGCCAACCCGCACGGTCCAGCCGCCGTACGGTGAGGGTTGTGGCCCCTTGCTCGCCGGCTCGCTCGCCGACCCCCTCGGCAAGGAGCGGGGTTCTATCCGATCAAGGCCCGCGAGCAACCGCGCCCGGGGCCAAATAGGGGGCGACACACCTACCAGACCCCCTCCTCCACCGCAAGATCATCCCCCGATTTCTTCAGGGAAACCCCGGGATCGGCAGCGGCAGCGGCACCCCGCCCGGGATCGTCAGGTTCCCCGGCGGTTGCCCCGCGCTCCCCCCCAGCCCCGCCCGCACCCTCCTCAGCTTCTGCGCCAGCTCCCGCGCCCCACGGTCCAGCCCCTCGTAGGGCCACGGCATCGTCACCCGCAGCAGCCCCCCCTCCCGCGTCTCCACCCCCGTCTGCGCCAGCGCCTGCTCCTCCCCGGCGAAATCGGCCGCGGACCCGTCCAGCTTCCGCCGCAGCTCCGACAGCCTCCGCAGGTCGGTGAAGATCCGGTAGAGGGCCGCCTTGCCGTCCTCCGGGTTGGCCCCGGGGGCCACCCGCACGCGCCCTTCGATCCTCGGCGCCGCCCCCAGCGTCACCCAGCCGCTCGCCGCCCCGAGCGACTTCAGGTTCCTCAGGCTCTCCAGCATCGACCCGTAGGAGCTCCCCGAGAGCTGCTGCCACACGTCCCCGGCGGTGGCGAAGTTCACCGACCGATCGCTCCCCAGCCCCAGCCGCTCGTGCTCCTGCCCCTCCGGCAGCGCCGCCCTCAGGATCGCCTCGTCGGAGGCCACGATGGCGGTCCCGTCCTCCGCCTGCCCCACCACCACCCCGGACGCCTTGAGCAGATCGCCTGCCAGCAACCAGGCGGTGCTTTTTTCCTGATCGGCCACCGCCTTGAGCCCCGGCACCAGCTTCCCCTTCGGGATGTTCCCTCCCACCAGCAGCACCACCCGCTCCGGAGCCCCCACGAAGCAGACGATCACCTCCCGGAGATCCCGGTTCGGGTTGAACCCCACCGCGTCCCCGACCCGCTCGGTCCGGGTCTTCTTCCCCGCCGGGACCACGCTCCCCGGGGTCACCTCGTCCGCCAGCGGGACAAGGTGCCTCCGCACCGGACCGAAGGTGGCCACCTCCACCAGATCGACCCGGATCGCCACCGTCGTCCCCGGCGGGATGTGCCTCGCCGCCACCGGCGTGTAGTGGAACACCGTGAAATACACGACCGCCACCGTCACCAGCAGCCCCCCCAGCGCCCCCGCAACGAGCAGCGCCACCCGCTTGCCTCCTCCCTGGCGGGGAGGCTGCTGGGGCCACCCCCCCGGCGGATACCCTGGGGGGTGACCTTGCGGTGGGTACCCCTGCGGCAGATACCCCGGGGGGTGACCCTGCGGCGGATACCCCGGGGGGTGACCTTGCGGCGGGGAACCGTGGGGAGGATACCCGGGGGGGGAACCGGGAGGATAGCCGGGGGGAGGTTGCATCGGGGGGCCCATCCTACCTTTTTCCGACAGTCCCTGATCGTTCCTTGGCGGAAACGGGAGGATGCGTTGAGGGCTGACGTTGCCCTCGGGCACCCGGCGGCAAGGAGAGTGGGGGTGAGGTTCCCCGGTGAACCCTCCGTTTCCGCTCCCCCCTCGCCCTTCAGGGAGAGGGGGGCCGGGGGGGTGAGGTCCCTTGCCTCTCTCTCCCTCCCCATGCTACCTTCCTTTTTCATGCGCAAAGTCATCCCTCTTCGCTACGGAACAGCATTCAAAAAAGCCTTCCGCAAGCCGCACATCTACAGCGCCTTCGTCCGGGATATTCTCGGGATCGAGTTCGAGGCGAAGGAAGTCTTCGAGGAATACGCCTTTCAACCCCCGGTGGGTCGTGTCAACATCCGTTACGACCTCTTCGCCGAGGACCCCGCCCGCCGCGCCATCGTGGAGATGCAGCATATCCGCGACGACGATACCTTCGACCGCTTTCTGTATTACCACCTGATTGGGCAGGTGGAGCAGGTGCAGGGTTCGGAAACGTACCGATTCCAGCGGAGGGTCTATACGGTGGTGGTGTTGACGCGGTTTCCGTCGAAGGAAGCGTTGCAGTTCGATGTGGGCGTGCTGGACAGCAAGCTGAATACGCTGCAAGGAGAAGAACTGAAGGACTTCGGGCACCGGCTGGTGTTCGTGAACGCGCGAGTGAAGAAGGAGGGAACGCCGGAGGGAGTGAGGCGTTGGATGGAGCTGATCGAAGACAGCCTGGACGCGGAAATCGACGAGACGAGGTACGGCGACCCTTTGATGAAGGAGGTGATCGAGGAGATCGAGAAGGGAAACGCCTCGGAGGATGAGCTATTCAAGCTGAAGGAAGAAGCGGTGTGGGAGAACGCGAAGAGGGAGGTGGAGGAAGCGGCGAAAGAGAAGGCGAAGGAGGAGGCGCAAGCACGCCAGGTGGCGGAGGAGAAGGCGAAGGAAGCGGAAACGAAGGCGAAGGCAGCGCTGGAAGAGGCGCAGCAAGCAGTCCTGGACCTGTGCGAGCTGCTGACCATCGAGGTGACGGAAGAGCGTCGCGGTCAGCTAGCCACCCTGGACCTGTCCGGATTGCGTCAGCTCCGTGCCGCGCTCAAGCAGCAAAAACGCTGGCCCGGCTTACTACGTCCACGTCCACCAGCAAGGGAAGGACGCCGCCAAGCTCGGGGGCACCGTGGCACCCTGCTGGACGCAGGCCCCGTTGCCGGAGGAGGAAGGGTCCGCTGGCAAGGCTCCTGGTAAGAGCTTGGTAGCACCGAGCCAACGAGGGGTCAGGGGGAAGCCGCACAGCGGAATCCGACGGTGGGGCCCCGCTCCATGGCGGACCCCCAGCTCCGGTGGGAGACCCGCAGGTGGCGCCAGGGCGAGGCCCAGCTCCCTCCCCGGAGCACCCGCGCAGCCGTGGGCGGCGCTCCGGTAGGATCGCGGTGGACCCCGGCGAGGTACCGGTCGTCGTAGTAATCCGAGACCCACTCCTCGACGTTGCCGGCCATGTCCAGCAGGCCGAAGGGGCTCTGGCCGTCGGGGCGCTCTCCGACCGGGGCGGGCCCCTCGCCGCAGCCGTCGGCGGCGCTGTTGCCCTTGCGGGAGATCGCCCGCTTGCAGGTGGGCTCGGCGTCTCCCCAGGGGAATTTCGGCGGGAGGGAGCCCCGGGCGGCGTACTCCCACTCCGCCTCCGTGGGCAGCCGCTTGCCGTGGGCGAGGCAGTGGTGAGCGGCCTCCTCGTGGCCGATGCAGTTGATCGGGAGCGATCCGTTGCCCTGGGAGAAGGTGCAACGCTTCGAGGAGGGAGGGGCGGGAGGGGCGCAGCGTCCCTCCTCGACGCAGCGGCGATAGGCCCCGACGGTGACCTCGGTCCGGTCGATCCAGAAGGCGCCGAGGGAGACCTCGTGGAGCGGGCTCTCGTTGGGCTCCGCCTGCTTGCCGGTGCTCCCTGCGGTGAAGGTGCCGGCGGGGATCAGGATCATCCCCTCGGTGACCAGGCGGCGGGTCGCAGGCCG
>CAZSDX010000312.1:0-8472 GCA_964605685.1 uncultured Polyangiaceae bacterium
CGGGGCCTGCGCTCGACGCGGCGGACGGCGTCGCGGTAGGCCGGCAGGAAGCGGATGGATGGCGGGAGCAGGGGATAAGCGCGGCGTGCGGCGGCGAGGATTGTACGGGACAGGGCGCGGTTGGTGGCGTCGAGCTTCAGCCCGAACCCCTCGCGGATCGGCTCCGGCAGGAGGGCTACGGTGAGGGCCCCGTAGGCGTGGGTGGGCGGCGCCAGCAGGAACCCCGGAGGGGCCATGAGGAAGCCCGCGAGCTGGCGGGCGACGCGGCCCGGCTCCAGCGCGGCGGAGGCCCACATCGCCCGGTTGTACCGCTGGAAGTCGCCCCAGGTCGGGGGGATGTGCTCGTCGGTGACACCGAAGAGGTAAACGAAGCGGCGGTGCTCCTGGTAGTACTGCTCCTTGAAGGAGGGGCTCAGCGGCCCGAGGAGCAGCTCCCGGGCCAGGATGGCCGAGTCGAGGAGCGTGGCGGCGACCCAGAAGAGGGCGGCCTCCTGGTTGGCGTGGTACGGGTCGCCCTGGCGCAGCTCGCCCACGTCCTCGGTGACGCGGCCGACGATGGTGCGGTGGACCCCGTGGACCCGGCGTGCGCAGGCGAAGGCGCTCTCCAGGTCGCCGAAGACCATCGGAAAGACGTTCTCGAAGGTGCGAAGGAAGCGCCCCGCCGGATCGGTGCGGGTGGCCGAGTGCTGATCGACCGCGTGGGCCACGAAGGGATGGGCGAGCTGGAGCAGGGCGGCGCGCCCGGCCGCGAGGAAGATGCCGGTCTCCCGGGCCACGAGCCAGGTGCAGGAGTTCGGTCCAAAGAGGCCCTCCCGGGGATCCCGTACCAGGGCCCGGACCCGCTCCAGGCTGGCTTCGAGCTTGCTTTGCGTGACGGACATGGCGCCTCCTCCCGGGGAATGTACCCCGGAGGGGCCGCGACCTCTAGCTCCGGGCCGCTTCCAGCTCGGCGATGCGGCGCCGCTGCTCCTCGACGAGGGCTTCCAGCTCGGCGATGCGTGCGGTGGCAGACTCGGGGCCTCCGGGGGTCGCTTGCGTGTGCTGGGTCAGCCCGTGGAGCGCCCGGACCTTCTCTGCCCGCTTGCGGAGCCAGATGTTCAGCAGCTCGATGGTGACCGAGAAGCCCATCCCGGCGTAGACGTAGCCCTTGGGCAGGTGCTGCCCTCCGCCCTCCGCCACCAGCAGCGTTCCGATCATGATGAGGAAGCTCAGCGCCAGCACCTTCATGCTGGGGTGGCGCTCGACGAAGTCCCCGATGAAGCCGGCGAACCCGAGCATGGCGATCATCGACAGGGTCATCGCGATCAGGATGATCGGTAGCTGCCGGGCCAGCCCCACCGCGGTGATCACCGAGTCCAGGGAGAACACCACGTCCATGATGGCGATCTGCAGCACCGTGCTGAGGAAGGCCCGGCGCTTGGCCCCGTCGTCCTTGGTCTGCTCCTCCCTCGGGTCCTCCGACTCCAGTCCACCGAAGATCTCCCAGGTCGACTTGAAGATCAGGAAGCCCCCGCCCAGGATCAGCACCAGGTCGCGCCCGGAGATCCCTCGGCCCAGCACCTCGAACAGCGGCTTCGTCAGCCCCGTCAACCAGCTGAGCGTCAGCAGTAGCCCGATGCGGGTCCCCAGGGCCATGACCAGCCCCAGGCGTCGTCCCAGCGTCTGCTGCTCCGGGGGGAGCTTGGCGACCAGGATCGAGAGGAAGATGATGTTGTCGATCCCGAGGACCGTCTCCAGCAGCGTCAGGGTGACGATGCTTCCTATCCCCGCGAGGCTCAGCAGGGGGACTTCCGGGATCACGGCGGCGCCGTCCAGTAGCAGGGCAAAAGGCATGGGTCGAGGCGGAGAGAGTTACCCGAATCCGCCCGCTCCGTCACCGGTTCCGCTTAAGACCCCTTCATCGAGCGGCGTTCTCAGCCCCGCTTCCCCCCCGCGGCGATGGCGTCGATCAGCGGGCCATACCCCTGGAGCGCCACCCGCTGCATGTAGCCCCCGAGCCCCCGGAGCCCCCCCAGCTCCTCGCCCCCGCCCGCCCGCCCGGGCCCCCCGTGCAGTAGCTGTGGGAACACCGTCCCGGGCCCCGGAGCCACCCCGACGCTCTTCTCCGAGTTCAGGTAGACCCGCCCATGGAACGGCGCCAGCTCCAGGATCAGGTCGCGGGCGAACGCCCGGTCGTTGGTGGCCACGCTGGTCACCAGCCCCCCCTCGCCCAGCGCCACCAGCGAGGCCGCCTGCCCGGCGGTCCCGTCGTAAGGCATCAGCGTGGTGCACGGCCCGAAGACCTCGCGCTCGTGCACCGGGCGAGCCGCCGCGGCATCCCGCGCCACCAACAGCGTCGGCGCTGCAAAGAAGCCGAGGTCTCCGTCGACCCCCTCCAGGGATCCGGGGCGATCGGGGCCTCCGGTGGCGAGCTCGACGCGCTCGCTGGCCAGCAGCGCCCGGATGCCTTCGCGCACGCTCCGGAGCTGGGCCGCGGTGGCGACGGGGCCCATCTGCACCGTGTCCCGGGAGGGATCGCCGAGGCGCACGGCGGAGAGCCGCTCGACCAGCTCGTCCCGCACCGCGTCGAGGTGCTGCGCGGGGACGAAGATCCGGCGGATGGCTGTGCATTTCTGCCCCGCCTTCTGCGTCACGTCCCGGGCGATGTCCGCGAGGAAGGCCGCGTACACCTCGCTGCCCGGCTCGACGTCGGGGCCGAGGACGGAGGCGTTGAGGCTGTCGGCCTCGACGTTGACGCGCACGGAGCGGGCGGCCAGCTCCGGCAGGGTGCGGATCAGGGTCCCGGTGCGGCTGGATCCGGTGAAGGCCACCACGTCCTGGGAGCCGAGGTGCCTGAGCAGGTCGCCCGGGGCGCCGACGAGGAGCTGGAGCGCGCCCTCCGGGAGCAGTCCCGAGGCCAGCAGCCGCTCGACAAGGCGCACCGTGGGCAGCGCCGTGGGCGTGGCGGGCTTGACCAGCACGGGGACCCCGGCGAGCCAGGCGCAGGCGGCTTTTTCCGCCAGGCCCCAGGCGGGGAAGTTGAAGGCGTTGATCAGCACCGCGACCCCGCGGCGAGGCACCAGCACGTGCTGGCCCGAGAGGCGCGAGGAGCGGCCCATCGGGATGGGGTCGCCGTCCACCAGGAAGCGGCCGTCGCCCAGGGGTGCGCCCAGGTCGGCGTAGGCGGCGAGGGTGCCGCTGGCGCCGTCCACGTCGAACTTGGCGTCGCCCCGGGTGTTGCCGCCGTTGCGCACGCCGAGGTCGAGGAGCTCCTCGCGGGCGGCGTGGATCGCCTTGGCCAGCCCCTTGAGCATCTCGGCCCGCTGGGCGAAGGTCATGGCGCGGAGCGCGGGGCCGCCACGGGCGCGGGCGAAGGAGAGGGCCGCGGCCAGGTCGTCGCCCGCGCCAGCGCCGAGGGCGATGACCTCCTCGGTGGTGGGGTTGACCAGATCCTCGAAGCCGGAGGTCGCCTCGTACCAGGCGCCGGAGAGGTAGCTGCGCAGCGTCTCCATCAGGCGTTCCCCCGGAGGCGGTTGACGCCTTCTCCCCGGACGTACTCGAAGTCCAGCGGCGTCCCCTCGACGCCCTTGGCGGGCGGGGCGATCCAGTTGGCGACCTTCCCGGGCTCCACCACCGGGACCATCAGGCTGCGAACGTAGGCCCGGTCCTCCTCGGTGGGCAGCCAGGCGCCGCGCCGGGCCTCGAAGGCTTCCTGGGGGATCGGGTTGCCGTCCGGGTCGAAGTGGAAGCCGGCGTAGATGCCCATCTTCCGGTTGAACTTGCGGCTGGGTAGCTTCAGCTCGAAGGAGAGGCCCTCCGAGGCGATGGTGCGGTTCCACTTGCGCACCGCCCGCTCGCAGTCGCTCACGTACTCGTCCCGGAGCACCTCGTTGAGCGCGTTGCGCAGCGGCACCTCCTTGCGCTGCACGCGGCCGTCCTCGAAGACGTCGACGCCGTAGACGCCGTCGAGGGCCGCGTGGTCCTGGTACTTCTCCTTCTCGCGGAAGCGGCCCTTGAGCCCGGTGCTGAAGAACTCGGCGGCGTTGGTGGAGATCTCGCCGCCAAACAGCTCGACGGCGCTGGAGAACCAGTAATTGATGTACTTCTGCACCGTGGGGAGGTCGATGCCCCCGAGCTTGCGGGCGTCGCCGTCGGGGGCGGTCCTGGTGAGCTGGGCCGAGCGGCGCACGATGCGGTCGATGCCGGTCTCGCCCACGAAGAGGTGGAACGCCTCCTCCGTCAGCATGAAGCGGGTGGCCCGGGAGAGCGGGTCGAAGCCGGACTCCGCCAAAGAAGCAAGCTGGTACTTTCCGTCCCGGTCGGTGAACATCGTGAAGCAGAAGAACGACAGCCACTCGTCCGTCACCTCGTTGAAGGTCGACAGGATGCGCGGCGTGTCCGGGTTGCCGGAGCGCCGCTGCAGGAGCTGCTCCGCCTCCTCGCGCCCGTCGCGGCCGAAGAACTGGTGGAGCAGGTGCACCATCGCCCAGAGGTGCCGCCCCTCCTCCACGTTCACCTGGAACAGGTTCCGCAGGTCGTAGAGCGACGGCGCCGTCAGCCCCAGCAGCCGCTGCTGCTCCACGCTCGCCGGCTCCGTGTCCGCCTGGGTGACGATGATCCGCCGGAGCACGTTCCGAAGCTCCCCCGGGACCTCGTTCCATACCGGCTGCCCCGCGTTGTCCCCGAAGGGAATGGTGCGCCCCGGCTCCGGGGGGGTCAGGAAGATCCCCCAGCGGTAGTCCGGCATCTTCACGTAGTCGTAGTGAGCCCAGCCGTCGTTGCTCACGGAGATCGCCGTGCGCAGGTACACCTGGTCCTCCTGGAAGCCGCTGGGGCCCATCTCCCGCCACCAGTTGACGAAGTCCGGCTGCCAGGTCTCCAGCGCCCGCTGGAGCCGCTTGTCGTCCGAGAGGTTGACGTTGTTCGGGATCTTGTCGAAGAGGCTCATGGGTCGTGGCTCCTTTCAGCAGCGGCGGTAGTCAAACGAGGGGCGTGTGGGCTTGCCGTACATGGAGAGCGCACCGGTCTCTCCCACCGCGTTGGGGCGCTGGAAGATCCAGTTCTGCCAGGCGGACAGGCGCCCGAAGATCTTGCTGTCGCAGTTCTCCGGTCCGGCGAACCGCAGGCTCGCCTCCATGCCGGTGAGCGCGTCCGGCGACAGGCTGACTCGCTCCTCGATGGCCACCCGCAGCTCGTCGTCCCAGTCCAGGTCGTCCGGCGCCAGCGTCACCAGCCCGGCCTCGTCCGCCGCCTCCGTGTCCAGCGGCTCCCGCCGCTCCAGCAGCGCCGCCAGCCCCGCCGCGTCCCCCGCGAACCGCACCTGCAACCGCGTCAGCCCGTGGGCCATCGGCATGGTCCCCCGGTTGGCCGACGACAGCGCCACGTGCACCGGGCGCCCCGGATCGTTCAGCATGTAAACCCGGTCCGAGAGCAGCGCCAGCTCCAGGAGGACCCCGGCGAAGCAGGACCCCGGCTCGATCACCGCGAAGAAGCTCTTGGCGGAGGTCTCCAGCCGCCGCAGTACCCGCGCCTGCAGCGCCAGGATCTCGTTCGCCAGCCAGTGCCCCCGCTGCTCCTGGAGCCGCTCGTCCGCCGCCCGCACCGCCTCCCCGTCGCCCCGGGTCCTGAGCAGCACCAGCCCCACCTCCGGCCAGAAGAACCGGAGCCGCAGCACCGCGTCGTCCAGCTCCCGGAAGGCTTGGAGCGACCACTGCTCCGCCCCCGCCGCCTGGATCTCCTCCCCCGTCGCCGGTTGCGGCCCCTCCGGACCCAGCACCGTCACCTCCGCCACCCGCCGGGCCGTGTCCATGCTCACCTCCACGTGGCGGTACCGGAGCTTCCCCTCGCTCTCCTCCACCGCGAGCGGCGTCAGCTTGATCCCCGGGCCCTTCTTCTCCACCGGACCCGGCAGCCTCGCCAGCCTGGCCGCCTGCTCCTCCACCGCCTGCGCGAACTTGCTCTTCGGGGCCACCGCGTCCACCAGCCCCCACTGCACCGCCCGCTTCCCCTTGATCCCCTCCGCCAGCGTGCAGAACACGTCCGCGCGGTCCCGGCGCACCTTCCGCTTGTCCACCACCCGCGTCAGCCCCCCGGTCCCCGGAAGCACCCCCAGCAGCGGCACCTCCGGCAGGCTCACCGCCGAATTCCCGTCGTCCACCAGCGCGATGGCGTCGCAGGCCAGCGCCAGCTCGTAGCCCCCGCCCGCGCACGGCCCGTTCACCGCCGCAAGGTACCGCTGCCCGCTCCGCGCGCTCGCGTCCTCGATCGAGAGCCTCGTCTCGTTGGTGTACTTGCAGAAATTCACCTTCCAGGCGTGGGTCGACGACGCCAGCATCGGGATGTTCGCCCCCGCGCAGAACGCCCGCTCGTGGCCGCTCGTCACCACCACCACCCGCACCTCCGGGTGCTCGAAGCGCAACCGCTGCACCGCGTCCGCCAGCTCGATGTCCACCCCGAGGTCGTAGCTGTTCAGCTTCAGCACGTACCCCTCCCGCAGCCCCCCCTCCTCGTCCACCCGCATCACCAGCCTCGCCGTCTCCCCCTCCACCGAGAGCCTCCAGTGCCGGTACCTCGTCGGATCCGTCTCGAACGAAAACGTGCTCATGGCCCCCTTCCTTACCCTCCTCCCTTGCGGCTCGCAAGAACTATAGTGCACAAGTTGCGTCGCCGAGGGCAGGTGATCGGCACTATAATGCATCTATCTCCTGCCCCGAGCATGCAGAGAGGGGTTGGGGGGAGGGTCACCACGCACTATCGTGCGGATGCATGAAGCATGAGGAACCGGCGAGGCTGCTCCGGGGCGTGGGGCAGCGGGTCCGGGGGCTGCGGCAACGGCAAGGAATGACCCAGGCGGAGCTGGCGCGGCGGAGCGGGGTGAGCGTGCGGTTCCTGGGGCAGATCGAGGGAGGGGAGGGGAACGTCTCCCTGGAGAAGCTGGAGCAGGTGGCCAGGGCGCTGGGGGTCAGCCCGGGCGCGCTGCTGATGGACGCGCAGGAAGAAGCGGCGCTCGGGCTTCTGGCGGAGGTGAAGGAGCTGCTCCGCCACCACGACGAGGGGGAGGTACGGCAGGCGCTGGGGCTGGCCAGGTCGCTGCTGCTGGCCCCGGCGGGGCAGCGGGTGGCGCTGCTGGGGATCCGGGGGGCAGGGAAGACCACGGTGGGATCGCGCCTCGCCCGGAGGATGCGGGTGCCCTTCCTGGAGCTGGACGCGCTCGTGGAAAAGGAAGCCGGGCTGTCGCTGGGGGCCATCTTCGAGCTCCATGGCGAGGGCTACTACCGGCGCCTGGAGCGGGCGGCCCTGGTGTCGCTGTTCGAGCGGCCCTCCTTCGTCGTGGCCACAGGAGGCTCCCTGGTCACGGTGCCGGAGCACTACACGCTGCTGAAGCGGCTGGGGACGACCGTATGGCTCAAGGCCACGCCGGAGGACCACTGGGCCCGGGTGGTGGCCCAGGGAGACGCCCGGCCCATGCGGAACAAACCCCGCGCCATGGAGGAGCTACGCGCGCTGTTCGCCGCCCGGCAGCCGCTCTACGAGCAGGCCGCCCATGTCGTCGATACCCACGGGCTCGACGTGGACGAGGTCGTGGCCCGTCTGGAGGCCGCCCTGGCGCGGTGAACCCCGGTGAGCGACCTCCCCCCGGAACCTCCGGCCCTGGTGGCGCCCGGAGGATACACGCTGCCGCTGCGCTTCCAGGCGAGGCACGTGGTCGCGGAGCCGGGGCGGGTGCTCCTGGAGGGGCCGCTCCGGCTGTACCCCTGCCCCTGCGCCGGGGTGCCCCTGTCGCTGGAGGCCCGCCAGGCGCTCCTGCACTTCGACGGACGCTCCCTCGACCGCCTCACGATCCGGGGGGCGACGCTGCGGGTGGGGGCGCTGCCGGTGCTGCCGATCCCGTGGCTGCTGCTCCTGTCGGATCGGCACGGGGGCCTGCTCCCTCCGAGGGCCGCCGTCCGGGCGCGGGAGGGCATGCTAGTGGGCGCCGGGGTCCACGCGCCGCTGGGCTCCGCGGGAGGGCTGTCGCTGGAGCCCGCCCTCTACCTCCGGGGCGGCCACGAGCTCCTGGCCACGGCGAGGCTCCGGGAGGGGACGGTGGGGGTCCGGTGGGATCGCCGCGAGCAGGACCTCCTCGCGGTGAGCGCCCAGGGGCGCGTCGCCCCCAAGGAAGGCGCGGTGCTCTGGTTCGTGGACGCGGTCCGTGGCCCCCGGGCGCGCCCCGGCACCATCGATCTCGAAGCGGCGGCGCGCCCCTACGACCAGGGGAAGCTGGCCTGGGTGGTCCCCTGGGCGGGATCGTTCTCCTCGGGGGTGCGTGGGTTCGCTCCCCGGGGAGAGGGCGCGCTCCGGGGCGGGCCCCAGGTGAGCTGGTCCGGGAGCAGCCGGGGCGGCTCCGTCTCCTGGTGGGCGGACGGGCTGGCGCTGGGCCAGGAGGGTGGCGCTGCCCTCTCCCTCGCCCGCTCCGAGCTGCGGCTGGGCCGCGCCTGGTGGTGGGGCGCCCTG
>CAZSDX010000313.1:0-8435 GCA_964605685.1 uncultured Polyangiaceae bacterium
CTACGTAGGCTGTTCCAGAAGAGGGTCGCTTTTGCAAGTTAGAAACCCTCTGATGTGCTCGAGCTTGGAGTCCTTCGGAAGATCGAGCGTCACCTTCTCGGTCTCTGGCTCGTTCCCTGAACCGGTTGTCACAGCGAGGGCCAAGACCATCGTGGGAGAGCGAAGCGTGCAGGTGAAGGTCTCCTCGTCGCTGGCGCGCTCTACCTTGGCGGAGACGAACTGGTGCTGCGGCAGGGTTTCCAGGGATTTCCACGCTCCGCTGGCGACGAAGCCCACGGTTGTCCCTTCGGAGGTCTCGAACACGCCCCAGCCCCGACCACCATCGCGTTGCGTCCAGACGGGGCCTCCGGTGTTCTTGTTGATCCGGTAGACGGCCCCTCCCACGAGGGAGCTTCCCTTGGGGGAGAGCGGCTCAAAGGATTGCCCGTTGAACAGGAACATCCCCGAGGGCAGGTTGATGGCGGCGGGGTCCGGGGAAGCTCCGCCGTCTACTTTCCCGCACAAGAGAACGCCGCCATCGGTCGCGGAGATGCTGGTTTCCAGCGCTCCGCTGCAGGGCGTGAACCCGTTGATCTTCTGGGTCCAGACGGGACCGCCGGTGTTCTTGTTGATCTTGCGGAGATTGCAGGAGATCCCGGAAAACCCGGGGTTGCAGGTGACGAAGGAACGCTCCTTATCTCCGACGAAGACATCGACGACGCGATCCCCTTCGAGGGTCGTGAGCGCATTTCCTTCCCCCGATTTCTCGTCGATCTCGAAGACGGTCCACGTCGTACTAGTCACTCCGTTGGCAGAGACCTCCTCTCCGGAGAAGAGAAGGATGGTATCCGGGCCATAAAAGACACGAGTTTCATCCGACCACCCGTCGCCATCCACGTCCTGCGAAGGCCAGGAGAAGCCTTTCGGGATCTTCTGGGTCCAGACGGGGCCGCCGGTGTTCTTGTTGATCCGACGGAGCGACCACGCTCCCATGTCCTCTTCCACGAAGACGTCGAAGAAGAAGGGCCTGTGAGACACCCACCCGTTGACCTTCTGGGTCCAGACGGGGCCGCCGGTGTTCTTGTTGATCCGGGAGACCTGGTTGACCTTGGAAGAACCCTTCGAGCGCTGCCACAGGAAGAACGAGTCGGGAACGTCCTCGTCGAAGGTGATCTGGAAGTCCAGCGGATTTCCGTCCGCATCCTTCGCGGACAGCTCTGCCAGATCTTGCGCCTTGGCATCCAAGTCCTGGGTCTTGCGGATCAACACGAGGCGAGCCGAGGAATCCGGCTGGCAAGGAGGGAGGCAATCGTTGCTCGATGCATCCTGGAGAACGGGCTTCCCATCAACGGAAAGTGTCCCTTTCACGGGGATCTTCACCAGGTAAAAAGCGTTGAAGTCATCATCGACCGCCGCGGTGAGGATCTCTGCACCTCCCACCGCCCCACCCAGGGAGGTGAACGAGATCCCATCCGTATCGCTGGACACAACCCAGGCTCCGATGTCGCTGCTCGAACCTGCGTTGCCACCCTGTCCGCCAGGGTTTTGCCCCGCAGCACCGCCCTGACCCCCGGGATTCTCGCCGCCTTTCCCGGCGTCTCCCCCCTGACCCCCGGGATTCTCACCGCCTTTCCCGGCGTCTCCCCCCTGACCACCGGGATTCTCGCCACCTTTCCCGGCGTCTCCACCCTGGTTGTTCCCTCCGCCTTGCTCCTTCCCTGCGGAATTTTCGGGAGAAGCATTGGGAGGAGGAGGGTCATCCTCACAAGCAGCCAGGAAAAGCATGGAAACCAAAGCGAACGAAGCAAAACGAGTGCTCTTCATCTGTTCTCCTTGAAACAGCGACAACCTTCCTCTTTCCAGGAAGATTTTTGGAAAGATTCGGTCAGGTTACCAGGCCACCCACGCGAGAAGAACTCGGTGTTCTATCGGGCCATGTGGGTCACGCTCGCACTAGCAACCCATGTACCACCGCGAAGTTCCAGGGAGGAACCACGGCTCGGCCTCCGTAGGTGCACCCTGAGCGTGGAAACGGACCCAAATCCACGCCGCTTGTTGTGTCCCCGGTGTCAGAGAGCGATGCAATTTTTGCGGACCCTTCGGTTGGGATCTGTGCCTCACCCCCGGGTTCTTTGATCCTGCGGCCTCAACCACGGCGGACTGACCCGGCGCGTCGAACGGCGAGCCGCTGCGGGGGATGAGGAGGGGGCCAGGGGTCAGGGTGTTCCCAAGCACCTCCGGTGTCGGTATCGTGAACTTCTCCGGAGGTTCACGATGGGGCTTCGTTCTTTCTTTTCCCGCAGGTCGAACCTGCTGTTCCCGGTGCTGGTCGCGGGGGCGTCGCTCTCCTGCGCGGGAGATTTTGACACCACGCGCCGGGTGTCGAGCCAGAAAAATACCCTCGGAGAGGAGATGTACACGGCGCTCTGCGACCGGGTGGGGGCCAGCTCGCTGACGGAGGACGTGTCCGGCGCCTCGTACCGCTCCATCTGCCACAAGGGGAGCAAGGGCTGGTCGGGGACCACGGTGAACACCAAGCTCCTGCCGCCGGCGACCAAGGCGCCGGAGGCCCGACGCCTGGCCATCGCCAAGATCGAGGCCATGGCGCGCAGCCGGGCGGATCTGATCGAGGCCTTCGACGCGATCTTCCCGGACACGAAGATCCCGGATCCGCTCGACAAGAAGAAGGAGGTCCGGCTCCACGACGCGATCGACCTCTTCACCAAGCGCCTGACGCCGCTCTACGAGTCCAGCCCCTACGCGACGAAGGAGAACCCGGAGCCCCCGCTGATGCCGGCCACCACCCAGGCCCTCGGCGCGCTGATGGACGTCCTCTCCGCCTCCGGGAAGGCCCGCGAGGCCCTCTCGCGCATGAGCGGCCGAGAGGGCTACCGACCCCTGGCCCGGGGGCTGGGGTCGCTGCGGATCATGCTCGCCTACCCGGAGCTACGCCGCTTCACCCGGCTGCTCCTGGAGCGCACCGGCCCCGGCGGCCCCCTGGAGGGGAAGTTTCAGCATGCGCTCCGGGTGATCGAGCAGGAGCTTCGCACCTTCGAGCCGGACCCGAAGGTGGCGCCGATCTCCGTGGACGCGGCGACGCTCCAGCCGGATCGCGCCCGCTTCAAGATCGAGATCCTGGGGTCGCTGCTCCTCGGGGAGGATGACGTGTTCGCCCGGGGGGGCAAGCCCCGGTTCCTGGTCGCCCGGGACCTGCGCGGCTTCGCGGTGCCGCGGGGGGCGACCCCGGGCAAGGCGGGGACGATCCCGGCCCCCTTTGTCGACAAGAACGGCGACGGCTACGCGGACGTGGACCTCCTCGGGCGCTTCGTCGACGGGAACGGCGAGCCGCTGCTGACGCCGCCGCCCTTCGCCACCCCGGGCGCCCTCTTCGCCGAGGAGTACACCTTCGACGCCTCGGAGCGCGCGCTCCGCCAGGGTCAGCTCCTGTTCTCCTACGTCGACACCTCGCGGACGATGCTCCACGCGGTGCTCGACGACCTGCGGCCGATCACCGCGACGGACGAGGCGGGGCACTCGACGCTCACCCGCGCCCTGGAGGGCAGCTACCTGCTCTTCGGCCCGAAGAAGACCGCCACCGCCGAGTACGGCGCGGGCTCGGCGCGGGTGACGATCCCCTACGAGGCCTTCGACGGCGGGGGGTCGCCTCTCCTGGACCTGGCCCACGCCTCGGGCCAGTTCCTCGGCGCCCCGGAGAGCGACGATTTCCTCGGGTCCATCCTGGCGATCCACGAGAAACATCCGGAAAAAACCGCTCGGGCCCTCCAGCTCGCCTGGGCCATCTGGAACCAGAGCAAGAGCCCCGAGTACGCCAAGGCGATCCTCGACGACACCTCCACCTTCTGGGAGGACATGACCGACTGGATCGCCAAGGTGGCCAGGGTCGGACCGGACCTCTACACGGGCAAGCCTGGCGCTCAGCCACCCCGCGGGCTGCTCTCGGACCTGACGCTGGCGCTGGTGCATCCTTCTGCGATCAAGTACCTCCCCGGTGCCTTCGCTGCTCCGATGCGCTTCAACGACCGCATCGGTTACAACCCGAGCAACATCAACGGCCCGCCGGTCAACAAGACCAACAGCTTCGCCCTCAAGGAGGGGGGCTCCGCCTTTCAGAGCAAGGTGAATCGCTCCCTGCCGGACCAGGGGGACAACCGCAGCGCCTTCCAGCGCTTCGCCCGCATCATCGCCGCCGCCAACCACGTCAACGCCTGCAACAAGGACAAATCCCTGGTGAAGAGCGGGCTGAAGATCTGCGGCCTCACCATCGACCTGACCTACCCCCTCAAGCTCCCCTTCCAGGATCAGAAGTACATCGACGAGTGCTCTCTCTTCAACATCAAGGACCTCGGCGTCTTCTTCGTCGACTCCACGCTCGACTGGGATCACCCCCGCAGGGCACGCCTGGTGGTCGAGGACAAGACCCTCACCGGGCTTCTGGGCACCATCGACGACCTGATCCCGGGCTTCTGCGGGGACCTGGACATCGACTCGGTCCTCCAGGCCTCCACGGGGCTCAAAGGGCTCTCCACGATCCCGACCCCCCAAGCGCTGATGCGGCTGGTCTTCTTCGGCGCCGAGGCCTTCGACGCCAGCGGCAAGCAGCTCGTCCCGGCCGCCGCCCTCGACCCGAAGTACAACACCGACAACAAGGGCCTCAACACCTTCGTCTCCAATTCTCTCGGCCTCGTCGGCACCTCGGTCTGCCCCAAGAACGCCAGGGGGGTGAACGTCTGCGACAGCTACGAGAAGACGCTCCGGGGGGTCGAACCAGACACCTTCTTCGTCGCGGAGACGCCGTACCTGGAAAAACACCCGCCGGAGTGCCTGGCCCACTGCGCCGCCGCCAAGGGCAAGGAGAAGGAGTTCTGCGAGGCCGAGTGCAACGGCCCGTCCAGCGGCTTCTTCGAGGGGATCCGCCCGACGCTCACGGCCTTTGCCAACTATTCTTACCTGCCGGCGCAGGGCGAGGTCTGCCCCCAGGATCCCCAGGGGCGCTGCCTGGGGGAGCAGCTCTTCCTGGAGCTGATGACCATCCTGGATCGCCACTGGTCCAGCGGGGGCTCTTCCCTCTTCCAGTACGAGGAGTTGCTGGCCTGGATCTTCACCCAGAGCGATCTCTTCGGCACCGCCTCGGACCTGGTGACGACGATGGACACGTTCCCGTACACGTCGCCCCGGGTGAAGAAGGGCCAGCCCCGCTCGCCGCTGGAGATCACCACCAGCCTGCTCCAGTTCCTCTTCGACCCGCAGGTGTCTGCCTCCCTGGGGATCACGGATCGCCAGGGCAACAAATCGACCACCACCAACAACGGGAAGCTCAAGGCGCAGGTCACCCCCTACGACCTGTTCGTGCAGGCGCTCCGCGGCTTCGACAAGCGCTTCGACACCTTCGGTGATCCGGAGAAGAAGGGCCGCTGGCGGGCGGCGCGCTCGTCGCTGGTCGACCAGTTCCTGCTGGCGGAGAACGGCGCCTGGAAGAACGCGGCCATCGCCCGCGCCCTGCCGATCCTCGGGCGGCTCGTGCGGGAGCAGGTCAACGCCAACTGCCCCGCCCGCGAGTCCAACAAGCAGTGCGACTGGGCCCGCAAGGAGCTGACGGAGAAGCTCCAGCGGGTGATGGAGGGGCCGCTGTTTGGCGCCATCAACGACCTCAACGAGGCGCTCCGGGCGGACGACGAGATGAGGGCCGAGCTGGGCAAGCTGATCAGCTACTTGCTGGAGGCGGCCAACGATCCGGACTCCTTCGCGCTGACGCTCACCTCCCTCAGCGATCTGATCCAGGTGCTCAACGACGAGGAGGAGCTGGCGCCGGTGCTCCGGGCCTTCTCGTCCGCCGCGGCGCCGGGGGTCATCGAGCAGAACGGCAAGCTGATCCCGGCGGAGAACCCGGGCACCGGGTCGCTGACCTTCAAGTTCCTCAAGGCGCTGATGGACGAGCCGGAGGATCCGGACCAATGGATCGACCGCTACCGCGCGCTGGACCACGTGCTACCGAGGCTGGTGACGCCGGTGGCGGAGGGCAAGCGGGCGCCGCTGGAGGTGATCCTCGACACGATCGCGGCGGTGCAGCGCATCGACTCGGAGCAGCAGGGGCCATTCACGGCGGAGGACTACAAGGCGATGGCGGACGGGCTGAAGAGCTTCCTCACCGACGAGTACCGGGGCCTGGAGCAGTTCTACACCATCGTCCGCGGGCGGAACGGCAACTGATGCGCGCGCTCACCCTGGCGGCAGCGACCGCGGCGCTGCTGGCGACCGGCACGGCCAGCGCGGCGGGGCTTTATTTCTCCGATCGAGGCGTGCGCCCCATGGCCCGTGGAGGCGCCTTCGTGGCCGGCGCCGATGACCTCGGGGCGATCTACTACAACCCGGCGGGGCTGGTGGACGCGGGCACCCAGTTCCTCTTCGACGCGAGCTGGCTGCGCTTCGTGGGGGAGTTCCAGCGGCAGATCCGCGTCCAGGGGAGCGACCCCAACACCGGCGCCCCGGTCGGCGGCTCCTTCGTGCAGACCTACGAGAAGGTCCAGGGCACATCCCCGGTGCTCCCCATCCCGACGCTGGCGGGGTCCTACGCGATCCGCCCGGACCTGGTGGTGGCCGCAGGGATCTACGCGCCCTACTCGGCCATCACCAGCTACCCGGAAAAACTCCCCAACGGCCAGCCCGCTCCCCAGCGCTACTCGCTGCTGACCCTCGACGGATCCGCGCTGGCCATCGGCGGCATCTGGGTCGCGTATCGCCCCATCAAGCAGGTGCAGATCGGCGCTGGTCCCACGGTGCTCGCTGGCACGTTCCAGTCGGAGGTGTACTTCAGCGCCTGCGTCCCGGACCGCTTCCTCTGCGCCCCGGAGCAGCCGGACTACGACACCAAGGGGCGCCTCCGGGTCGAGGACATCGTGGCCCCCAGCGGCACCCTGGGGCTGGTGGTGACCCCCATCGATCCGCTCCGGATCGGCGCCTCGTTCCAGCTCCCCTACTCGGTGGACGCCCCGGCGAAGCTCCAGACCAGGTTGCCCTCGGCGGCGGTCTTCGACAGGGCGTACATCGAGGGCGACGCGGCCCGCGTGCGCTTCAAGCTCCCCTGGGTAGCCCGCTTCGGCGTGGAGCTGCGCCCTGGCCTCTCCACCCGCATCGAGGCCGCCTTCGTCTACGAGAAGTGGAGCGTCCACGACCGCATCGACGTCGTCCCCGACCGCATCGTTCTCCGCGACGTGGCTCTCTTCCCCCCGGAGTACCGCGTCGGTGCCATCTCCCTGGACCGGGGCTTCCAGGACGCCTGGTCCGTGCGCGTCGGCGGCGAGCAGGCCCTCAAGCTCGGGCGCTACCGGATCGACCTGCGCGCCGGCCTCTCCTACGAGAAGAGCGCCGTCCCGCCCGCCTACCTCTCGGTGCTCACCCTCGACATGGACAAGTTCCTGATCGGCCTCGGCGGCGGCCTCCACCTCGGCCCCCGCTGGCGCTTCGACGGGACCCTCGCCGTGCTCTTCCCCTCCCGGGTGGATGTCTCCCCCGACGACGCGCGGCTCTACAAGGTCAACCCCGTGCGCGCCAACAAACCCCCCGAGGACATCCCCATCAACGCGGGCCGCTACGAGGTCAGCGCCCTGCTGCTCGGGCTCGGGCTCCGCTACCAGTTCGGTGTCCCCGACGCCCCCCTCGAAAAAAACTCTTCCCTGGGGCGTTGATCTGTGCTTAGGTGCGCGTCGCTTGCGGGGCCGAGGCTCGATCTGACGCTCCCCTTGAAGAATGTCTTTGACAAGGTACCCGAAAGGGGGTACCCGTTCGCTCCCCTCTCCGGCCCAGGGCAAAAACCCCGGTTCCGGTGGCTCATGCTGGCGTAGCTCAGTCGGTAGAGCAGCGGTTTTGTAAACCGCTGGTCAGGGGTTCGACTCCCCTCGTCAGCTCCACAAGGGCGGGGGAGGGAGTCCCATGTTGTTCTTTGTCAGCTTGTTCGTTTTGCCCCGTCTTTCCCGGAGGGTTGCCCGAGTGGCCAAAGGGAGCAGACTGTAAATCTGCCGGCCATGCCTACGTTGGTTCGAATCCAACACCCTCCACTTTTTGCGGGAGTAACTCAGTTGGTAGAGTGTCAGCCTTCCAAGCTGAACGTCGCGGGTTCGAATCCCGTCTCCCGCTCGGCCTCACCTTCTCTGTTCTTCTCTGGTTGTGAAGCGTTGTCCCCTGCCCACCTAGCTCAGTTGGTAGAGCACGTCCTTGGTAAGGACGAGGTCGTCGGTTCAATCCCGATGGTGGGCTCCCCGAGTGGCTTTTTGCACGGATCGCGTCGGAATTTACCCTTGAAACCCCTGGCGCGTTCTCCATCCGGTGATGCCACACTCACGGAGATCCCATGGCCAAGGAAAAGTTCGTCCGTACGAAGCCCCATGTGAACGTCGGCACCATCGGTCACATCGACCACGGCAAGACCACGCTCACGGCCT
>CAZSDX010000314.1:0-8421 GCA_964605685.1 uncultured Polyangiaceae bacterium
CGGGCGCTGGCCGCGCTTCCCGCCCTTGTCGGGGCCGAGGTGGTGGCCCGCTGGACCGGGCAGGCGCCCCTGTTCACCGCGGCGGCGGTGCGGATCACCCGGCTGGGGCTCCGGGCCCGCTGCGACCGCGCCGCCGCCGAGCTGGGGATGCCCCAGGGGCCGATCGACGACGCGCTCCGGGACGCGCTCCGGTGGTTCGCCGAGCGGGGTTACCTCCGGGACGCGGAGGCGAGGCGCCGGCTGCTCGCGTGACCTCTGGATGCAGTTTTGTGGGCGGGACAGGGGTCGAACCTGCGACTCCCGGTTTGTAAGACCAGTGCTCTGCCGCTGAGCTACCCGCCCGGAGGCTCGCGAAGGTGTCCTGTTTTCCGGATCCGGTCAAGGGGGAGGCTGGCCAGCGGGCGCCCGGCTGCGCTACACAGGCCCCATGGCATCGAACGTGGCCAGGAAACTCTCGGCGGTCGCCCGCGAGCTGGAGCAGCGCTTCATCGGCAAGGAGGAGGTCATCCGGCTGCTGTTGATCTCGGTGGTCGCCGGGGAGCACGCGGTGCTCATCGGGCCCCCGGGCACCGCCAAGAGCGCCCTCATCCGGTCCCTGGCCCGGCTGGTGCAGGCCAGCTACTTCGAGTACCTGCTCACCCGCTTCACCGAGCCCAATGAGATCTTCGGCCCCGTGGACATCAACGCCTTCCGCGAGGGGGACTACCGGCGCCGCACCGCCGGCATGCTCCCGGAGAGCGAGATCGTCTTCCTCGACGAGGTGTTCAAGTCCAACAGCGCCATCCTCAACTCGCTCCTGACCCTCCTCAACGAGCGGGTCTACGCCGTCGGCGGTCGCGTCCTCAAATGCCCCCTGGTCAGCGTCTTCGGCGCCAGCAACGAGGTCCCCTCCGACGAGACCCTCACCGCCATCTTCGACCGCTTCCTGCTCCGGATCCGCAGCGACAACCTCGACGCTTACCACTTCACCGGGCTCCTGGAGCGCGGCATCGCCCAGGAGGTCCAGCAGGTCAGCGGCGCCGCCATCCAGCCCCTCGTCGCCCTCCAGGAGATCGGCGAATTCTCCCGGAGCATCGCCCGCCACATGCAGTTCGACGAGGGCTTCCTCTCCACCTACAAGGGCCTGGTCTTCCAGCTCCGGGCCGAGGGCGTGAGCCTGAGCGACCGGCGCGTGGTCAAGATGCTCAAGCTCTTCGCCGCCTCCGCCTTCGTGGATGGCCGCGACGCCCCCGACACCAGCGACCTCTTCCTGCTGAAGCACATCTGGAACAGCGAGGACCAGGCGCCCATCGTCGAGGCCATCGTCCAGCCGGAGCTGGAGATCTTCTACCGCGAGCGCCCCGAGCGACGCCGCGTCGGCGCCGTCGGCGTCGGCGTCGAGGCGCTGGCCGCCGAGATCGACCGGATCCGCCAGATCCTCACCGGCGGCACGGCGCTCGGCGACGTCCAGCTCTTCAGCCAGC
This sequence comes from uncultured Polyangiaceae bacterium, assembly GCA_964605685.1. Lineage (GTDB taxonomy): Bacteria > Myxococcota_A > Polyangia > Polyangiales > Polyangiaceae > JANWXX01. Next base: position 1,464 of record CAZSDX010000314.1, read on the forward strand.
TCAGCGCCCTCAACGAGATCAAGTCCGCGCTGGCCGGGCTCCAGGATCCTCGCGCCCGCGAGCTGGAGCGCCGCGTCCAGGATCTCCTCGACGCCTCCTTCAAGACGGGCCGCTTCGCCAACCTGTAGTATTGGCCATGGTGTCTCGGTACGGTGCCCTCCTTGCCCTCGCGCTCGTTGCCCAGGGCTGCAGAAACAAGGCATCGCAACAATCCGCCGTCGACCTCCCTACAACGATCGAGGCTGCCAGAAAGCTTCACGATCCGCCTGCCGTCGTCGTCTCGGTGGAGCGCAAGAAGAAGAGTCCCTCGGGGGGTGGCGGCGGGTGCGGCCACTCCGCCCTTTGCATCCTTTTCCTGCCTGTCGTCTTTCTTGCTCCGCTCTTCCCTGAGCGCTGGGATGAGGTGCGTATCACCCGCGCCGGGCGCCTGTCTTACGAGGGACGCTTCGGTACGGACGGGCGCTTTCTGGAGGCAACCGTCCGCGAAGAAACCCAGGTTCGCAGCGTCGGGGTTCTCCCTCTCGATCAACTTGGTCGTCACGTGATCGTCGAGCTGGCGCGAGCTCCCTTGACTCCTGCGGGGGAGCAGGGCTCCTTCGTTCGCTCGCCGATCCTGCCCCAGATCGACCTCGTGCGCGAGTACGATGCCAAGCTGGCGACCCTCAAGGAGCCCGCCCGTCGCACGGACCTCATCCTTGAATTCACCGCCTGGCTGAAGGACGAAGGGATCCCCTGGCTCACCCGTGTCGTCCCTGCGGAGCCCCAAGAGGTTGCTGGCCAGATCCTCTTTTCGCTGTGTTCTTCCGGACGGCACCCCTGGAAGCCAGGTTGTACGGCGCTTCTCGACGCCATCGCCGCGAAGCCAACCCCCGACCTCGCGGTCCTCGCTCTCCGGGAGGGCACCGAGGAGAGCCCCCCCGAGCGGACCTTGCGGTTGGGGCGCTTCCTGATCGCGGAGGGCTGCAAGGGCGACCCGCTACCAGCCCTCCGTGGGCTTCGCTTCCCTGCCAGCGTCCTCGGTGGGAAGGACGCCAGTGCAGAGCAGAAAGGTTTGCTCTCGGCCCTCGTCACGGACGCGCGCTCCTGCGCAACGCCGCGCCGCGTTCACCTGCTTGCCGCCCTTGGCGAGCGCCTTGAGGAGCGGGAGGTCGCGGAGGCCCTCTCCCCGGTGGGCCCCGAGAGCGAGGCCCTGGCTGGCATCCTGGCTGCGGACGCTCCCGCCCACCGGCGCGGATTCCTCGCGGCCATCCAGGCACGTCTCTCTGCGGGGACCGACGAGGAACCTCTCGTTCGCTGGCTCGCGCGCTCCGCCGTGGCCCCTGATGCCGCAGAGCTGGAGCTGCTCGTCACGAGCTACCTGCGCGCGAACGGAGACAACCTGGCGAGACGGCGCGCTTGCGTCCTCGAACGCCTCGCCCGGGGGGCCCAGCTCCGGAGCGCCACGGCGAACGCCCGAAACCGGGTTGCCGCTGCCTTCGCCACCGCCCCGGAGTCCGAGCGCCCCGCGCTGGCGGCTGCGCTGGTGCACCTCGGCGACAGGGAGCAGGCGGGGGTTGCCGCCGATGCCTTCGACGGATCCCTCTTTGTCCCCCACGTCTGCAACGACGTGAAGGACAACAACTCCCTCGCGGGCTTTGCGCTCTTCCGTGCCGGATGCACCCCGGACGAGACCATCGCGCTCCAGCGCGCCGCACAACAGAAAGGGCGTAAGGGCAGAGATGCGGGGCCTCCGCAGGAAGCCCCCCGCGGGGCGCTCTGCACGAGGGCTCGTTGACTCCCGACGGTTTCCCCGACGGAGGGGAGGGCTTCCCAGATCGTTGCAAGGCCCTCCCGGAGGGCAAAAAATAGCTCCCCGGCCAGCCGTGAGCCAGACGGGGTTCGTCTGGACACCCCATCCTGAGCCGGAATTGGCCCCGGACGGTTGTCTGGGAAGCCCTCCCCGTCGTCGGGGAAGGCTTCGTCCGCGCCTGGGAAGGCTTCGTCCGCGCCTGGGAAGCCTTCGACACCGTCGAGGAAGGCCGGGAGGGCTCCCGGGAGGGCCAGGGCTGGGGCGATCCTCACTCCCCGCGGCGGATGTTGTAGGCGCGGATCTTCTTGTGGAGGTTGGTGCGCTCGACGCCGAGGGCGATGGCGGCCTTGGAGATGTTCCAGTCGAGGGAGCTAAGGGTCTCGACGATGTAGCTGCGTTCGGCGGCGTCGCGGTACTCCTTGAGGGTGAGGCGGGCGCCGGGGGGAGCGACGGGGGCGCTGGCGGCGGGCCGCGGGGGCAGGGGAGGGAGCTCCTCGGAGACCCCCTCGGGAGCAGGCTCGTCGTCGGGGACATCCTCCTCGAAGGGGTTGGCGTGGGGATCCTCCGGCAGGTCGGCGATGGTGATGACCTCGCCGGAGAGGATGGCCGCGCGCTCCACCACGTTCTTCAGCTCCCGCACGTTCCCGGGCCAGGAGCGGGCCTCCAGGGCCCGGTAGACCATGGTATCGACCTGCTTGGGCTTGATGCCATTTTCCCGGAAGAAGACCGAGAGGAAGGCGTCCGCCAGGGGACGGATGTCCTCGGAGCGCTCCCGGAGCGGCGGCGTGCGCAGGGGGAAGACGTTGAGGCGGAAGAAGAGATCCTCCCGGAAACGGCCTTCACGAACCTCCCGCTCCAGATCCTTGTTGGTGGCGGCCAGCACGCGCACGTCGACATGCTGGACGGTCTCCGAGCCGACGCGGCTGATCTCCCCGTTGTTGAGCGCCCGCAGCACCTTGGCCTGGGCCGACAGGGTCATGTCGCCGATCTCGTCGAGGAACAGCGTCCCGCCGTGGGCCTGCTCGAAGAAGCCTCGCTTCCGCTGGATGGCGGTGGTGAAGGCGCCCTTCTCGTGGCCGAAGAGCTCGCTCTCCAGCAGCGTCTCGGGGATGGCGGCGCAGTTGACCTTGACGAAGGGGCGATCCTTGCGGGCGCTGAGGCGGAAGATGGCCCGGGCGACCATCTCCTTGCCGGTGCCGCTCTCCCCGGTGATCAGCACGCTGGCCCGGGTCGGAGCGACCTTGTCGATCGCGGAGTAGAGCCGCTGCATGATCGGGCTGATGCCGATCATCTCGTAGCGCGCCTCCAGTTCGCCCCGGAGGCTGTCGACGGTGCGGGCGAGGTTCGCCGCCTTGAGCACGTTGCGGACGCTCACCAGGATGCGCTCGCGGTTGAGCGGTTTCTCGAAGAAATCGCTGGCGCCGAGCTTGATGGCGGCCACCGCGTCGTGGACGGTCGCATGCCCGCTGATGACGATCACCGGCAGCTCGCGGGTGGCCTCGTCGCGGCGGAGGCGTTCGAGGGCCTCGATGCCGCTGATCCCGGGGAGCTTCACGTCAAAGATGCACAGGTCGACGGGGCGCTCGGCGCGGGCCAGCAGCGCCAGCGCCTCCTCGGCGGAGGACGCCTCGCACACCTCGTAGCCCTCCCCGGAGAGCACCATGTCCAGGGTGCGCCGGATGTTCTTCTCGTCGTCGACCACCAGCACCGTGGGCGGCGTGCTCGCGGGGTTCTCTGCGTCCATGGCCCCCAGGTCTACCACACCCACCCTGGGCCCTGGCAGGCCCCGCTCAGAACAGGGGAACCGTAGGCGTCGCCGGGTCTGGCGGGGGCGCAGGCGGAGGGGGGAGGGGAGCCGCCGGGGGGGCCTCGGGGGCGTCCTCCCCCAGCGCCCGGAGGAAGGCCCGGGCCGGCACGACGAAGGGGCTCGCCGGGTAGAACTCCAGCACCCGGTGCAGCTCCGCCTTGGCCTCCTCGGTCTTCTTCATCTTCATGTAGGTCTCCGCCAGGAGCACCAGGGCCTCGGGCTCCAGGCCGGAGCCGTCGTAGCGGGCCAGCGCGTACTGAATCCGCTTGGCCGCCGGCTCGAAGCGGTCGCGCTTGAGGTAGTAGCGGGCCACGTACAGCTCGTGGCGCACCAGCCGCCCGGTCACCGTGACCAGCATGAACTGGGCGTCCCTGGTCCACTTGGACCGGGGATAATCCGCCAAAAATGCGTTCAGCTCCCGGTAGGCGTCGACGATGGCCGCCTGATCTCGCTCCTCCTGGGAGGGCAGGAGCACCGTGTCGCTGATCTGAGCATAGAGCGCCTTGCAGATCCGGAAGCGAGCGTAGGGGACGCCCTCGTCCGCCGGGTGATCGGTGACGTAAGCCCGGTAGCCGGTGATGGCGGCGGCGTATTTCTCCTGCTCGTAGTCGATGTCCGCCAGGCGCTGCTCCGCCAGCCGGGCGTACTGGCTGTAGGCGTACTTGCGCCGCACCTCCAGGAGCTGGTTGCGCGCCTCCTCCCAGTCCCGATCCAGGAAGGACTCCAGGGCCTTCTCGTAGGCTTTCCGGGCGTCCTCGCTGTAGCGGAGGGCGTTCGGCGCCTGGGGCTCGGAGGGGCTGCATGCCAAGGAGGAGCCCAGCGACAGCGCCGCCAGCAGCGGCAGGGCAGGGGAGAAGCGCATCGCCCTGGTGCCTAGCCCGACCCCGGGGGCGACGCCAGCGGTGTCTGTGGCGCTTTTGCTGGCGGGGAGGCTGCGCTAAGAAGAGAGGGCCATGTCGGACAAGATCCCGATGACACCCGCAGGCAACGCCCGCCTGCGCGAGGAACTCCAGCGGCTCAAGGAGGTCGAGCGCCCCCGCATCTCGAAGGCCATCGGAGAGGCCCGCGAGCACGGCGACCTGCGCGAGAACGCCGAGTACCACGCCGCCAAGGAAGAGCAGGGGATGATTGAGGCCAAGATCCGGGACTACGAGGCCGCGCTCTCCCGGGCGGAGGTCATCGACCCGAGCAAGCTCTCTGGACCTCGCATCAAGTTCGGGGCCAAGGTGAAGCTGATCAACGCCGACACCGACGAGGAGGTGCTCTACCAGATCGTCGGCCCCTACGAGGCAGACCTGGAGAAGGGCCTGATCTCCGTCTCCGCCCCCCTGGCCCGGGCCCTGGTCGGCAAGGAGGTCGGCGACGAGGTGACCCTCCAGCGCCCCGACGGCACCAAGCGCGTCTACGAGATCCTCGACGTCTCTTACGGCTTACGTGCGAGCCTTCCTCGACGCGACGCTCGCGGCGTTGATCCTCCTGTTCGCCGAGGCGGCCTTCTTCAGCTTCCTCCACCGGCGCCAGTTCGCGGATCTCTCCGAGATGCGCCTCGGCCTCTACCTGCTGCCCCTGGTCGCCTGGCTGCTGGCCGCCCCGGTCGCCTGGCTCGGTGCCCTAATACAGCTCCTGGTACGCCGCGGGGCCCGCGCCGCCGTCGCTGCCCTCGCCCTCTCCGCCGCTGCCACCGGGGCCTTCTTCCTCTCCACAGGGCGCCACTTCGCCGCCCTCCCGGCTCGCTTCCTCTTCCTGCTCGTCGCGGCGGTGACCTCCGCGGCGGTGGCCTGGTCCCTCGCCCCCCGGGTGGCTCGCGCCGAGGCGCGTTCTCCCGCCCTGGTCGGGGCCTCTGCCCTCGCCCTTGCCCTCGCCCTGATCGCCGCCAACACCCTGATCCTGCCCCGGCTCTATCCGCCTTTTCACCTCGGGCTCGCGCTCCTGACGATTCTCCTCTCCCCCTGGATTGCCCTCCTCTGGGTCGGCGACGAGGCCCACCGCCCACGGTCCCTCCGTTCCCTCGCTCCTTACAGTGCCCTTGTCTTTCTGGCGCTCACCACGGTCGCTCTGCTCCTGCCCACCATCCACCGCGCCCTCGCCCGCGCTGACAACGCCCGCGTGGTCCTCGGCGACCGGACGCCCACGGTACGCTACGGTGCCCGTGCCCTGGCGCTCCTGGAGCCCGCCTCCGCCCCGATTCGCTCCACCTTGCCCGACCTAAACGCCGCCTCTGCCTCCGACCACGAGGGCCCCGACTGGCGGGGGCGTGACCTGCTCCTCATCACCGTGGATGCCTTGCGCGCCGATCACCTCGGCGCCTACGGATACCCCCGAAACATCACCCCGTTCCTCGACCGCCTCGCCTCCGAGGGGACAACCTTCCGCTACGCTTACACCGCCACGCCCCACACCTCCTACGCGGTCTCCTCGCTGATGACCGGCAAGTACATGCGTCCCCTGGTGCTTCAGGGGGTCGGGAATGACCCTGATACGCTGGCCCGTCTGCTCCGGGGGTATGGCTACCGGACCTCCGCGTTCTACCCCCCGGCGGTCTTCTTCATCGACGGGGAGCGCTTCGGGTCGCTCCGGGACCGGGGGCTCGACTTCGAGTACCGCAAGGTGGAGTTCACCTCCGCGGCGCGCCGGGTCGAGCAGGTGGACGCCTACCTCCAGCGGCTCGGGCCGGATCGCCGCGGTTTCCTGTGGGTGCACCTCTTCGAGCCCCACGAGCCCTACGAGCGCCACCCGGAGCACGACCTCGGGGAGCGGGACATCGACCGCTACGACAGCGAAATCGCCGCCGTGGACGCCGGGGTGCGCGCCCTGGTGGAGCGGGTGCGCGCCCGGCGCCCGGGCACCATCGTCCTGTTCTCCTCGGATCACGGCGAGGAATTCGGCGAGCACGGGGGCCGCTACCACGGGACCACCGTGTACGAGGAGCAGGTCCGGGTGCCGCTCTTGATCCACGCTCCGGGGGCGGTTCCGGCGCGGTGGATCGAGGCACCGGTCCAGACCATCGACCTGCTACCGACGATCCTGGCGGCGCTGCGGGTGCCGAGGCCGGCCCGGGTCCGGGGGCGCGACCTCGGGCCCTTCCTGGGCCCCGCCGAGCCCCCTGCGGACCTTGGTTTCGCGTTCGCCGAGACCGATGAGGCCACGATGCTTGCGGAGGGCTCCCTCCGGCTGGTCTGCGCCCGGAAGCTCGGCGCCTGCCAGCTCTTCGACGTCGCCACCGACCCGCTCCAGACCCGGGACGCCTCGGCGCAGCACCACGAGCGCGCCCAGGCGATGCGGGCGAAGCTCCGGGAGGTGGAGGCGGCCCACGGGCGCTACGAGCTGGCGGGGCTGCGGGCGGAGGGGCGCGCGTGGCCGGA
>CAZSDX010000315.1:0-8163 GCA_964605685.1 uncultured Polyangiaceae bacterium
GGCGCCACAGCCCCATCGGGGCGGGCCGGGTCAGCCCGGAGGTGGTGCGGTCGCCGGCGCAGCTCCGCGCCTGGCAGAACCACCAGCGGCGCTCCGTGCGGCGCGAGTTCGAGGGGCGGGAGAGCTCGGTGGGGCTGGACGAGGGCAGCGGGCTATCGTTCGTGGTCAACGGGAAGATCGACGGGAACTCGATCTACGACGGTCCGACGCAGGTGATGCTGGGGCTGGTGGGGGCGGCGCTGCACCCGGCGCCCCGGCGTAGTCTGGTGATCGGGCTGGGGACAGGGAGCACCGCGGGGTGGCTGGCGGCGCTCCCGGCGAGCGAGCGGGTGGACGTGGCGGAGCTGGAGCCGTCGATGCTGAAGGTGGCGGAGGAGTGCGCGCCGGTGAACCACGGCGCGCTCCGCAACCCGAAGCTCCGGGTGCTGCTGGGCGACGCCCGGGAGCTGGCCACCGCCGGCAGCGACCGCTACGACCTGGTGACCTCCGAGCCTTCGAACCCCTACCGCGCCGGCATCGCCAGCCTGTTCACCCAGGATTTTTACCGGATCGTCGCCGGTCGCCTGGCGCCGGGCGGGCTGTTCCTCCAGTGGGTGCAGGCCTACGAGATCGACGCCCACACGATCCGGACCCTCTACGCCACCTTCCGCTCGGTCTTCCCCCGGGTGGAGACCTGGCAGCTCCGCGACGGCGACCTGCTGCTCATCGGCTCCTTTCACGCCATCGAGTACCAGGCGGACGTGCTCCGCAGGCGCATCGCGGAGGAGCCCCTTCGCTCCGCCCTGATCCACACCTGGCGCGTCGACGACCTGGAGGGCTTCCTCGCCCACCACGTCGCCCGCCCCTCCTTCGCGGACGCGGTGGTCGCTACCTTCCAGGGGCCGCTGAACACCGACGACCGCTGCGTCATGGAGTTCGGCTTCGCCCGCGGCGTCGTCGCCTCCTCCCGCTCCGTCGAGTTCCAGGATCTCCGCGCCGCCGCCGACCTCCGGGGCGAGCAGCGCCCCGCCCTCGTCGGCGAGGTCGACTGGGAGCACGTCGAGGACATCCGCCTCGCCATCCCGGTCACCGAGTCCTACGCCCCCACCCTCCCTGCTTCCTTGCCTCCCGAGCGCCGCCGCCGCGGCCTTGCCTACAAGGGGTACATCGACGGCGACATGAAGGCCGCCCTCGATGCCTGGAAAGAGCAGTCCAAGAAGCCTCGCTCCCCCCTGGAGATCGAGGTCATCGCCGGGGCCCTCGCCGACCAGGGCCAGGAAGAGGCCCTTCCGCTCCTGGAGCGGATGAGAGGCTCCCACCCCGCGGACGCCGACGGGCTCCTGGCCTGGCTCCGCTACCGCCAGGATCGCATGCCCGAGGCCCTGGAGGCCCTGGAGCGCGCCTTCGTCGCGCACCGCCAGGATCCCTTCGTGTCACCGATCATCCTCCAGCGGGCCCTGGTGCTGGCGGAGGACGTGGGCAGCCGGGATCAAGGGCGAGCGAGGAGGCTGTTCGACGTCCTGCGGGATCCGTTCGTACTCCACGCGCTGGACGGGGCGAGGCTCCAGGCCCGGAGGAAGCTGGCCCGGGCCCTGGGGGATGCCTCCTGCGTGGAGGCCTTCCGGGCCTACGAACCCCACGTCCCCTGGGATCTGGAGACCCTCGCGGAGCGGGTGACCTGCTACCGACAACACGCCCCGGGCAAGGCCCCGGAGGCGGAGCGCGACCTGGCCCTCCTGCGCCGCGAGGAGCCCGCCCAGGTGCTGCCGAGGTGAGCGGCTCCGCTCCGGTCAGTCCCCGGGGAGGAGCCGGCGGACCCGCTCGACGACGCGGGCCTGGGGGGCGAACTTGCTCCGGCTCAGGTCACGCAACCGGTAGTCGATGCGGGCCTCGCGGTCGCCCAGGCGAAGGAGCAGGTGGTTGAAGGCGACGCCGACCATCCGACGGCCCTCGGCGCCGATGAGGTCGGCCCCGAGGGCGAGGGCGTCGAGGGCCAACAGATCGGACCAGAGCGCCTCGTAGTCGGCCCGTGGCATCACCTCGCGGCGGCGGATCTTCTGGCGGAACGCGCCGCCCTCCCAGCCCCGCTCGTCGTCGATAACGAGGGAGAGCGCGTCGCCCTCGGCCTCGACGACGAGGCGGGTGTAGAACTGGTGTGGAGGGGAGACCGGGCCGCTGGACTCCACCAGATCGATCCGCGAGGGCGTCGGGTGATCCCCCTCGAAGAGGGCCGGGGGAGGGGCCGCGGGGGGGGATTTCTTCGCCATCTCAGCGCTTCCGTGGGTTGCGCTTTGCCCCGCCCGGGGCGGCGCCGGTGAGGGCGACGGCGATGAATTCCGGGTCCGACTGGGCAAGGATGTTCTTGGGGATGTAGCAGTACCCCTGGTCTCCCCAGCTCGTCCCCCAGGAGTTCTTCACGATAAAGAAGTTCCCCTTGTAGCCCACCAGCAGCATCGCGTGGTAGCCGTGGCGCCCGCTGGGGCCCTCCGCCTTCCGCACGATGCCGTCGCGACCGACGCGGCTGAACGCGGGGCCCGTGGTCATCGCCAGGTGCACCGGGTGCCCTGCCGAGAGCACCCGCTTCAGGTCGTCGATCTTCACCGCGAAGAGGCTCGCCTGGAGCCTGTAGTTGCTCGCGTCGGTCTTCATCTCCCGCTCGCTGCTCCGGGGCTCCGGACGCTTGTCGGGCCAGAGCTCGCGGCGGCAGGTCCCGTGCTTGACGAGCTGCTTCCCTGGCCCCGTCCCGCCGACGGTTCCATCTCCTCCCTCGTAGGCCCAGGCGAAGCCGTCCTCGTCGCCCATGAACTTCTGGAAGAGGTACATCGTGTAGTTGCTGGAGAGCTCCACCGGGCTCTGTCCCTGGATGACCCGGGCCATCTCCAGGGCGTGGGTCCAGGCGAAGGCGGAGCAGCGGTTGGTGGGCCCCTGATCGCCCACAGGAGTGCAGAACTTCCGGAGGTCGACGGCGTCCTTGGCTTCGCCTCGGGCCAGGCCCTCCGGGAGGCTCCTGGCGGAGGCGCGCCCTTCGGCGGCACGGCGCGAGGAGACGAGGTGCAGATCGCTCAGATCGACGTCCGCGAAGGTCTTCCGGATCTGCTTGAATTGATCCAGGGTGACGAAGCCTTCCAGGCGCTTCTTCCCGTGGTCCAGGAGCAGCTTGAGGGTCTGGTAAGCACCGGGGGCGACCCGCTCCACGTCCCTCTCGAAGCGAGACTCGGTGGCGCGGTCTGGAAGCTCCAGACCTTCATCGAGGAACCTCTGGAAAGGATCCTCGTCGAAGTAGTCGCTGTCGGAGAACAGCTCCGCGGCGGACTCCAGGTAGTCGTCGTCGTCCCAGTCACCGCTGTCGTCCTCGAAGTTGTCCGGGTCCACATCCGGCACATCGAAGGCGTCATCGTCTTCCTCCAGGATCTCTTCAATCTCTTCGTCGTCCTCGTCCTCGTCCTCGTCCTCGTCGTCCCCGTCCTCGTCTTCGTCCTCGTCCTCGTCTTCGTCCTCGTCGTCCCCGTCCTCGTCGTCCCCGTCCTCGTCGTCCCCGTCCTCGTCTTCGTCCTCATCGGGAAAATCGTCGTCCTCCTCGTCCTCGGGAAAATCGTCGTCGTCGTCAGGGGGGTTACTCATGTCGTCGTTGCTCATGGGGGTACCATGCTAAGCGGAAGGCGGCGCGGTGGGGGGTTGGGTTGTGGTTGCGGTGCCTTGCCGGCGCAGGTAAGAGGCAGGATGTGAGCGTTTCTGCTGGTATCCTGCGCTTTCTCCAGGCGCCGATCGTGTTTGTGACCGGGAAGGGGGGGGTGGGAAAGACCACGACCGCGGCGGCGCTGGCGCTGGCGGCGGCCCGATCAGGCAAGCGAACAGCGCTGGTCGAGTTCGATGACCCGGAGGCGGGGAGGCGAGCGCTCCAGGGGGCGGACGCACCGGTCCACCACGAGGTGGCGACCTACGAGCGCTGCCTGGAGGTCACCATTGCGCCGCTGGTCGGAGGCTCGGTGATCGCCAAGGCGGTGCTGAGGCAGAAACCCATCCGGAGCATGACCCGGGCGATGCCTGCGATGCGGGAGCTGGTGTCGCTGGAGCGGGTGAGGATGCTGCTGTCGGGCGGGGATTTTGACCGCGTTTTCGTGGACCTCCCTGCGAGCGGGCATGCGCTGGATTGGCTGCGGGTGCCCAGGGCGTTCGAGCGGTTCCTGCTGGGGGGTCCGCTGGGGAAGGTTGGGACGCGGATCCATGACGAGGTGGTGGAGCAGGGGCGGAGCGACGTGGTGTTCGTGACCCTGGCGGAGCCCATGGTGATGGCGGAGACGCAGCAGTTGGCGGCACGCTTCCACCAAGAGCTGGGCCGGAGCCCCTCGCTGGTGGTGATCAACCGGGTGCTGCGCCCGGACCCGACGGGAGCCCAGGAGGCCGCCGAGCGGCTGGCGCAAGCGTCGGGGTCGGCGGCGGCAGCGGAGCTCGCACGGACGCTGCGGGCACGGGCAGACGCGGCCCGCGAGGCGATGGAGGCGCTGAGGATGGCCCGGGGCCTCGACGCGGTGAAGGTGGTAGCGATGCCTGAAGAACCCACGGATCCGTCGATCACCAGCGTGCTGCGCTGGCTCGACGAGGGAGCCTCCCGGTGACGAAGAAACCTGCCCGTCTCACGGTCTGCGTGGGGGGAGGGGGCGTCGGCAAGACGACCTCCTCCGCCGCGCTTGGACTCCACCTGGCCCGCGCCGGATCCCGGACGCTGGTGATCACCGTCGACCCCGCGCGGCGCCTGGCGGATGCGCTGGGGGTCGAGCTCGGCCAGGCGACGCGCCCGGCGCTCATCGACCCCCGGGCCCAGGACAGGCTCTTCGCCCGCATGCCTGACCCCCGGTCAAGCATGGATGACTTCACCCTCTGGCTGTTCACCGACGAGCAGCGGCGGCAGCGGTTTCGGGAGAACCGTGCGGTGCAGGAGATGGCCGACTCCATCGCGGGGATCCACGAGATCCTGACGGTAGCGTTGCTGCAGAACGAGGTCGACTCCGGGAACTACGACGAGGTGGTGCTGGACACGGCGCCGAGCCGCCACGCGCTGGCGTTCCTGACCTACCCGAACCGCCTGCTCGACATGCTGGAGGCCAAGGCGCTATCGTGGCTCGCCGCCGCGGCGGACAATTCGGAGGAGAAAGAGGAAGAGAGCAGCTCCGCGGCGGGGGCGATCTTCGCCTGGGGGAAGGCCAGGCTGGAGGCCTTGTTCGCGCGGGTCATCGGGCTCCCGGGGCTCCGGAGCCTCTCGTCGATGTTCGGGGATCTGTTCACCGTGCGGGAGCGCTGGGCCGCGCTGGCGCGGCGCACCCAGGTGATGCTGGCGGATCCGGGCACGCGCTACCTGCTGGTGGGGGCGCCGACCGGGGGAGCACTCGACGACGTCGCCTACCTGGCTGGCTCGCTGGAGCGCCAGAAGCTGAGGCCGACCGCCATCGTGCTCAACCGGTCCGAACGGGAGCCGCCCCCCTACGAGCGGGAGGTCCGGGCGCTGCTCGACGGGAACCCGAACCTGGTGACCACGGCGGACCAGCAGATCCTGAGGCAGACCCTGGACGTGCTGGCCGCCGAGCATGCGGCCCGCAAGACGGCGGCGGACGAGGCGACCCGCCAGCTTGGCAAGCGCCTGCCCCGGGGGATCCCGGTGGTCCGGCTACCCTTCGTGGGCCCCGCCTCTCCCCGCGACATCGTGGTGTCGCTCGCGGACGAGTGGGCCAGGATCAAGCTCTGATTCACCGGAGCAACGCCGCCCACTCCTCCTCCCGGAAGCCCACGGCGACGGCGAGCTGCTCCCCCCGGGCGCGCACCAGCAAGGGTCGCTTGATGAGCTTCCCGTCGGCGGCGAGGGCGGCGATCTTCTCCGCATCGGTCATGGTGGCGAGGCGTTCCTTGAAGTTTCCTTCACGATAGGACTGCCCCGAGGTGTTGAAGAACGCGGCAAGAGGGCGACCGGAGGCCCTCCAGAGGCGCTCGATTTCTGCGGGAAGAGGCGGGGAAACGACGAGGTCGGTGGCCTCGAACGCAACGCCTTTGCCCCGCAGCCAGACGAAGGCCTTCTTGCAGGTAGAGCAGCCGGGATAGTGGTGGACAGTGAGCTTCATGGTGCGCGACACTGGAGTGTAAACGCACGTTCTACTTCCGGAGCAAACTCATGCGTATCCTGACTTCCCTTGGTGTCCTCTCGACGGTGCTTGCCCTGGCCACGACGGCGAAGGCGGCTCCCACGTTGAACGCGAATTCAGGGCTGACGATCCGGAGGGCCGTGACGCTGACCGGCGCGGGGAACCTCCACGGCCTGGAGGTCGACAACAGCACCGGCGATGTGTACGTCATCGGCAATTCCGGGACGAGGATCTGGGTGCTGAGGCCCGACAACTCGTTCGCCCAGATCACCGGCAACAACGTGGGGAGCTTCAACGGGGTGCTCTCCGACCTGCGGATCGGCCCGGACAACCTGCTCTACGCCATCAGCACCAACACGGCGAACGGGCGGATCCAGCGGTTCACCAAGGCGGGGGTCGCCCAGACGGATCTGGGCGTGCTCCCTGGCTGCTCCAGCAACGCGGCGGGCTTCGCGTTTGGCTTCCTGGGGAGGCTCTACGCCAGCGAGCAGAACGGCACGATCTACAGCTACGACGTCACGGCGTCGCCGCCGGTGGCCGGGCAGAGCTTCAGCACCGGAGCCGCCAACGGTTGGGTCGACGTCGATGACATCGAGACTTCCCACAACAACTTCATCTTCGTCCACGACGGCACGAGCAACAGCGCGCTCAACCAGCGGCGCGTGTTCCGTGTCGGGCCCGACGGGGTGAAGACCATCTTCGCGGAGTTTCCCTCGGGGACCTTCCTGGCGGGGGCCTACGACTGGGGCTCCGGCTCGTACCTGACCGGCAGCCGCAACCAGGGAGATCTGTTCCGACTGACGGACCTGAACAACGACGGCCAGGCCCAGGGGGCCTCGGAGGTGGTCCAGATCGGCTCCGGGTGGGCGGCCAACGAGCTGTCGAACATGAGCTACGGTCGCTCGTCCTTCGACGCCAACGTCTACTCGCTCTACATCAGCAACGGCGGCACCGTCATCTACGAGCTGTCGGGGCTCAACCCGCCGATCAACGGGGGTGATTTCGGAGATCTGCTCGACGATGACGGCGATGGATTCTGCGAGAAGGGCAAGGATCTGAACAACGACCGCGATTGCCTGGACTCGGGGGAAGCCACCGCGACCCCGCAGGACTGCAACGACAAGAACCCCGCCGTCAACCCGGGGGCCTCGGAGATCTGTGACGGCGTCGACAACAACTGCAGCGGCGCGGTGGATGAGGGCTTCAACGTGGGGCAGGCATGCTCCGCGGGGGTCGGGGCCTGCCAGGCGGCGGGCAACCTGGTGTGCAACGGCAACGGATCCGCCAGCGTCTGCAACGCGGTGCCCGGCCAGCCCTCGGCGGAGGTCTGCGGCAACGCCATCGACGAGGACTGCGACGGCCAGCTCAACACCGGCTGCGACGTCGACGGCGACGGCATCTTCAACGACGTCGACAACTGCCCCTCCGTCCCGAACACCGACCAGGCGGACAACGACAAGGACGGCAAGGGCGACGCCTGCGACGATGACGACGACAACGACGGCGTCCTCGACGCCAGCGACAACTGCCCCCTGGTCGCCAATGCTGACCAGAAGGACACAAACAAGAACGGCGTCGGTGACGCCTGCGACAACGACATCGACGGCGACGGCATCTCCAACGCCAAGGACAACTGCCCCAGCATCGCCAACGCCGATCAACTCGACACGGACAAGGACGGCAAGGGCGATGTCTGCGACGACGACGACGACGGCGACGGCGTCCCGGATGCAACCGACAACTGCGCCCTCATCCCCAACGCCGATCAGCTCGACACCGACAAGGACGGCAAGGGCGATGTCTGCGACGACGACGACGACAACGACGGCATCCTCGACGGCACCGACAACTGTCCGCTGATCTCCAACCCGACCCAGACGGACACGGACAAGGACGGCAAGGGCGACGCCTGCGACGACGACGCCGACAACGACGGCATCTCCAACGACAAGGACAACTGCCCCCTCGTCCCCAACCCCGGCCAGGAGAACCTCGACGGCGACGCGCAAGGCGACGCCTGCGACGACGACGACGACAGCGACGGCATCCTCGA
>CAZSDX010000315.1:8203-8412 GCA_964605685.1 uncultured Polyangiaceae bacterium
GAAGACGCCGACAAGGACAGCAAGGGCGACGCCTGCGACGACGATGACGACGGCGACGGCGTCCTCGACAAGGACGACAACTGCCCCCTGGTCGCCAACCCCGGCCAGGAGGACGCCAACAACAACGGCGTCGGCGACGCCTGCGACAACGACATCGACGGCGACGGCATCCCCAACGACAAGGACAACTGCCCCTCCGTCGCCAACCC
>CAZSDX010000316.1:0-8404 GCA_964605685.1 uncultured Polyangiaceae bacterium
TCGAGGTTTTTGCAGAATGCATCCCTCACAAAACGGCGAAAGTCGAGTCAGAGGTCGTCTCGCTTGCCCACGAAGCGGCGGAGCGCCCCCTGGGCCTCGTTGCGGATGGTGTTGAGGTGGCGCCGCTCGTCGGGCTCCATGTCGACCAGGTCGTCGCCGCCGAGGATACGCTGGAGCGGGCTCGCCGCAGGCGCCCAGCCCGGTCCCCGGGCCAGCCGCATCACATCCAGGACCTCCCGGAGCAGCGTGACCTCCGACGCCTCGACCCAGCCGCCCAGGTCGCGCTTGCGGGCGAGGGCGAGGGTGGCAATCCAGGCAAAGCGGGCCTCCAGCACCGGGACGAGCTCGCCGTTGACGCGGTACGCTCTTCTTCGAGGATCTTTCCCTGCGCGTCGGCCACCGCGACGCGATGGATGCGCGACGGATCCGGCGCGTCCTCGCCGAGCACCGCACGGAGCTGATCGAGGGCCTCTCCCGGGGCCAGCACCTCCACGTCGAGGAAGAAGAGGCCCTCGGCCGTCGTGAGCAGGAAGACCTCGACGACCCGGAGCCCGCGCGACCTGGGCAGCGCCCAGAGCGCCTCGATGAGGGCCGCAGGGTTGGGCCCCAGCTCCGTGACCAGCACGACATCGATCCGGTGGGACACCGGGGAAAGATACGAAAGATGCGGCGGCCTGCGCTACCGTGGGGGCGCGCGATGAAGCGGCCCCCCGTCGACCCCTTCTATCTCTGGATCTTCCTGGGGTTCCTGGCGACCTTCGGTCCTCCGGTGAGCTGCGCGCGCTCCACCCGAAAGGATCTGAAGGAGCTGGACGCGCTGCGGCAGCACCAGCGCACCGCCGATCCCCGGCAGCGAGAGCTGATCGTGGGAGGCAGGATGCGAGGGGGCTCGATGGCAGAGAAGCCCAGGGTATCCCCCACGGGCCGCGGCTGCCTCGCCTGGCGCCACGAGATCCTCGCGAACCGGCAGAGCGGCAGCGGGAAGAACAAGACGACGGTCCGCACCACCATCTGCAGCAAGCAGGATCGGGGGGCTCTGTTCCTGGACACCCCGGAGGGGGAGAGCTTCTCTGTCCCGCACCTGTCGCTCCGACTGCGCGCTCACCCCACCCAGGGACAGGCCGCCAGCCCGCTCATCCCCTGCCCCGGGCTCACCGAGGCCGACCGCAAGAATGCCACCTTCACCGAGTATTGCCTCCTGGACGGCGACGAGGCGGAGGCCTGGGCCTGCCGCGGCGCCGCGGGCTCCCTCGTGTCCTGCGGCGACCTGGGCGACTACCTGGCCGCCCCGCCGGACGATGGCCCCATCGAGCCCCAGCGAAAGCAGGCCACCTCCCCCCTGTGCTTTGGCTCGGTGTGGCTGCTGGTGGGCACGATCATGCTGCTGATCTTCCTCCACGAGCGGGTGGTGAGCACGCGTCGCTCGGGCACGAAAAAGAAGGAGGCGGACTGATGTGGAAGGTCTACCCGGGGCTGCTGCTCTGCCTGGCGCTGGGGGTCGCGGCGATCTGGCTCGGATGGAGATCTCTTGGGGTGGTGCGCCAGCTCCTCGGGCGGCGCACGAGCCGTATCGCCGACGTGAAGCCGGGGGCCATCGAGGTCGCCGGGATCGTCGCGGCCGACAAACCCGTGAAGGACACCGACGGCAGGCCGTGTGCCCTGATCGCCATCGACCTGCGCCACGAGTGGCAGGTCAACGAAGGGAAGAATACCCGGACGATCTGCCACGCCCGGAGCTGGATCGAGCAGGCTCACCGCATCACCCTCGACGACGGCACCGGCACTTGCACCCTGTCCCTGGAGAAGGGCGTCACGGTGCTGGCCTACCAGCGACGCTGGTCCATGGATTACCACGAGTTCCTCCGCCAGTTCCCCCGGGAGCAGGACCGGCTCGCGGAGGTCAAGCTGGGCACCGTGATCCGCTACGAGCGGAGCATCGAGACGGGGCAGCGCGCCCTGGCCTCGGGGGTCGCCTGGCCCAACCCGGAGGCCACCCCGGGTGGCTACCGCCAGGGCGCCGGAGACTCCTACCTCGTCGGGGGCGACACGGAGCATACGCTGCTGGTGGTCTCCCGCGGGCAGAACACCGGCGCGCTACGCGCGGGCCTCCCGGGGGCGCTGATGATGCTCTGCGGCCTCCTCCTCCTCGGCTTCACCGGCTGGTACGCCTCGATCTTTCGCGCGATCCTCCGGTGACCGCTCGGGACACGCCCCGGAGCTCCGGGCTCAGTAATCCACGAGCACCGGGGCGGTGAGGCGGTTCGTCGCGGCCCCTGGCTTGAACGCGAGGATGAACTGCGAGCGGGGGCCGATCCCGACCTGGCGCGACGGGAGAAACAACCCCAGCGGCGCCACCGGGAGCACCACGTTGATCGTCGATGGCCCCACCGTCAGGGTCGTCCCCGGTGACCCCGGCGGCGGCCCGGGCGGCGGCCAGGTCAGGCTCCCGCGGGGAAACCACGGAGGCACCACCAGACCGTAAGAGGCCCAGTCCTTCAGCACGCTCGCCATCCCGGGCGTCGCCAGCGGGGTCAGCCGCTCCACCGTGCCCGCCCTGGTATCCAGCAAGAACGCTTCCTCCACCCGCACGATCCCGGCCATGGAGCTGACCCGCGCCTGGAGGTTGATCGGCAGGTGGATCCCCGAGGGGGGCTCGGTACAGCTACCGGACGGCGGATCGTTGACGGCCCGCGGCTCGCAGCTCGGCAGGTTCACCCCCGCCAGCCTCACCGCGCTGTAGGACAGCTCCACCACCGCCCCCTCTCCTCCCTCCGCGCAGCGCTCGCGGCTCCAGCCCTGCCACGCCTGCTTCACCGCCGGCTCCAGCTCCCCGCTCATCGCCGGGACCACACCGTGCACGAGGCAACCCAGGGAGCGCTCCGGGGCGAGCCGCTTGCTCTCCAAGATCCGCGACCCCAGCGCCACCCTGTCCGGCTTGAACCGCCTGTTCGTCCCCGATAGCCAGTGGCCATGGTAGAGAATCTCCGGACGTGAAGATCGACCGGTCTTTGCGGGGAGGAGGAAGCGGGAGCGCTCGGGAGGGGTGACCTTGACCTCCTCCCCCTCCGGCGTGAGAAACACCTCGTCCTCCGCGGGAGGCCCGTGGGCGCCGATCTTCCCGTGCATCGGCTCGGGGGCGCGTGGATGAACGGGGATCGTGGGCCCTCCCTGGATCCGCAGGGTGCCTGCGCTCTTTCCGGTGGGCAAGACGAGCGTCGCGGTCATCGCCGGTGCGGCGAGCTGGATCGTCTCTCCCTCCGTCGTCTCCTGAAAGACCAGCAGGTCACCGCTCTCCTCGTTGAGCAAGGCGGTTCCGGCGTCGGGCTCCGTGCGAAGCAAGGTCAGCGCCAGGGGCCTGCGTCCGGGTTGATCGATCTGCAACGCGATCGGGTGAAGCGCCGTCGGCGCAGGACGCACAGGAGGGGCAGGGGGCACGCTCGCCGAGGGGCGAGGCGAGAGCACGAGGGGCGCAGAGCCTGTCGAGGCGGGCAACGGCTGAGGACGCGTGCCTCGATCACAGGAAACGAGGAGGCCCAGGGCGAGGAGGAAGCGGCGCATGCGGGAGCCCTTCGTTCCAGCGAGAGGGATCGTGACAGGCCGAGAAGCCGGGAGGGGCGAGCACCAGCGCCGTGTTGTGCCCCGCGAAGGCGGAGTTCACCGTCAGCACCGGGCCCCCCGGGAGCGGGGCGGCGGTCGCGTCCAGGGACAGCGGAGCCAGCGCCGGATCGACGTCCGTCGAGAACGAGGGAGGGCGAATCCCCGCCCGAAACGCCTCGATCAACACCACCACTTCCAGCAACCCCGAGGCCCCCAGCGTGTGGCCGATCACCGGCTTGAGCGCATGCACCGGCGGGATACGCTCCCCGAAGACCTGGCGAAAGGCGCTCGTCTCCATCGCGTCGTTGGCGACGGTGCCGGTCCCGTGGGCGCTGATCCACCCGATCTGCCCGGCCTCGCACCCGGAGCGTCCCAGCGCCCCGCGGATCGCCTGCGCGAGCCCGCGGCCCGACGGCTCCGGGGCGGTGATGTGGTGGCCATCTCCGGCGCAGACCCCTCCCAGCAGCGCCGCCAGCCCCGGCCCGGAGCGCCTCAACCCCACGCAGGCGGCGCCCTCCCCCAGCCAGAGCCCGGCGCGCTCTGGACCGAAGGGCGTCGGCGGTCGTCCGTCCGGAGCGAGCGCCCGGAGCGCGTCGAACCCTCCGTGGACGAACGTCCCCAGCACGTCGACCCCGACCACCAGCGCCTCCTCGACCTCTCCCTGGAGGATCCGATCCGCCGCCAGCAGCAGCGCCTGGGTCGACGACGTGCAGGCGGTGCTCACCGTGAGCGTCGGCCCCCGCACCCCCAGCCGCTCTGCTACCTGCCACGCCACGTCCCCGTGCCCCGCGCCCCGCGGCGGCGGCGGCGCCTCGCCCTGGACCAGGGCCTGGTGCCACCGCTCCCAGGTCGTCGTGCACCCCAGGCTTGTCCCCACCACCAGCAGCGCATCCCGCGGGGGAGGCTCTCCGGCGAGAGCCTGGTCGATCACCTCCAGGGAGAGCGCCACCGCCGGGTCCAGCCCTGGCCACCGGGCGCAGACCGAGGCGAGGAGATCCTCCGGGAGCAGGGCTGCGGTCCTCGTGCGGAACCGATCCGTGCGGTAGCGAAGGACCGGGCGGCCGAGGGGGACGGCGGCCTGCGCGGCGGCGAACAGCGAGGAGGCGCCCGCGCCGGCGGCGGACAGGGCCCCGACGGCGTGGATGGATGGGGGAGGGTCAGGCCACGCCACGGAGGGCGTCGCCACTGGGGCGAGGGCGCGATGGGAGAGGTTCGAGGTCGATCCCGTGGCGAGAGAAGAGCTGCCGGAGCGGTTCAAAGCAGCTCTCGAAGGCCGCCTTGACGCTGGAGTAGCCGTGGGTGGCGGCCCGGCGCTTGGACCAGAAGTTCAGGGGGTTCATCTGGAAGAAGTCGAGATCGGCGCTGTGCGGCTCGATGTAGACCACATCGCTCTGGATGCTCGGGTCGAGGGCCACCTTGTCCTTGCCGATGTCGAGGCGAGAGCCGAGCACGGTCCGGAAGAGCTGGCTACCGAGGGCGTAGAGCCCGTGCTCGTAGAGGGAGCGATCCGGGATGTTGTAGCGGATCGGCGTGAACGGGTTGTAGACGACGACCAGATCGGCGCCGCGGCGCAGGGCGATGCCCACGTTGGCCGTGCGGACGACGCCGCCGTCCGCCAGGTCGAGCCAGCGACGCTCGCCGGGCTCGCCGGCGTGGGGGTTCCGGACCCGCACCGTGCGGTACCAGAAGGGGAGCCCGCAGGACGCGGCCACCGCGTCCGGGATCGGGACCCCCTCGTAGCGCTCGTCCGGGCCGAAGACGATCTGCGATCCGGTGTTCAGCTCGACGGCGGTGATGTAGAGCGACTTCCCCCGCAGACGGCGCAGCTCGCGGAAATCCTGGGGCAGGCCGCTGGCCTCCGACTGGCGCCGGAGGTAGTCGCGGATCCCCTGGGCATCGAAGATGCCGGTGGGGGCGAGGCGAGTGACCACCTGGGCCAGCTTGAACGCGGTCTGCTGCGCGGTGAAGGGCCGCCCGGTGGCCGGATCTTCCCGGCCCGAGATGTAGGTGGCCAGCACCTCCCCCACCTTCGAGACGAAGAGGGCCACCCGCTCCGGAGGTTCCCGCAGGTTGGGGCGCATGAAATCCAGGGGGTGCATCGGGGAGAAGCGCGACGACTCGCCCAGGGTGGTGCGGTAGATCTCCTCAGCGGAGATCCCACCCGCGAGGGCGCTCGCCAGGATCGAGCCGGCGGACAGCCCGACGAAGAGGTCGAAATCCGTCAGGCGCAGGGGGCCACGCTCCCCCAGCCGCCCCCGGGACAGCAGCTCGTCGAGGGCCTTGAGCCCGCCCGCCTTGAAGGCCCCCCCGGTGATGGCGCCCCCGGCCAGCACCAGGGCGATCTTGCTGGGGCGTCCCTGGCGCCGCTCGGGGTTGTGCTTGGAGATGATGGTGATGCCGTTCTGGCGGAAGATGTTGGCAGGCTCCACGTGACCCTGGAGTGTAGTACCTGCGGCGCCCCCCGGAAAGGACGTCAGGGCTTGCAATCGCCCAGCACCTGCACCTTGTCCCGGTTGTTCCGGTCCTCGCACTCGATGGTGGTCTTGTTGCCGGACCCATCCTCGTTGACCACCATGGTGATCTCTCCGTCGACCCCCGACGGCACCTCGCAGGAGACCTCCAGGCAGCCGCCCGACGGCACCGGCCCCGGGGTGTACGAGGTGCACAGCACCTTCTTGTCCGCCGGATCGCCCTGGTAAAACGTCGCCGGCAGCGCGGCCCCCACCGCCTTCTTCCCCCGGTTGCACACCGTCGCCGTCAGCGTCACCGTGCCCCCGGTCACCTTGCAGACGTTGCCCTGGTCCAGCTTGCCGGTGATGTCCGGCGCGTCGTTGGCCGAGGCGCTCCCCTGGGCGTTCTGCCGGTAGTTGTTGAGACCAGGGGTGGTGAAATTCTGCTTCCAGGCGGACGATTTCGGGATGGTCCCGTCGTCGTTGACGTTGGTGATCGAGTAGGCATCCTGGTTCCAGAGGGGGCGCGAGGAGACCCACCGGTCCAGGCGATCCCGGAGCACCCGGATCCCGGTCTGCCCCGTCCCCGGCGGGTGGTAAGCCCGGCAGGTCTTGTCGTCGTTGGGGTTGTCCGGCGGGGCGGCGCACCGGTAACCGTCGGGGCACTCGCTGTCCGTGGAGCACCGGCAGAACCCCTCCGAGCAGAAGTTCGACTTGCACTCGGAGAAATCCGCGCACCGTATCCCCTTATGGATCGGGTCCAGCGCGGGGCACGTCACGCTGCAGTTGGCGTTGGATCCCACCAGGATCTCCGTGTTCGCGTCCCGGTCCGGATCCGCCACGATGGCGTTCTCGTACCAGGTGCAGCTCGTCCGGTAGGCCGAGTAGAGCACGTCGCCGGTCTTGCCGTCATAGACCCGGACGAAGCACTCGTCGGCGTAGACCGCCTCCGCCTGCCCGTCCCCCTCGAAGTCGAAGATCGACGAGCTCGTGGTGTTCGAGGAGGCATCCTGCGAGGGCTTCACCCAGCGCACGAAGGGCTCGGCGCACCCGGGGGTGTTCGGGGCGGCGCAGTCCAGATCCATCACCTTGTACGACGTCCCCCCCGCGGTGGCGAACTCGGGGCGCCCGTCGTTGTCGAAGTCCCCGATGGTGGGCGGCCCTCCCCCGACAATCCCCCCGGAGAGATCCATCAGGATCTGCCCCCCCAGCGTCGCCAGCACGATCCGACCTTTCCCGACCCCGACGATCTCGGCAATCCCATCGAATTTGGTCGAATCGAAATCCGCCGGCGTCGCTCCGGGCGTACCGAAATCCGCGAAGGCATAGTGTGGGAGCGAGGGAGCCCCTGGGTATGCCTGGACCCACTTCTTCTGTGCCTTGTCCCACCGGTAAACAGGCCCCGCCACCAGCTCGATCTGTCCATCTCCATCCACATCGCCGACCACGGCGATGTTTCCCGCGAGCGTGCCAGCGTAGAGGTTCTGCCCCGGGTTGAGCCGCGCCCCGGTCTTGCCGTCGTAGACCTCGCTGGCCGACAGCACCTCCGGGAATCCGTCGTCGTCCAGGTCGTGGATCGACGGCCCGTCGTAGTGGTGTGTCCCCGGGAGATCCGTCGCCGTCGAGGCCCAGAAGGTCGTGTACGTCCCCTGCGCCGCGTCCCACCGGAAGGCCACCAGCCCGCCGTTGGCCCGGTGGGTGACGATCTCCGGGATGCCGTCCCCGTCCAGATCCCCGATGGACGGCGTCGACGAGCCGATGATCGGGTTCGCCGGATCCGCGATGCTCGCCAGCTGCTGGCACGTCTGCCCGTTGAGCACCCGGATCACCCCGAAGAACCCCGGGTTGCTCCCCACCGACGAGGCCGCCCCGCCGTCCAGCCCGTTGTAGGTCACCACCACGATCTCCGCCGCCGCGTTCCCCCCGTCGTAGGGGAGATCCGCCACCAGCGGCGTCACCAGCACCTGCACGTGCGACGGGTACGGATCTCCCCCCGGAGGCGCCGTCCACTCGCACTGCACCGTCGCCTCGAACAGCCCCGGCACCGGCTGCACCGTGCACTCGGTGTTGAAGTTCCCCTGCGGCCCTGTCCCGTAGGCGATGCACCCCGCCGGCCCGCCGACCACGCACCCCTCGCCGCAGCAGTACGTGTCCCCGTTGCAGTCGCCGTCATCCACGCAGGGCCCTTGATCCTTCTCGCACACCCCCGCCGCGCACAGCAGCCCCGCCTCGCAAGGAGCCCCGTCCCCGCACGGCTCCCCCTCCTTCGCCCCGCCGCTGGCCCCCGCCGCCCCCGCGCTAGCCCCGCCGCTCCCCCCCGCGCCCGCGCCAAAACCGGCCTAGCCCGCGCCGCACCC
>CAZSDX010000317.1:0-8364 GCA_964605685.1 uncultured Polyangiaceae bacterium
GGGGGTGGCCGCGGGGGGAGGTGGGGGGTCGGGGTTCTTGGCGCGGCGGGCGGCGGCGGCGCCCAGCTCGGCGCTTGTGCGGTCGCCGAAGTGCTGGCGGAGGAGGTGAGCGAGGAGGGTCTCGGCGCGGTCGTGGGAGAGCAGGCGGCGAGCGAGCTGGAGGTCGTCGGGGTCGACCTCGCGGGCGGCGAAGGACTCGACGAGGCTGTTGATCAGGTCAAGCTCGTGGCGGGTCTTGAGCTCGCGGGTGGTGGGGAGGGAGCGCTCGAAGGGCTTGATCTTGTAGGCGAGGCGGAGGAAGTAGAGGTTCCCGATGTCCTGGGGGTGGACGAGGCTGATGGCGGTGCCGGTGCGTCCTGCGCGTCCGGTGCGTCCGGTGCGGTGGACGTAGTTCTCGGTGTTCTCGGGGAAGTCGTAGTTGATGACGTGGGTGAGGTGGGAGATGTCGATGCCGCGGGCGGCGACGTC
Organism: uncultured Polyangiaceae bacterium; assembly: GCA_964605685.1. Taxonomy (GTDB): domain Bacteria; phylum Myxococcota_A; class Polyangia; order Polyangiales; family Polyangiaceae; genus JANWXX01. The sequence goes on from CAZSDX010000317.1 coordinate 469, forward strand.
GGTGGCGACGAGGAAGCGGAGGGTGCCGTTGCGGATGCGGGTGACGACCGCCTCGCGCTCGTTCTGGGGGAGGTCACCATTGAGCCAGTCGGCGTCGTAGCCGGACTTCTGGAGGGCGGCGGCGAGGCTCTCGGTCTCGGCCTTGGTGTTGCAGAAGAGGATGGCGCTCTCCGGGTTCTCGGTCTCGAGGATGCGGAGGAGGGCGCCGAGCTTGTCTTCGAGGAGGAAGTAGACGAAGTGGCTGATGGAGAGGGCGCCCACCGCGTCGCTGCTGAGGGTGATGAACTCCGGGTGGCGGAGGCGATCGCGGGCGATGCGCTCGATGTCGGGGGGGACGGTGGCGGAGAAGAGGAGCGTCTGCCGGTCGCGGGGCAGCGCGTCGAGGATGGCGTTGAGCTCGCGCTCGAAGCCCATGGACAGCATCTCGTCCGCCTCGTCGAGGACGAGGGAGCGGATGGTGGCGGTGGGGAGGGTCTTGCGCCGGATGTGGTCGAGGACGCGCCCCGGGGTGCCCACCACCACCTGGGCTCCGGCCCGCAGGCTCTCGATCTGCCGGCCCATGGGGGCGCCGCCGTAGACCGCCACCGGCTTGATCTGGCGGCCCTCGCCGAGGCGCTCCAGCTCGCCGGCTACCTGGAGCGCCAGCTCGCGGGTGGGGCAGAGGCAGAGGGTCTGCACCGCGCTCTGGCTGCGCCGGATGAGGTGCTCGATGATGGGCAGGCCGAAGGCGGCGGTCTTGCCGGTGCCGGTGCGGGCCTGGACAACCAGATCCTTGCCGTGGGAGGCGGGCTCGAACACCGCCCGCTGCACCGGGGTCGGGTGGATGTAGCCCATCTTGGCCAGCGTGGCGCGCGTCTCCGCCGAGAGCGGCAGCACGTCGAAGGTCGGAGGGGAGAGCGCGTCGTCTTGGGTGGGGGCGGTAGCCGGAACTTCGGACATGGGAAAAGAGGCCTTCTCGGTGGCGGCCAGCCTAGTCGGGCCGGCGCGGCTTGTCTCGACATTTCCCAGGGTCGTCAAGGCGAGGCCCCCCCGGGGAGCTCGCCGAGAAGCACCTGGACGCGCCGCCGGAGCGGCACAAGATCGTGGCCTTCGCGCCGCATGGCGTTCTCCTCCGCGTACCGGAGGCGCTCGATGGCGTCGAAGGTATCCAGCAGGCGGCGGTCGCCGGTGGCCTTGCAGGATCGCTCGATGGTGTCCCGGGCGCTCCAGCCGGGGGCCAGGGAGCGGCGGAATTGCTGGAGCGCCTCCTCCGCCGGCAGGTCGGCCCCGTCGCTGGCCCGCTGCGCCTCCTGGATCGAGCGGGCCAGCATGCGCAGGCCCGCCGGGCAGCTCCCCTCCCAGGGCGCGTTGGCCGAGTACACCTGGACCGAGATCTGCGCCGCCGCCCCGAGGGTGAAGGCGACCACCAGCCCGTAAAAGGCCGTCAGCGCTATCCTTCGCCCGAGCTTGCGGGGGGCGTCTTCGGTGGGGGCGTTGTCCGGCAAGAGAGACCTCGGGATGCTCGGCACTCTTGACCATTGCCCCGCCCATCGGTCAAGCACCGCCTTCATGCCCCCCTACGCCCCGCCCCCCGCCTCCCACACCCTCACCTCCCTCCGGGGCCTCCGGGCCGCCGGGATCGCCGCCGGGATCAAGCCCAGCGGGAACCCGGACCTGGCGCTCCTGGTCGCTGACGAGCCGCTGGCCTGTGCCGGCGTCTTCACCCGGAACAAGCTGGCGGCGGCCCCCGTGCTCCTCGACCGGGAGCACCTGGCCCGGAGCGGGGGGCTGGTCCGGGCGGTGGTGGTCAACAGCGGCAACGCCAACGCCTGCACCGGGGAGGAAGGCGCCAGCCACGCCCTGCAGATGGCCCGCCGCGTGGCCGGCGCCCTCGGCTGCCCGCAGGAGCAGGTGCTGGTGGCGTCCACCGGGGTGATCGGCGTCAAGCTCCCCATCGACCGCGTGCTGGCGGGGATCGACCGGGCCCTCGGGGCGCTCTCCTCCGGCCCCGAGGCAGGGCGGGATTTCCTCCGGGCCATCCAGACCACCGACGCTTTCCCCAAGGAGGCCAGCGAAGCCATCCTCGACGCCGAAGGAAACGAAGCCATCGTCGCGGGCGTCTGCAAGGGCGCCGGGATGATCCACCCCGACATGGCCACCATGCTCGCCTTCGTGGCCACGGACCTCCGCCTGTCCCCCCGGGTCCTCGCCGCCTGGATCCCCCGGATCGCCGCGCGCTCCTTCAACGCGGTCCACGTCGACACCCACGCGAGCACCAACGACACCTTCCTGCTGCTGTCCACGGGCCACGCTCCCCCCCCCCCCGACGAGGCCCCCTCCGAGGTCATTGCCTCCGTCGCCCGCCGCCTCGCCTGGCTCATCGCCCGGGACGGCGAGGGCGCCACCAAGGTCACCACCATCGAGGTCCAGGGCGCCCGGGACGACGACGCCGCCCGGGCCATCGCCGCCCGCGTCGCCTCCTCGGCCCTGGTGCGCACCGCCCTCTTCGGCAACGACCCCAACTGGGGCCGCTTCACCAGCCAGGTGGGCAACTGCCCCGAGGTCGGCGATATCGCTGCCCTGCGCTGCGTACTCCAGGGGGTCCCGGTCTTCGCCCGGGGGGAGCCCCTGCCCCACGACCGCGCCGCCGTCAGCGCCGCCATGGCCGCCGAGGATGTCCACCTGCTCCTCGCGCTGGCCGACGGCAACGGCTCCGCGTCCCTCATGACCAGCGACCTCGGCTACCGCTACGTCGAGGTGAACGCCGAGTATACCACCTGAGCCCCCGGGCCCTCCCGCGGCGCGCCGGGGCGGGGCGAACATGGTGCGCCTCTTTCCCCGCGGGCCGGACTACACTGCCCGGTCCAATGGCAACCATCCATCGGATCGTGCTCACCGGCGGCCCCTGCGGTGGCAAGAGCACCGCGCTGGCGAAGGTCTCCGATCGCCTGTCTCTCCTGGGGTTCCGGGTCTTCCAGGTCCCGGAGGCGCCCACCCTGCTCTTCCAGGGCGGCGCCTCGCTCCGGGGGGCCTCTCCGGAGCAGCAGCTGGTGTTCCAGTCGAACTTGCTACGGCTCCAGCTCTCCCTGGAGGATACCTTCGGGGCGCTGGCCCGCTCCTCGGGCGAGCCGTCGGTGCTGCTGCTGGACCGGGGTGCCCTGGACATCAGCGCCTACGTCTCCCCGGAGGTCTGGGCGAGGATCCTGCAAGAGCACCGGTTGACCTCCGCGTCCCTGCGGGATGATCGCTACGACGCGGTGATCCACCTGACCACCGCCGCGGACGGCGCCAGCACCTTCTACACGACCAGCCACCACACCGCGCGCACCGAGGAGCCCGAGGAAGCCCAGACCATCGACCAGCGGCTGCTCCAGGCCTACGCGGGCCACCGCTCCCTCCACGTCATCGACAACAGCACCGATTTCGCGGGGAAGATCCGCCGGGTGTTCGAGGCCATCTGCCAGGTGACCGGAATCCCCAGGCCGGTGCCCACGGAGCGCAAGTACATGCTCCGCGGCGTCCCCTCGCCCTTCCCCGTGCGCGCCGAGGTCGTCGACATCGAGCAGACCTACCTCAAGGCCACCGACGGCTCCGAGGCGCGGGTCCGTAGCCGCTCGCAGCGGGGGCACCGGACCTACGTCCACACCCTCCGCCGCCCCCGCGTCGACGGCCAGCGGGTGGAGCTGGAGCGGCTGATCTCCGCCCGGGAGTACGCCGCCCTGCTGGCCCAGGGCGACCCGGCGCGCCGCACCCTCAAGAAGCGCCGCACCTGCTTCGTCTGGCAGGGGCAGTACTTCGAACTGGACGAGTTCCTGGAGCCCTGCGCTGGCCTCTACCTGCTGGCGGTGGAGCTGGACCAGCCCGACCGGGAAGTCTCCCTGCCGCCCTTCCTGCAGGTGGAGCGCGAGGTGACCAGCAAGCCTGAATTCAGCGGCTACGCCCTGGCGCACCGCTGAGGCGCTCTCAGGAGGTGGCCTCCCGGGCGGCGCCGAGGAAGCGGTCCAGGCCCGCCCGGATGGACTTGATGCTGTAGCTGCCCACCAGCGCCCAGGGGACGCCGCTCGACTTGCAGGCGTCGATGAGCTTGTTGGTCACCTTGTGGGCGTTCCACTGCTGGAGCACGAACACGATGTCCACCTTGTTCTGCGCGACCCGCTCCACCACGCTGTCGAGGCGGCGAGGGTTATCCCCCGGGATCCACTCCAGCTCCGCCATGGCGAAGGCGTTCTCCAGGCGCACCCGCGCCGACTCCTTGGGCTCACCGCCGAGAATGATGCCTCGTTTGTCCCGCACCAGCGACCACAGCGGCCAGTGGGAGTCGATGACAGGCCCCTCGTCCTCCTCGTGGGCCGCGGCCCCGGCCGCGGAGGTGACGATGCTGGAGGAGGGCGGCGCCGGCGCCGGCGGCGGCACCGAGTCGTCGTCCTCCTCGACCGGAGGAGGCGCCACGGTCATCTGCTTGAGCTGGTTCCAGAATTGCACTGCATCCTGGTGCCAGGAGCCGTACTCGGGGTTGTGGGAGACCTGGAGCCCGTTGACGTAGCCCGGCTGGTAGGTCTTCGCGTAGGCGGGGAAGTGCAGGATGAAGGCCTTGATCCGCTCGCGGAGCCCCGGGTTGGTGGTGGTGGCGTCCTTCACGGCGCGGGTGCGGGCGACCAGCATCGCCAGCCACGTGCGCTGCATCGGCTTCGACATCAGCGTCCACTGGGTCCGGTACTCGGGGGAGGTGATCTTCTCCAGGCCGTCCACCTCGTCGACGATGTTGACCATGGTGTTCACCTCGCGGATCTCCCCGATGGTGTTCATCAGCGAGAGCAGCACCGAGCGCTGCTTGGCCTCCGGCACCTCCGTGGGGCGCGAGAGCGGCGGCGCCTGCTTCTTCTGGAGCTGCTCCTTCCAGGCCCGGATCGCCTCGGCGGACACCGGCGCCTCCTGCGGGGTCGAAGTCGGGCCGAGCGTCTCCGGGGTCTCTTCTTCTTCTTCCTCCTCTTCGTCCTTCGGGGCCTCGACCTTGATCGGCCGCGGCGCCACCCGCGGCTCCCCCCGCCGACGCAGGTCGAAGTTCCCTCCCCGCCGCCGCCACTCCAGCATCAGCTCCCCCAGCCGCATCATCAGCGCCGACTGCTCCTTGTGAAATTCCTCCAGCACCGCCCGGGACTCCTGCGTCTGCTCCGGGTAACGGGCCAGGTGCGAGTGCACCTCGTACCCCAGGAGCTGGTTCTCCAGCAGCACCGCCTCGATGGTGCGTATCTGCGACGACAGCTCGTCGTCGCTCGGGGGTTGTAGGGAAGATTTCCAGGTGGAGACCAGATCTCGTAGCGCGTCGCTCATCGTTTTGCTCGGGGGTTCGGGGGAAGGATCTGACCAGGATACCAGGTGCACCGCGAAACTGCACCTTCGCGGGTCTTGTTTTTGCTCAAAATGAGGTAGGCTGCCGCGCCATGACCGGCACGCCAAGCGAGCCAAGCAAAGAAGAACTCCACGATGACCTGTCCGACGGGGGGGCCACCAGCCCGCCCGTCAGCAAGGAGGAGACCCCCTCCGACGAGGCTCAAGAGAAGCAAGAGACACACAAACCTGCCAAGAAGAAGAAGAAGGCCGCCGCCTCGCGCCCCCGACCCAAGCCGGTGGCCCGGGGGATCGCGCTGCTCGTGCTCATCGGGATTCCCGCCGCGCTCCTCCTGTTCTCCAGGCAAGACCGCGGAAAGGGGGGGGGGCTTCCGGCCTCCACTCGGTGGGCAGCGGGGAGCGAGCAGGAAATCAATATCACGCTCGTCGCCCAGGACAAGACCAACCTCGCCTGCGCCTCCCCGGAGCAACTCGACGGAAAGCACTGCGAATTCGAGGCCAAGGACAGGAAGTGGTCCAAGGGCGGCAGCGCGGAGGATCCTGCCCTCCTCAAGCCCTACCGCCTCGCAGGCTCCAACGACCCCGCCCTCATCGCTGGCCTCTGGAGCGACCCCGCCCTCAAGGGCAACCTCCCCCCCAACCGCTTCACCGCTCGCTGCAAATACAAGGTTCTCGGCAAGCTCAAGAAGCCCGCCGTCCGCTGGTTCGCCAAGGAATCCTGGTACGATGAACCCTTCGATTGGCCCGTCGGAACCGTCTCCGGGTGCAGCATCGTGAAATAAACGCCGTCTCCTCCTGAGAAAGATGGGCAGCAGGAGCCCCAGAACCCACCCGCTTCCACCTTTCCTCCCTGCCTCGCTGCACCCGCACCCCTCCGGTTCCTCTCCCTCGGAAGGCGCCTGCCGGTCCGTGCCCCCGCAGACCCGCGAGAACCCCTGGGACTCGGGGGTTGGACCGCTGAAATCGCAGGCCGGAAGCCCCGCTCGTCCCGGCGGGTAGGCCGCACACAACCCCTCCGCATCGTCCGGGTGCAGATCCCGGAACGAGATCGTCCCGGGTTGATAGACAGGGGTCATCGTCGCCCCCTGCACGGAGGAGTGCGCCAGCCCCAGCAGGTGCCCCGCCTCGTGCGCCAGGATCGATTCAAGGTCGATCTTGACCCCCTTGTCGGAGGTGGTCAGCGTCACCCGGGAGGGCACCGCGTTGATCTCCAGGTCCGCGTCGTAGATGGTGCCCGACTCGACGCCGAAGGTCAGGGTGGTCAGCGCCAGGACGCTGGACTGGCCCTGGTAAGGCCAGGCATCCTCCCGGAACACCAGCACGTTGGCGTTGCCCCGGTTGCGGTTGAATTCCTGCGCTCCGCAGGGGGTGGACCCCAGCACCTGCACCTGGATGGAGGGCGGCTGTCCCCCGCAATCGACCGTGTTCCAGGCGTCGAAGGCGGCGCGGGCGACCCGGTCGAATTCCTCGTAGTTCACCTGCTTGGAGGCGTCCTCCTGGAGCGCGACGCCGATGCACCGGATCGGCCACGACAGCGGGACCCCCTGGCCCACGCACCCGGGGTTCCCGGGCATCTCCTCGCAGGGGGTGGCCGCCGGGTCGCAGGTGGTCGTCCGGCAGAACGCGGCGGCGTCCAGGGAGATCAGCGAGAGCGCGGACGCCACCGCGAAGGAGCACAGACGGAGGGGCACGGCCCAGCAGGGTAGCACAGGGTGACTCCGGTTCAGGGCGCGGGCCTCTTCTCGGCGGCCTTGATGGCCTCGTTGAGCAAGTTGCCGTTCCTCAGGCACCCCCAGCAGTCCTGGAGCCCCGCAAACCCGCAGCCCCGCTTGGAAGTGAGCCCCTGGAGCAGCGGCACCGCCCGGGCGTCGCCAGCCTCCAGCGCCAGGGCGACGGCCTGCTTGCGGGTCTCGCAGCTCGCAGGGGTCACCTTGAGATCGATGAGGACCCGGGTGGGCTTGAGCGCCAGCTCCTTCACCTCGGGCTTGTTCAGGCTCTTGCCGGCCCTCGTCCGGACCTTCTCGCTCACGTCCTTCTTGGCGGTCCACAGCCCGTAGAGCACCTCGACGCCCTCGGCTCCGAAGCCAGATTCCAGCAGGGTGAAGGCGGCTTCCATCGCGTCGCTGGGACCCTCCAGGGCCCCCTTGAGGACCGCCAGGGGGAGGTCCTCCGACAGCAGCTTCTTCTCGGTCTCCGCCAGCCTGGCGAGGGTCTTCACCGCGTCGGTGTGGCGCTTGCCGTCGTGGTACGCCTGGAGCAAAGCCCGGGTCACCCGGGGATCCTCGGGGAAGCGCTCCGCCAGGGCTTCGAGGGCGGCGATACCTGCGGCCTTGGCTTCGGCGATCTTCGCGTCGGTCGGCCCGCTGGCAGGGGCGGAGATCTTCGTTCCGGCGGCGCCGCTGGTCGAGGCGCTCCGGGGCCAGGCGACCACGACCACGATCAGCAGCAGGAGCGCGCCGAAGGCAGCGGGGAACGCCGCCAGCGGCAGCCGGGACAGGGGCCCCGGGAGCCGAGCGCGGAGCCGCTCCAGCTCGGGGAGCGCCGCCTGGACCTCCCGGCGCCACCGGG
>CAZSDX010000318.1:0-8325 GCA_964605685.1 uncultured Polyangiaceae bacterium
TGGACGCGGACGGGGACGGCTTCGGGTCGACGGCCACGGTGCAGGCCTGCGCGCTGGCCCCGGGGCTCTCGGACAACAGCACCGACTGCAACGACAACAACAAGGACATCCACCCCGGCGCCATCGAGCTCTGCAACGACGCGGACGACAACTGCAACGGCATCCTCGACGAGGGGGTGCAGAAGCTGACCTTCTTCAAGGACAACGACGGCGACGGCTTCGGCGGCCCGAGCACCACCCTGGCCTGCTCGGCCCCCCAGGGATTCGTGGCGGAGGCCGGGGACTGCAACGACTTCAACAAGAACGTCTTCCCGGGCGCCCCGGAGCAGTGCAACAACATCGACGACGACTGCAACGGGCTCACCGACGACGACGTCGCGCTGCTGACCATCTACAAGGACAACGACGGCGACGGCTTCGCGGCGAAGAACGCCCAGTCGCAGCAGAAGTGCGACGTCCCCATCGGCTTCACCACCGCCAAGGACGCCAACGGCGACGGCGAGCCGGACTGGGACTGCAACGACAGCGACGTGACGGTCTTCCCGGGAGCCCCGGAGGTCTGCGGCGACGGGCTCGACAACAGCTGCAGCGGCGTCCCGGATCGGCTCTGCTTCACCGCCTGCCAGGGGAGCTGGCCCTTCAAGCTCCAGAACACCTACGACCGGCTGGACTACACCACCCTGGCGGACCTCGACGGCGACGGGAGCTACGAGGTGCTCACCCAGGAGAACTTCGGCTTCGCCATCCTCGACAAGAGCGGCACGCCTCGGCACAACTACTCGGCCCCGGTGCACAACTACAGCCGGAACAGGCTGGTGCTGGGCGACATCGACACCTACGACAAGTTCGGCAACGAGATCCAGAACCTGGAGGTGCTCACCGGCAACGGGAGCATCCCGCGGTTCTACCGGATGAACAGCGACAAGTCGATCACCGTCCTGGAGACCCACGACCTCGGCGCGGGCTCCCCGGTGTACGACGCCTCCCCCTTCATGGCGACGGACTTCGACGGCGACGGGACCCCGGAGTTCGTCACCTCGACCTGGTGCGAGGCCAACGGCACGAAGATCCTCCGCTACGACCGCACCAGCGGCGTCATCAAGCTGGTCAACGCCGTGGCCGACCCGGACAAGACCTGCGAGTACACCGACGGTCGATCCCTCACGGACCTCGACGGCGACGGCGTCCCCGAGCTGGTGTTCTCCAACGGCTACGCGGTCAACAGCACCCCGAACACCTGGGGAGGCCACGTCTTCGCCGCCAGGTTCACCAGCCCCCAGACCCTCACCAACGAGCTCCTCTGCGCCCCCGGGACCTGCTTCAACACCGACCTCCCGGACCTCTTCGGCGGCGGCGTCGGAGCCCCCCTCTTCCGCATCGGCGACGAGCTGCGCCTCGGGGTGACCTACTTCACCTCCAACATCCCCAACGCCAGCAACCCCAGCACCTCCCGCTTCTGGCGCTTCGGCGTCGGCGGCGCCGCCCTCTCCACCTCCAACAGCGACAACCGCTTCCACGAGGTCACCGACCTCGACGACGACGGGACCCTCGAGAACGCCAGCGAGCTGGCCTTCCTCGGCTTTTACGACGTCAACGGCGACGGGCGCCCCGACCGCATCCGGGCCAGCGGCACCAACCTCGAAGTCGACCTGTGGGACGCTAGCAAGAAGACCTTCGTCCACCACCCGCCCTCCTCCTTCAAGGTCGCCACCTCGGACCTCTCCGTCCACGCCGCCTGGGACATCAACAACGACGGCCGCATCGAGGTGTTCTCCGCCGACGCCCTGGGGAACCTCTACTGCCACGCCCTCGGCCCCGACACCTGGAACCGCTACGGCAGCCTCCCCCCCCACTTCCCCGCCTACCTCCGCACCTTCCAGTGGGACAACTACGAGCCCAACGAGGGCGCCGACACCAGCGGCGATGGCGTCCCGGACCGCGTGATCCGCCTCCCCTCCGCCCTCACCGCCAAGGGCGACTTCTACAGCTACCTCTCCGCCCCCACCGACAAGGACTACTTCCTCGTCGACACCGCCTACGTCGCCGACATCTGCGTCCGCGCCCCCAAGGGCCGCGCCTACGACCTCAAGATCTTCGCCCTCGCCGACCGCTGGAACAACGACACCAAGGCCGTCCCCCCCGACGGCAAGCCCGACGGCCTCATCTGGCAGGACACCTCCGACAAGCAGACCAAGTGCTTCTCCTCCTACGACCTCCTCCCCACCCGCCACGGCGAGCACCGGTTCATCGTCGGCATCGAGTCCTCGAACGGCTCCTTCTCCCCCCACTGGCCTTACTGGCTCTCCATCAAGAAGTGACCCGCCTCCTCCGCGCCGCCTCTCTCCTCACTCTCCTCCTCGCGCCCCTCGCCGCCTGCTCCTCCGAGCCCGCGGGGGACGCCCCTGCCCTCACCTCGCCCGGCGGTTCCTCCGGAAATTCCGGGCAGGGCGGCGCCGGGCAGGGCGGCTCCGGCGGCGACGCGGGCGCCTCGGGGCAGGGCGGAGGGGTGCCGCTCGGGGGCTCGGCGGGCGCCGGCGGCACGCAAGGGGGAGCCGCCGGCTCGGGCGGGGCGTTCCAGCAGTGCGCCACCGGGTCCACCGAGGCCAAGCCTCGCCCGGTCGACCTGTACGTGATGCTGGATCGCTCCGGATCGATGGTGGGGCCCCGCTGGTCCGCGGTCACCTCGGGGCTCTCCGATTTCTTCGCCAGCCCGGGTACCCCTGATCTGAGGGTGGGGCTCCAGTTCTTCCCGCTGGAGGGCTCGCAGGTGTGCGACTACAAGGCCTACGCGGCGCCAGCGGTCCCGGTGGGGGCGCTCCCGGAGAACGCGGCGGCGCTCCAGGAAGCCCTCGCCGCGCAGACGCCTGGCGGAGAGACCCCGACGTTGCCGGCGCTCCAGGGGGCCTACGAGCTGGCCCAGGGGCTGGCCACGGCGAACCCGGAGCGGGCGGTCGCGGTGCTCCTTGCCACGGACGACGAGCCCAACGTGTGCGCCTCGACCCTCGACAAGGCGGCCCAGGTGGCCAAGAACGCGCGGGCGGGCGACCCCTCCATCGCCACCTTCGTGATCGGCGTGGGCGACCTGTCCAAGCTCGACGCGGTGGCGGAGGCGGGCGGGACCACCAAGGCGTTCCTGGTCGACGGCTCGGGCTCCTCCACCAAGGAGCAATTCGTCAAGGCGCTGGGGGCGATCCGGGACGCCCTGGTGGTTTGCTCGTTCCCGCTGCCGACCGCCGAGGGGAAGGCGATCGACACGGAGAAGGTCAACGTGGTGCTGACCCCTGCCTCCGGCGCCGAGGGTCAGACGGTCTACAAGAGCGCCGACGCTGCGGCCTGCGCCGCCGACGGCCTCCGCTGGTACTACGAGCCCCCGGAGGCGCCGGCCCAGATCACCCTCTGCCCCTCCGCCTGCGCCGCCCTCAAGGCCCAGCCGGGCACCCGGATCGACCTGATCTTCGGCTGCGAAACCGTCATCAAATAGTCCACGATTCAAGAAAAATGGGGGCCCCAACGGGAAGATGACAACCATCGCGTTGGGATCCGATCGACCCTGGCAAGGGTCTACCCGGATCCACAACCCCACGCCAGCTCGCTCATCTTCCGCGCGTTACCCACAGGAGCCCCGTTGAACCCAACCCCCCCTGACTCCGATCGTCTCTGGTTCATCCGCGGGAAGGCCTACGACCTCTCCGACTTTATCCGCAAGCACCCAGGAGGCCACGACGCCATCCGGCTCGGCCAGGGCACCGACTGCACCGAGCTCTTCCAGACTTACCATTTCCGCCGCATGCCGGCCGACCGCCTCCTGGCCCGCTACGAGGTGGAGGTCGACCGGAGCGATCCTCGCATCGTCGAGCGGCTCGGGGGGTCCGGCTTCACCTTCGAGGAGGACGGGTTTTACAAGACGATCCACCGCCGCGCGCAGGAGTATTTCGCCCGATCAGGCCACACCCCGGGGGCGACGCGCCTCGACCAGCTCTTCGCCGTCGCGCTCCTCATCGGGTCCGTGCTCCTGATCTTCCCCGCCTACCTCCGCGGGAGCCTGGCGGCGGCGGTCGCTCTGGGGTTCATCCGGGCGCTGGCGGCGGTCAACCCGGGGCACTGCATGTCCCATTTCTCGATCTTCCCCCGGGGACGCTGGAACGCCCTGCTCTTCCGGCTGGGCTCGCCCTTCCTGGTGAGCACCTGGTCCATCTGGAGCGCCACCCACGTCCGGAGCCACCATATCCACACGCTGACCCCGGAGGACCAGCAGGACAACTACCCGCTCAAGCGGGTGGTCCCGGAGACGCGCCACCGCTCCTGGCACCGGCACCAGCACCGCTACATCTGGCCGGTGTACCTGCTGGGGCTACCGCTCTGGTCGCTCCAGGATCTGATGGGGAGCGTCTGGGCCCTGGCCACCGGAGCTCGCGGGGCGATGGGGCTCTCCCCCCGGGAGCACCTGGGGAACATCGCCGCCCTCTCCTTCAACCTGCTGGTCTCCGTGGCTCTCCCGTTCTTCTTCCTGCCGACGCCGCAGGCGCTGCTGGTCTGCCTCGTGGCCAACGCGATCTGCAGCCTGGTGGTGATCCTCCAGATCGTGGTCAACCACGAGGTCCCCGAGACCCTGGGCGCCGCCCCCGAGCGCCGCGGCGACTGGGGAGCCCACCAGGTGTTCACCTCCCACAACTACAGCACCGACTCTGCCCTGGCGCTGCACCTCTCGGGCGGGCTCAACATGCAGATCGAGCACCACCTGTTCCCCTCGGTGCACTACACCCACTACCCGGCGATCTCCCGCATTGTCCGCGAGGCCTGCGCCGAGTTTGGCCTGCCTTACAACGAGTCGTCTTCCCTCGGGGAGGCGATCCGCAAGCACTACCAGCTCCTGAAGCACAACAGCGCCCCCACGCCGGCGGTGCCCTCCTCCCCGGACCTGCTGGTGCCCCCGGTCACCGCTGCTCCCGCAGGCGCCTCGGGAAGCTGACCAGCAGCGCGAGCAGCGCCTTGAGCCGCGCCAGCAGACCGCCGCTCTGGAGCGTCGCCATCGCCAGCGCCACGGAGCGGAGCGCAGGGGTGTACGGGTACCACCAGAGCTCCTGCCGCGCCCGGCTCCGGTCGGTGAGCACGAAGCGCGGGCGCGTCATCTCCGCCAGGGCGTGGGGGCCGTTGGTGACGCCGTGGCCGGTCTCTCCCAGGCCGCACCAGGGGGCCGAGGGGATCGCCGCCGAGAACCCGTGGTTGTTGAGGGTCACCACCCCCACCCGGAGCCCCCGCGCCAGCATCTCCGCCCGGGGCAAGTGCCGGCTCCAGATGCTCGCCGTCAGCCCGTAGCGGCACTGGTTGGCTCGCGCCACCGCCTCGTCCGCGGAACCGACCACCACCACCGGCAGCACCGGGCCGAAGGTCTCCTCCTGCATCAGCGGGGTCTCCTCGTCCCGCAGCCGCAGCACCGTTGGTGGGTAGGCCATCAACCCCTCCTCCGGGTCGACCCCCCCTACCAGAACCTCCGCCCCGTCCTCGACCGCGCGCTTCACCTGCTGCTGCACGATCCGGAGCTGACCCTCCGTGGTCAACCGCCCCGTGTCCACCCCGGGCCGCAGCGCCGCCGTCAGCTCCGTGACCCGCGCCAGGAACGGCTCCGCCACCGCGCTCTCCACGTACACTCGCTCGATGGACGCGCAGTTCTGCCCCGCGTTGGAGAACGCCCCCCACACCACGCCCCGCGCCGCCCGCTCCAGGTCCGCGTCCGCAAGCACCAGCGCCGCGTCCTTCCCGCCCAGCTCCAGCGAGCACGGGATGAGCTGCTCGGCGCAGGCCCGCGCCACCTCCCTCCCTCCCCTCACGCTCCCGGTGAAGATCACCAGATCCAGCCCGCCCTCCACCACCGCGCGCCCCACCTCCCGGTCCCCCTGCACAAGCCCCAGCACTCCGTAGGGCAGCAGCCCCTCGAACAGCGACGCCACCAGCGCCCCGGTCCTCGGCGTCACCTCGCTCGGCTTGAAGACCACCGCGTTCCCCGCCAGCAGCGCCGGCAGCAGCGACCTCAGCGGGATCGCCACCGGGAAATTCCACGGCGTTATCAGCCCGATCAACCCCCGTGGGTCACGATAGACCACCCCCGACTTCCCCGGGAACGTCACCGGGTTGTAGTGCTGTTCCTCCGGCTCCAGCAGCGACTCGATGTGGTCGAGCCAGTAGGCCACCAGGTCGGCGTTGGGCAGCACCTCCGCCAGCAGCGCCTCCTCGACGGGCTTGCCCACCTCCTCGCTGACGACGGCGGCGATCTCCTCCGCCCGCTGGAGGATCCTCCCCCGCAGGGGCGCCAGCGCCCGGACCCGGGCCCCCACCGGCGCCGCGGCCCAGCCCTTCTGGGCCTCGCGAGCCCGCTCGATGGTCGCTTTCACCATGGTATTTTCCCTGGTCAAGGGGCCCTTGCTACCATGTCCCTCGTGAGCCAGGAACGGCTGGAACAGCTCAGCAAGATCTCGCTCTTTCACGGGCTGGCCCCGGACGCCCTTGCGCTCATCGCCGAGGCGACCTCCGAGGAGCGCCACGCCCTGGGGACCAAGATCTTTCACCACGGGAGCGTGGGGGACAAGCTCTACGTCATCGTCGAGGGCAAGGTCCGTATCAGCCGGGAGGTCCCCGGGATGGGCGAGGAGGCCCTGGCGGTCCTTGGCCCCGGCGACGTCTTCGGCGAGATGTCGCTCATCGACGAGTCCCCCCGGAGCGCCGACGCGGTGGTCCACGAGCGCTGCCGCCTCCTGGTCCTCTCCAAGGACTCCTTCGAGGACCTGCTCTTCCTCCACAAGGACCTGGCCTACGAGGTCCTCTGGAACATCGTCCGCATGCTCACCGGGCGCCTCCGCGAGACCAACGAGAAGCTCACCTTCCTGTCGGTCTCCGGCAAGTTCTGACCTTCTGCTGACCCGGGGGCTGGCCCTTTGCGGTACAGTGCCAGGGTAGATGACCGAGCGAACTCGACAGCAAGCGCTGACCGTCGCCTGGGATCAGGTGGCGATGGGGTACGACGCTTACTTCCCTCCCCGCTTCGCCCCCTGGCTCCGCGACGCCTGCGAGGGGCTCCAGCCGCCGCTACCTCCTGGAGCCATCGTGGTCCCTTGCTGCGGCACCGGCCACGAGCTGGTCGTCCTGGCCCAGCAGCACCCGGATCGAGAAATCCTCGGGGTCGACCTCTCCGCGGGGATGCTCCAGCTCGCCTACCAGCGGACCCGGCACCTCCCTGCGGTGCGCGCCCAGGTGGCCGACGCCATGTCCACCGAGGGGTGGCCTTCCTGCGCCGGCGTCGTCTCCCTCTTCGGGCTCCAGCAGGTGCCGGACCCGCCCCTCGCGCTCCGCCGCTGGACCGAGGCCCTCGCCCCGGGCGGCCTCCTCTCCGTGGTCTTCTGGCCCGCCGTCGCCGAGGATTCCGGGCCTTTCTTCCTGTTCCGCGACCTCATCGCCCGCAAGCTCCCGGTGCCGGACGCCTCCTGGGAGGGGGCGCTGGTCGGGGCCATCCAGGAGGCCGGCGGGGAGCTCCTCCGGGACGAGCTCTCCACCCACGAGATGCACCACGACGACGCGACCACCTTCCTGGACGCGATGCTCTCCTCGGGCCCCGGGCGCTCCCTGGCGCTGGCCCAGGGCGACGCCTGGATCGACGAATTCCGGCGAGAATTCCTCGCCCAGATACCCCCCGGCCCCCTCGCCCACCGCCCCCGCGCCCGGCACCTGATCGCCCGCAAAAACCAGAAATGAAAAACGATAAAACAGAAAACATCCTCTCCAGGATTCTACCTCTCGTTTTCTTCCTCGTATCCTCATGCGGCGAGGAAGAATCCATCATTCCAAACCCAAACAATCTCAAGGCGTTCCGGCCCGGTGCTCCCATCGGGAGCTTCTGCAAGAGTCGAAAGGAATGCGAGGAGACTAACGACCAACCGATCACCTGCGGCTGTACCGGAGAGGAAGAACAAGCCCAGTGCACTCCGTTCAGCAAGGAGGGAGATCCCTGTGGGTCTCACATCGATCCTTCCTTTGACTTGAAATACCCGCTCTGTGCTCCAGGTTTCCTCTGCAAGCAGAAGCCGGATGAAAACATCGGATCCTGCATCAAGAGAAAAGATGTGGGTGAACCTTGTAATCGCGGAGATTGCAAGGAAAATCTGTGGTGTGACCAGGGTTTCTGTACAGCGGAGAAACTCCCGCTGGGGGCCCCTTGTGAAGATGGCGAAGATCAGCCATGTGCCGCACCCAATCATTGCGAATTCAAGCTCAATGCGACCTGTGTTCCCCCGATTCCGATCGGGGCTGAATGCAATCCACGCCCTGGAGTCAACG